>DASWJW010000268.1:0-5216 GCA_036396955.1 Planctomycetota bacterium
TCCGCCAACCAATCGTCGCGCAGCGCGCCGTACGCGGCGGTGAATGCCGCGGGGGCGGTGCCGCCGTCCGACTCGCCCTGGTGCCAGAGCATGGCGCGCGCCTTGTCACGCAGACCGGAGAGCCTCGAGCGGTACAGCAGCCGGCCGTAGATGGTGTTCAAGTCTTCGGGGTCGGCGTCGTTGCGCTGGTGCTGGAACAACGTCGTGCCGCCCACCGCGCCGTTGAGCAGCGCGATCGGCACCTGGTAACGGTTCACCAGCAGTTCGGCCGCGCGCAGCGCCCACGCCCCCACCGCTCCCGCGGCGTACTGACCGTTGCCGTCGGCCAGGTGCCACTCGGTGTCGAGCGTGACTTGCGAGGCGTAGAACGTGGAGGATCCGTACGAGCGGATCCAGCGCGACTGCGACGTGTTGCCCAGGCCCTCGGCGTGATAGTCGCTGGCGACCGCGTTCGACTGGCCGTTGACCAAAAAGGCGTCGCCGCACACCACGCCGCGGATCTTGCCGAGCGAGCGGTTGGAGCCGCCGCCCTCGAGCCGCAGCTCGAAGGTGTAGTCGTGCCAGCCGGCGTCGATCGGCGCCGAGAAGGAGAACGGCGCCTCGCCGCCCGCGTAGGCCAGGTCGACGGTCGCCGACGACCACGCCACGCCGCCCCGCGCCACCAGCAGGTGCATGCGGCTCATGCCCGGCGTCCGGACCACGCCGATCACCGGCACGTTGGCCTGGTTGGTGGCCAGGTCGCGCGCGTAGAGCTGGCCGCGGACCGGGGCCTCGACGACGACCACCTGCGCGGGCAGCGCGGCGGTCGACAGGAGCAGCGTGCAAAGGACGCGGAGCATGGGCCCATCCTAGGAGCCGCCACAACAACCCGTCCGGCGCCTTATCGGGCCGGCTGCAAGCGCGCAAGCCCGGGGTGGTCGGGCGCGATGCGCGTGGCGCGGTACAGCGCGGTGCGGAAGCGGTTGGGGTCGTCGCCGGGCTTCTCGGGGTCGGGTTCCTTCACTTCGCCGAGCTCGTTGGTGTACTCCCAGACGGTCTTGCCGGCGGGCGTGACCTCGAAGATCCAGCCGTCGTCGCCCGAACAGATCAGCGTGTTGCCGTTCGGCAGCCGCGAGGTTCCCGAAATGAAGCTCGAGAAGAAACTTGGCTTGTCTTCGGCTTCGTAACGCCATGCGGGCGCCGCCGGGCCGAAAGCGCCGTCGCCGGGACCGACGATCCGGCCTTGCGCATCGATCGGCATCGTGAACTCCTCGATCGAGGACCAGCCGCGGCCGTCCTTCTCGTTGCCGTTGTTGAACAGGATCAGGTTGCCAGCCCCGAGGTGGCCCGGCGGAATCCACTGCACGTTGTGCTGGCCGTAGAGCTGGCGGTCTTCCCAGCGCCCTCGGCCGTAGGCCTTCGGATTCCCCCACCGGTACAGCAGGTCGCCGGCGCTGCCGCGCGCCTGTTCGGTGGTGGTCGCGTGGTCGATCACCCAGACTTCGTGGAAGCGCCGCGCGCTGACCACGATCCAGTCGTGCCCGGGGTGGTAGTCGATGGCGTTGGTGTGCAGCCAGTCGGCGGTGCGGCGCCGGCTGGCTTCGTCGGGCGGCGGCGCCTCGTCCTTGGTCTCCGGCGCGGCCTTCGGATCGCCGTCGCCGGCGTAGCCGAGTTCCTCGAGCATCGCGATCTCTTCGGCTTCTTCGTCCGGCGTGAGCTGCGAGGCCTCGGGGACGCGGTCGCCGTTGACGTCGATCCGTCCCGGATGCGCCGCGGGATCGCCGAACTGCGGCGCCGCGGGGTCGAAATCCTGGATCAGGTGGTCCCAGGCGTGCCACTCCCACACGATCTCGGCGCCGTCGGGGAGCACCGGCTTGATCTCGATCACCGTGTCCGGCCAGAACGTGTCCCAGGTGAGCAACTCCGGATCGCGGCCGGCGGCCAACGCCTGCTCGCGGGTCTTCCGCTCCCACGCGACGAACAGCACGTTGCCGTTTGGCAGCGGCTCGATGTCGTGGTGCTGCAAGTGGTCCTCGGTCGCGTACAGGTACTGCCAGACCGTCTCGCCGTCCCAGGTGATGCGTTCGATCCGGCCGGCCTGCCCGCCGGATTTGAAGACCGGCGGATCCTTGACCGCGCTGCAGCGCAGGATGCTGCCGTCGTCCATCAAGTACTGCGAAACGTCGATGTGTTCGCTCGGCCACGAGTGGACGACCTGGCCGTCCATGTCGATCAGGTAGGTCGTCGACGACTCGAGCGGCGCGAACATCGTGTAGCCCGCAAAGGCCTCGGTGGGGTCCCAGCCGGCGCGCGAGGGCGGCGGCAAGGCTTCGCCGGAAGTCTCGTCGCCGCAGCCGGCCGCGCCGGCTCCGGCCGCGAGGATCAAGGCGCCCAAACGCCGCCCGAGAATTGCGTTGGAAGGACTCATGAAGGCTCGCATCATGGAATCGAGCAAGCGTAGCAGCGCATGCGGCGAGGAACGACGTGACTCAAGACAGCGAAATCGACTATGGGCCCCTTGCCGGACTGATCGGCACCTGGACGGGCGACAAGGGCCTCGACGTGTCGCCCTTGCCGGACGGCACCGAAGAGAACCCCTACTTCGAAACCCTCGTCTTCGAGGTGGCCGGCCAGGTCGAGAACGCCGAGCGCCAGACCTTGGCCATCGTGCGCTACCACCAGGTGGTGAGCCGCAAGTCGAACGGCGAAGTCTTCCACGACCAGATCGGTTACTGGATGTGGGACGCGCGGTCCGGCGTGATCGCCCAGTCGCTGACCATCCCGCGCGCCGTGTGCGTGCTGGCGGGCGGCGCGCAGGCGATCGGCGCGGACGACACCGGGGCAACTCCTGCGCGCTCTTGGACTTCCCGAGCGGAAAGACCAGCCGGCGGATCATCCCCCTAGGCCGGGGCGCCACTGCAAAGTCATGCGGTCTTCGAGCGTGCGCACGCCGCTGCGGAGGGCACGCATCGTTTCGCCATCCGCGCAGAACGCGGCCGGGACGATCAGGACGTTCTTGCGGTTCTGTCCGGCGAGTTCGGCGAGGACGGCGGGCAGGTCGCGCTCCGCACCGGTCGTGGCGACGCGCAGGTGGTGGAAGCGACTCGCCTTGTTGAGCGGGTCGGCAGCTTCGAGCGCCAGCCAGGCTGCGACGAGGGTCGCGGGCGCCGACTCGGGAAGCACCAGCACCGTGGTGCCGCCGAAGGGGCCCGGACAACGGGGCAGGCCCTTGCCGTCGGCGAAGTCCTCCGGATCCGCGCCGATTTCGATTTCCGTCGAGCTGCCCGCCGCGGGCTCTTCTGCGAGGACGGCGACCAGCGCCCCATCATTCTGCGTCTGTTCCACGCCGAGCAGGCGCGCCCATAGTTGCGCACGCGGACCCTCGGCGAGAATGTGGCGCCGGGGCGCGTCGGCCGGGAGATTCGAAGCTGGGAATCCGAGTGCCGTGCGCAGGGCGTTCTCCCGTTCGGTTTCGATCCGCCACGGATCCTCTGTTGCGGCCGTCATCCGGCTCTCGAAGCCGATCGCCTGGTACTCCGCGAGTTCTCCCGCCCACCATTCTTGGTCGTCGGCGCCGAGAAACAGCTGCAAGGACTTCTCGGGCTGCCGTTCGCTGCCGCGGAACTCCGGCAAGGGCAGCGGGATGTCCTTGATCTTCGCGTAGTGCCGCGGCTCGAAAGCCACCGCGCGCGCGTCCATCCGGCTGCTCGAGAGCGACACCGCCGCGACGACCGTGGCACCGGTCCCCTCGCCCGCGATGCAGACCCGCGCGCGGTCGAGAGGGTAGTGGCGCATGAGGTAGGCCCAGATCCCTTCGGCGGCGCCTTCCATGGCGCCCAGGTCGGACGCGAAAGTGTCGGGCCAGAACCAGCGCCCGCCTTCGACCAGGTCGTCCTGCGTTTCGCGGTAGGGCGCCTCGACCACGGCGATCGCGCACTCTTTCCCGAAACGGCTCTTCCAGAGGGCGATCCCGTCTTCGGAGTTGAAACCGTCGTCGGCGAACCAGATCAGCAGCGGGACCCGCTGGCCTTCGCGAAGCGGCTCGGGCAGGTGGAGCCGGTACTTGACCCCGCGCTGGACGTAGACCGAGAAGGTGCCCTCGTTCAAGTCGGTGGCGCGGGTCTCCGCGAACACCACGTAGTCGGCGACCGGCGCGCCCCGCACCTCGGCGACCGCGGGGTTGGTCGTGGGCTCGATCGCAACGGTCACGACCTTCGCATCGGGTTTGTGAAGACGGAATTGCCGCACGGTGCCGTCCCAGTAGGCGCTGTGGAAGCCGCCGTTCACGTGCAGCACCGAGCTGCCCGGATGCGCGTCCAGAGCGACCGCGCAGGCCTCGCCCATCGAGTTGTCCCAGAGCGACTGCGTGGAGTAGAGACGCTCGTCGTCTTCCTGGTCCACGTTCATCATGCCGATGTGGCCGCGGATCGCGTTGTCGACGCGGCGCCAGTACTTGGGACTGTTGGCGGTCAGTTCCCTCGGCGCTTGCGCGCGCGCTTTCTCATCGAGCGCATCCAAGGAGGGATCCGCCCCCATCGCCGCCAGACTGCTGCGCAGGGGCCGCGGAAAGTTGGACGCGACGACCGGCAAGCCCTGCGCCTTGGCGAACTCGATGAGCGGCCGGTATCCGGTGTCGTAGTTCCCCCACGGGCGCGCAGCGGCGCGAAACTCCGGCTCGGAACTCGTCCCCGCCAGGTAGGCGTCGAGCGCGCCTTGCACGTCGCGCTCGAACATCTCCATGGCCAGCACCACCCGGCCCGAGCGGCGCGCGGCGAGCGCCTGCAGCACGCCGAGCTCGACGCGGTGCGTGGTCTCGTCGGTGTGGTACTCGCCCAGGAACACGGCGTCGGCCGCAGCCAACGCGCCGAGGAACTCGGCGAAAGGGACCGCCGCGCCGGTGCGCCCGTCGCGGACGGCGACCGAGCGCTCCAGTCGCGGGGCGTCCCAGGCAGCGGGCTCTTGCGGAGCTCGCGCGGTGCACAAGCCAGCAAGCAGGAGGAGCGAAGGAACGACGAGTAGGCGGGAGTGCATCGGGGGCTTTGGGCCGGCAGCGGCGGACCAGTATGCCGGCTCATGCCGCGAGTTCCCGCGGGGAGCTCAGTCGCCCCGGTCGTAGATCACGCGCCAGACGCCATCGTCCTCGAGTTGCCAGAGCGAATGGAAAGTCGCCACTCTCGTTCCTGCGGCATCGATGACCGGCCCCGTGCTCAGTGCCAGCCGGCCCGACTCCATCACTT
>DASWJW010000269.1:0-1617 GCA_036396955.1 Planctomycetota bacterium
GGAGTTCTGATCTTGGCGTCCCCCTTCTGGCAAGAGACCCGCGTCCAGACCTGGCGCTGGTTCCTCCACAGCCGCCGCCGCCCGGTGGTGGTGATCAGCGGCCTGTTCCAGCCGGTGATCTGGATGACCTTGTTCGTGCTCGTGTTCCGCGGCAGCATGAACGAAGTGCTCGGCGCCGGCGTCGACTACCTCGACTTCGTCACGCCCGGGGCCTTGCTCTTCACGGCGTTCAGCGCGGCGCTCAACGCCGGCGTACCGGTGCTCTTCGACCGCGAACTCGGCTTCCTCGACCGCCTGCGCGCAGCTCCGCTGGTCGACCGTTTCTCGATCGTGCTGTCGTCGGCCATCCACATCGCCGCCATGACGCTCCTGCAGTGCGGCGTGATCGTGATCGGCACCACCGTGCTCGGCGCGCGCTTTCAAGGCGGTCTGCTCGGCGCGCTGGTCGGCCTGCTCTCGCTCGGCATGGTCGTGCTCGGCTTCACGGCGGTGAGCCTGGGACTGGCGTTCCAGTTCCGCCGGCACTTCGAGATGATCGCGGTCGTGATGATCGTCACCTTGCCGCTGGTGTTCCTTTCCAGCGCCTTCGCGCCGCTCGAACGCTTGCCGCTGGTGCTCCAGAACCTGGTGCTGCTCAATCCGGTCACGCTGGCGATCGAGCCGTTGCGGATGGTCTACACCCAGCCCGACTGGAGCCTCGGCACGCCGGTCGCCGACAGCGTGCTGGGCGCGGTCCGCGCGTGGCACTGTCTCGCCGGCCTTGCGGTCTTCACAGTCCTGATGGGCCTGTGGAGCCGCAAGGTGCTCGCCAAGAAGCTGGCTTGAGTCGTGCGTCCCGGGCGATTCCCCGGGAAATGCGCCCCCGCGTTCGCCTAGCATGAGCGCGGCCGCACCCCTTCCCGGCCGCCAGACTCCGATGCCGGTCCTTGCGAACGAAGTCGACACTATCCTGCACAAGGCGGCCACCATGGCCGCCGAATGGCTGAACGGCCACGGCGATCGCAAGCACAAGGTGGTCGAGTGGCGCAGTCCCGCCGAACTCGCCGCCGAACTCGGCGACCTGGCGCCGCGAGCCGGCGGCCGGCCGCTCGAGGAATTGCTCGGCGAGTGCCGGCGGATCCTCGCGCGCAGCGTGCGCACCGGCCACCCGGGTTTCGCCAACCAGCTTTACGGCGGCTGGGATCTCGCGGGCTTGCTCGGCGAGTGGATGACGGCGCTGCTCGACACTTCGATGTACACGTACGAGGTCGCGCCGGTGCTGACCTTGATCGAAGCCGAGGTGGTGAAGACGCTGGCGCGCAAAGCGGGCTTCCCGGACGGCGAAGGCGCGTTCGCGCCCGGCGGCAGCCTCGCCAATCTGATGGCCGCGCTGGTCGCGCGCGACGAGAAATGGCCGCAAGCCCGCCGCAAGGGCATGCCCGTCGGCGTGCGCCCGGTCTTGTTCGTTTCCCGCGAGGCGCACTACTCGGTGGCGCGCGCCGCAGCCGTGCTCGGCTTTGGAACGGACGCGGTGCGCATGGTCGACGTCGACGCACGCGGCTGCATGCGCCCGCGCGCGCTCGACCGAGCGCTGCAGATCGCCCGCGCGCGCGGCGAGCGGCCATTCTTGGTGGTCGC
>DASWJW010000270.1:0-1744 GCA_036396955.1 Planctomycetota bacterium
CCCCGCCGCAGGCCTTCCGGCAGCAGCGAGGCGGCGAGCGGCAGCCAGCCCTAGAACGGTCCGCGCGCCGCGTTCCTTGCAGGCTGCTGAAAAAGGCCCATCTGCTTCGTTGGCGCCCTCGGCCGCACGCTCAACGTACAGGAGTACGCCTCGCGTGCGGCCCTTCGGGCGCCGCCTCGCATCTGGACCCTTATCGCCGGCCTGCTAGCGGGAGCGGGTGACGCCGATGCGCGCGCAGAGGACGCGCACCGGGCACTCCGAACACTTGGGCGAGACGGGCTGGCAGATGTTCTGGCCGAAGGACACGAGCAGGTCGTTGTAGCCGATCCAGTACCGTCTCGGGAGGCGGGCCCGCAGGGCCGTTTCGGTCTCCGCGGGATTCCGGGTCCGGACGTAGCCCAGGCGGTTCGAGATGCGGTGGACGTGGATGTCCACGCAGATGCCGGGCTTCCCAAAGGCCTGGGTGACGACGAGATTGGCGGTCTTCCGACCGACTCCCTTGAGAGTGAGCAGCGCGTCGATCTCGTCCGGGACCCGGCCGGCGAATCGTGACAAGAGATCGCGGCAGACGCCGAGGATGACCCGCGCCTTGGTGCGGTAGAAACCGACGGGGAAGATGGCACGCTCGATCTGCCTCGGCGTCAGGCGGAGCATGGTCTCAGGCGTGTCGGCGAGGTCGAAGAGGCGCGCCGCCGCCGGGCCTGTGGTCTCGTCCTTGGTGCGCAGCGAGAGCAGGCAGGCGATCAGCACGTGGAAGGGATCGCGCCGTCGAGCCGCGACCTCGGCCAGCGACGTCGTGCGCCAGCGCGGGGCGTGGCGCCCGAGAGTCTGGATGACGCGGCCGATCTGAAGCCGCGGCCGGCGGCGGCTCAGGAGCGCTCCTTCATCTGGTTGAGGAGGGCTTTGGCCTGCGGAACGTCCTTCACGGTCCAGTCGGCACGATTGCTCGGCGCCTTCTCTTCCAGCACGGCCTGGGCCTCGCGCCGGGCCTCGGCCGTCTGCCCCTTCTTCAAGAGCGTCCGGGCCAGGCCCACGCGCATGTTGGTGTAGTGCGGGTCGAGCTCGAGGCCCTTGCGGAACATGGCCTCGGAGCGGTCGAGGTCCCCGCCCACGAAGCCCGGCACCTCGTAGTAGATGTTGCCGCCCAGGGCATAGGCCGGAGCGTAGGCGGGGTCGAGCGCGAGCGCCGCCTCCATCGCGTCCTTGACGGTGGGCAGCAGGAAGAGCGAGCGCATCACGCCCTTGGTTTGCCCCCAGCGGCCCGTGTTGGTGCCATACCAGAAGTGGGCGGCGGCACTCTTCGGGGCAAGCTCGACGGCGCGCTTGGCGATCTGCCTGCCGCGATCATAGGCCTCGAGCTTCTCCTCCGGCGTCTTCGCACGCACGTCGCCGTAGATGAAGCAGGCCTGCGCGAGGGCCAGCAGCGTGTCGAGCCCGGCGTCTTTCCGCGCCGCCTGTTCGAGGCCGGCCCGGAGCTCGTCGATCTTCTGCGGGTTCTCGTGATAGCGGGTCGCCCACACGCGTAGCTCGGCGACGAGGGGCGACTGCGCCCATGCGGGGAGGGCGGCGGCGGCGAGGAGGGCCGGGGCGGCCCAGAGCAGTGCGGCCCAATGCCGTGCGCACCAATGCCGTGCGCCCACATCCACGCGCATGTGCCCGATGCTAGGAGCCGGGGCCTCGGGTGTCAACTTGAACTGCCCTGCCTCGGCCGCTACTGTAGGAGGCGCATGCCGAAGATCACGCG
>DASWJW010000271.1:0-8745 GCA_036396955.1 Planctomycetota bacterium
CTGCTGCGGCCGGTCCTGGTAGTCCCACGGCGAGCGGATCACCACCACGTCGAAGCGGCTCCAATCGACCGCGGGCGCATCCCAGGGCACCGATTCGACCTGCCAGCCGAGTGCGCGGAGGGGCTCGACCGCCAAGTCGTCGTCGATGACGAAGTCCGCAGAATCGCGCAGCGTCAGAAAGGCGCAGGACCGCATCGGCCGGCCTGGTTCCGGAACGGCCATCATCCCGATCTCAACCGTTTTCGGCGTGCCAAGGGCAAGCGCCGGCCAGAGGGCACTCGCCGCAAAGGGGCTTGCTGCGCCGGCAGATCTCCTTGCCGTGGCGGCGCAGCAGGTGGTGCAGCGACGCCATCCAGACGGCGTCGGGACGTTCTTCCGGCTGCGTGGCCGCGCGCACGCTGGCGTAGGTCCGTTCGTAGCGCGGATCCTCCGCGCCGTAGCCGAGCCGCAAGAGCACCCGCATGCCGTTGGAATCGAGCGCGAGCACCGGATATGCCCCGGCCAGCAGCAGGATCTCCTCGGCGCCCGGTTTGCCGATCATGGCGAACTTCTTGAGCGCCTTGACCGCCGCGGCGAGCGGCAGTGCGAGCACCTGCGCCAGGTCGCCGTCCCACTCTTCGAGCACGCGCCGGGCGGACTCCTGCATCCGCACCGCACGCAAGTCCACGCCGATGGAGCCCCCCGCGGCCGCGACCTCCTGGAGCACGGCGAGCTTCGCCTTGGCGACGGCTTTGGGCGCCAGGCCGACGCGTTTCTCCAGCAAGCGGAAGGCGGCCAGCCGCCGCTCGTCGGCGACCAGGTAGGCGACCTGGACCCACAGCACGAGTTCGAACGGGTCGGTCAGTCCCGGGCCCGCCTGCGCGCCGTGGTGTGCGAGCAGTTTCCGGTGGATCGCAGCGAGTCGGGACGTCTTGCCCATGCCACCGATCCTAGTCGGGCTGTGCGCGGCGGAAGCGGACGGCCGCTAGTTCTGGTGGAGCTGGATGAGGTTGCCGCAGGTGTCGTCGAACACGGCGACCTGGGTCGGGCCCATCGACGTCGGCGGCATGGTGAATTCGACGCCCAGGCCGACCAAACGCTCGTACTCGCGCTGCAGGTCGTCCACGCGCAGCGAAGTCGCGGCGATGCCGTCGGCGCGGATCGCTTGCTGGAACGCGCGCGCCGCCGGATGGCCGTTGGGCTCGAGCAGCAGCTCGACGCCGGCCGGACCGTGCGGCGAGGCGACGGTCAGCCAGCGCGCCTCCGGGCCGAGCGGAATGTCGCTGATCGTCACGAAGCCCAGGACCCGCGTGTAGAAGTCGAGCGACTTGTCCTGGTCGGCCACGAAGACGCCGGCGAACTGGATGCTGATGCCGCGCGGTGCCGCGACGACCGCGGCCTCCGCGGCGGCCCGGTCCCCGGCCGCCGCACACCCGATCGTCGCCAGCGCGCCGGCGAAAAGGAGCAAGAGGAGGGTGACATGCATGCGCGGCATCATGCCATCCGCGCCGCCAGCGTGCCCCTCAACCCATCATTTGCCGCAGCACCGATTCGGCGGCGCCGTGGCCGTTGTCCTGGGCCAATTGCACCGGGGTGCGGCCGGAGCGGTCCTGGCGGTAGCCGACGGCGCGCGGATCGGCGCCGTGCTCGACCAGGAAGACGCACAGGTCGGGGTGGCCGCGCAGCGCGGCCCAGTGCAGCGCGGTTTCGCCGCCGCTCTCCTGCTCGAGCGGCGCGCCGAACTCGAGCAGGAGTTCGGCAGCAGCGACCGAGCCCTGGCCGATGGCGGGGTACCACAGGACCGGGAAGTCGTGCGGACCGCGCTCGTGGACCAGGAGCGGGTCGCCCTGCAGCAGCCAGCGCGCGTGTTCGAGGTCGCCCAAGCTAATCGCGGTGGGCAACGAGAGCGGCGCTCCGTGATCCAGGTGGATCCGGATGACCGGGCGCGCGCCGGTGTGACCGCAGGCCTCGATCGCGAGTTCGGAGTCGGTGCTGATCGAGTGGACCAGGCGTGGGTTCTTGCCGAGCTGCTCGGCGATGAACTTGGCGTCGAAGTGCGAACGGCCGGTGATCTGGCTCTGCACGGCTGCGGGAACTTCGTCGATCCCCAGCAAGGTGAAAGCTTCGCGGCTGGCGTTGAACACCATGCGCGAAGCGCGGTGGTCGCGCGGCACAGCGGCGTGGTTGCGGAGCAAGGCCGCGCCTTCGCTCCAGCGCAGTTGCCCGGCGAGTTCCAACGGCGTGCGGCCTTGCGCGTCGCGGGCATCGGCCGCACCGCCCTTGCGCAGCACCGTTTCCACCAGGCGGGCGTCGCGCGCGCGCACGGCGCCGTGGAGCACGCTGTCACCGTCGCGCTGGGGCGCGTTGACGTCGCCACCGTTGCTCAGCAGGTCGATGCCGGCGATCCAGGCGCCGACCGGGTCGGCGCATTCCATCGCCGCACGGCCCGGCGTGCGGCCGTCGCCGCCTTCCGGCCGGCCGTCCGAATCGCAGCCGAGCGAGCGCAGCCGGTACTGTTCCACTCCGCCGACCCGCGCGCTTGCGTACAGCGGATTGCCGCCGATCGCGTGCGCGGCGTTCATGAGCCCCGGATCCGCTGCAGCCAGCGCCTCGACGCGTTCCCAGTCTTCGGCGAGGATCGCGAGGAGTTGACGGCGGGAGGGAATCTGCGCGAACGGCTCGGTGGGCATCGCCCCTATACGGTAGCCCGCCGCAACCGCAGCGCATTGCCGATCACCGACACCGAACTGAGGCTCATGGCGGCGGCTGCGATCATGGGGCTCAAGAGCAGACCGAACACCGGGTAGAGCACGCCAGCGGCGATCGGCACGCCGAGCGAGTTGTAGCCGAAAGCGAACGCCAGGTTCTGGCGGATGTTCGCCATGGTGACGCACGACAGGCGGCGGGCGCGCAAGATGCCACGCAGATCGCCCTTGACCAGGGTGACGTGCGCGCTCTCCATCGCCACGTCGGTGCCCGTTCCCATGGCGATGCCGACCTGGGCCAGCGCGAGCGCCGGGGCGTCGTTGATGCCGTCTCCCGCCATCGCGACCACGCGGCCTTGCGCGCGCAATTCCTGTACTTTCGCCGCCTTTTGCTCGGGCAGCATCCCGGCGACCACTTCGTCGATGCCAAGCCGCGCCGCCACCGCCTTGGCCGTTGTCGCGCTGTCGCCGGTGAGCATCACCACGCGTACGCCCTCCTCGCGGAGCGCGACGAGCGCCTCGAGAGTGCCTTCCTTGATGGGGTCGGCGACGCCCAGCAAGCCGGCGAGCGCCCGGTCGACCGCCACGAAAAGCACCGTCCGTCCATCCGCCCGCAGCTCCTCGGCGCGAGCCTGCAACGGGCCGGAATCGATGCCGAATTCCTCGAGCATCGCGGCATTGCCAAGGACCACCACCCGGCCCTCCACCGTCCCGCGCACGCCCTTGCCGGTGATCGATTCGAAATGCCGGGCCGATCCGAGCGCCAGACCTCGCTCGGTCGCGCCCGCCACGATCGCCGCGGCCAGGGGGTGTTCGCTCCCCTGCTCCAGGCCAGCGGCAAGGCGCAGCAGCTCGGCCGGGTCCTGGCCTTCCACGGGTTCGATCGTGGTGAGCACGGGACGACCAACGGTGAGCGTGCCGGTCTTGTCGACCACCAGGGTGTCCACGGCCCGCAGCATTTCGATCGCTTCGGCGTTTCGGAACAACACTCCCATCGACGCCCCCTTGCCCATCGCGACCATGATCGACATTGGCGTCGCCAGGCCCAGCGCGCACGGGCACGCGATGATCAGCACGGCCACGGCGTTGATCAGCGCATAGGCCATGCGCGGCTCGGGGCCGAACAACGCCCACACCATGAAAGTGGCGACCGCGATCAGCGCCACCGCCGGAACGAACCATCCGGCTGCGACGTCGGCGAGCTTCTGGATCGGCGCGCGGCTGCGCTGCGCCGCGGCGACCATGGCCACGATCCGCGCGAGCAGGGTCTCGGATCCCACCTTCTCGGCGCGCATCAGCAAGGCGCCGGTTCCGTTCATGGTCGCTCCCACCAGGGCGTCGCCGGGCGCTTTCGACACCGGCGTCGCCTCGCCGCTGATCATTGATTCGTCGACAGCGCTGCGGCCTTCGAGCACCTTGCCGTCGGTGGGGATCTTCTCGCCGGGCCGCACCCGCAGCCGGTCGCCGACACGCACGGCTTCGAGCGGGACGTCCTCGTCGCCGCCGTCTGCGCGCACGCGGCGCGCGGTCTTGGCGGTCATGCCGAGGAGCTTCTGGATGGCGGCTCCGGTCTGGCCCCGCGCGCGCAGCTCGAGCACCTGCCCGAGCAGCACCAGCGCCACGATCACCGCTGCGGCCTCGAAGTAGACCGCGACTTCGCCCGAAGCGTGGCGGAAAGACGGCGGGAACAGCCCCGGCGCAAGAGCGGCGACCACGCTGTAGAGGTACGCGACCGCCACACCCAGCCCGATCAAGGTGAACATGTTGGGACTGCGGTGGCGCACCGACTGCACGGCGCGCACGAAGAACGGCTTGGCCGCCCACAGGCACACCGGAGTGGCCAGAAACAGTTCGAGCAGCACCCGCACTCGCGCCGACAGCAGCGCGGAAACCGGATGCCCCGGCAGCATGTCGCCCATGGCGAGCAACAGGACGGCCGCGGCCAACGGCACGGCGACCTTGAAGCGGCGGCTCATATCTGCCAATTCAGGATCCGGGCCGGAAGCGAGCGCGGGCATCGACGGCTCGAGCGCCATCCCGCAGATCGGGCAGCTCCCCGGCCCTTCTTGCACGATCTCGGGGTGCATGGGGCAGGTGTAGAGCGTGCCCGCCGGAGCCGCTGCCGGCGCGGCCGGCGGCGCATCCACTGCGTGGAGGAAGGCTCCCGGGTCGGCAAGGAAGCGTTCCCGGCAGTGGCCGCTGCAGAAGCGGTACTCGGTGCCCTGGTGGTCGGCGTAGTGGGGACCGCCCGCGGCCGCCGTCATGCCGCAGACCGGATCGATCCAGTCGGCGTCCGTCGTTTGTGATTCACTCATGAGTGCGGCCGTCGGGAACCGGGTGCCGGCTCAGAAGCGGACCTGGACGCCCGCTCCGATACCGTAGTCGGAATTCCAATTCGCCCGAAGCGAGAAGCTCTTGGAAAGCAGCCAATCGAAACCGAATTGGGACTCGAATTCGGTCTCGGTGTCGTACTGGACCTCGCCCAGGACCGCCAGCCGGTCGGTGAGCGGAATGCCGCGCCCCACCGAGAAGCGCGCGCTGCTGTCGCTGCCAACGAACGCGGAGGATTCCAGGTCGAAGGGCAGCCGGTAGCGGAGGCCGGCGACGGCGCGCTCCTCGGCGATCGCGTCGCCGACGTCGACGCCGGCGAACAAGGACAAGAAGCGGTCGAAGTAGCGGTCGTAGGTGAACAGCCCCTCCCACTCCGTGCCGTCGATCCGCCCCCATCCGGCCTCCCAGGCGCCGGTGAGGATGTTGCGGTTGTTCGAGTACTGCACGAAGCCGGCGGTCATGTGCGACATCGCGTCGGCCTGGCCCCAGGCGAACCAGTCGTCGTGCAGCAGCATGGGGCGGATGCCCGCCAGCCGCGAGTCGACCGCGAAGTCCTGATAGTGCACCACCCGGGCCATGCCGGCCATCATGTGGTACAGCAAGTGGCAGTGGAAGAACCAGTCGCCCGACTCGTCGGCGACGAACTCGATCACCGTGGTCGACATCGGTTCCACGTCGACCGTGTGCTTGAGCGGCGAGCGGTCACCCTGGCCGTTCAACAAGCGGAAGAAGTGTCCGTGCAAGTGCATCGGGTGATGCATCATCGTCCGGTTGATCATCACCAGGCGCACGACTTCGCCTTTCCGCACCAGGATCTGGTCCTCTTCGGCGAGCGTCTTGCCGTTGAGCATCCAGACGTAGCGCTCCATGTCGCCGTCCAGGGTCAGACGCACCTCCCGGACCGGCAGCGCGGGGTCGGGCGCGGTCGCGCGGGTTGCCCGCAGCCGCGCGTAGGGCGCCCACGGCCGGCGCGGATCCATGCCGTCGACGGCTTCTTCGCCATGGCCCTCCATCGAAGACATGCTGGTCATGTCGTGCATGCCGTGCATGCCTTCCATGTCGTGCATTCCTGCCATCCCTTCCATTCCCTCCATGCCGTGCATGCCCGGCGCGTCGAAACGGCCGGCCTTCACGTCCCGATTCGACATCCCCATCGAACCGGCCGGGGTCAGGGCGAAGATCTGCGCCAGGCTCGGCGCGCCCATCGATGCGTACAGGTCAGGGCGCGGCACGTCCGGCGCCGGATGGCGCTTGCCGCGCCCGAGCCACACCGAGGCGTAGCCGGAACGGTCGTGGGCCGTCGCCCGGAATTCCCAGGCGCCTTCCTCGGGCACCCGCACCAGCACGTCGTAGGTCTCGGCCACGCCGATCAGGATCCGCGACTCCTCGATCGCTTCCACGTCCTGACCGTCCGCGGCCACGATCGTCATGGGCCCTCCGGCGAACTCCAGGTGGAAGAAGGTGGTGGCGGATCCGTCGATCACGCGCAGGCGCACCAGCTCGCCTGGCTGCGCTTCGAGCACCGAAGTGGTGCGGCCGTTGGCAAGGAAGCGGTCGTAAGCCACGTCGGCGAGGTCCATCGGCGGCATGCGCTGCAGCTCGCGCAGGAACCAGCTGCCGAGCTCGCCGCGGCGCGCGGCACCGAACAAGCTCTGCATGTTGCCCTTCTTGACGGCGTACCACTCGCTGCCGCGGCGCAGGGTGCGCATGACCTCGTCGGGATCTTCGTCGGTCCAGTCCGAGAGCATCACCACGTGGTCGCGATCCGCGGCCGCTCCGCCCTCCGCGGGCAGGATGACGATCGAGCCGTAGACTCCTTGCTGCTCCTGGAACGCCGTGTGCGAGTGGTACCAGTAGGTGCCGGCCTGGCGGATCGGAAACTCGTAGATGAAGGTCGTGCCCGGCGCGATCGGCGGATAGGTGAGGTACGGAACTCCGTCCATGGCGAAAGGCAGCAGCAAGCCGTGCCAGTGGACCGAAGTCGCCACCTCCATCGCGTTGTGAACGCGGATCCGGGCGAGTTCGCCTTGACGAAAGCGCAAGGTCGGTCCGGGGATGCCGCCGTTCACGGTCATCGCCCGCCGCGGCGTACCGGTGAAGTCGACTTCCGCCGCCGCGATCTCCAACCGGTACTCCGCGACCGCCGCCGGCGCGGTGGGCGGACCGGACTGCTGACCCGGAGCGCCAGAGGCAAGAGCCCCGGCGATCAAGCAGGCGGCGAGGGCGTGGTTCAAGGGGGCGGAATGATAGGTCCCAAACCGCCCGACCACACCGGAATCCGGATCCGGAGACTCCCACCCCGCGTACCGGCGGGCTAGATGCTGCCGGCGTTGAGCACCGGCTGCGGCGCGGACTGGCCGCAGAGCACCACCAGCAGGTTGCCGACCAGATGGGCGCGCCGGTCGGGGTCGAGCTCGACCACGCCTTTCGCACTCAGATCGTTCAGCGCCTGTTCGACCATGCCGACCGCGCCTTCCACGATCTTCTGGCGCGCGGCGATGATCGCCTCGGCCTGCTGGCGCTGGAGCATCGCCGAGGCGATCTCGGGCGCGTAGGCGAGGTGGCTCAAGCGCGCTTCGAGCACTTCGATGCCCGCGCGGTCGAGCCGCGGCCCCAAGGTCTGTTCGAGCAGGCCGGCGATCTTGTCGGTGTCGCCGCGCAAGGAAACGATTTCGGCTTCGCCTTCCTTGGCCGGCTGGAATTCGTCGTAGGGGTGGCTGCTCGCGAGCGCGCGCACCGCCGTCTCGATCTGGATGTCGACGTAGTTCGCGTAGGCCTCCACGTCGAACATCGCTTGCGCGGTGTCGCGCACCTGCCAGACGACCACGGCGCCGATGTCGATCGGGTTGCCGTTGCTGTCGTTGACCTTGATCTTCTCGCTGGCCACGTTGTGCGCCTTGAGCGAGACCTTGTGCTTGAGCGTGAACGGACTGATCCAGAAGAACCCGGCTTCGCGCACGGTGCCGAGATACTTGCCGAACAGCACCATCACCCGGCTCATGTTGGGCGGATTGAGGTAGAAACCGGGTACCGTCAGGAAGAAAGCGAGCAGCGCGAGCGGCGCGGTCAGCGCCAGGAACTCGGGCTCGCCGAACACCAGCGGCAGGGCAACCAGGATCAGGATGCCCACAACCAGGTTGCGGAGCACGGGCCACGCGGAACGCGGCGTGAGGGTGGATTCGGCCGACTTGGGGCGTTCGCTCATGGAATTGGAGGCCGGTGCGGGGCGACCGACCGCGGGAATATGCCTTGGCCGGACGCGTATGCGCAAAAACCGCTATTGCCGGCCCCAGGTCGGCTCGCGCGCGCCTTCCGGAAGCGCCAAGGGCACCATCCACCCGTCCGCGACCCGCACCGCCCGGCAAGTACTACTCTCGAAGTCGGGCGCGAAATGGTGCACCGCAACCAAGCGACCGTCCGGCGACCAGCTGGTGACGTAATGCCAGCCCGGCTCGTCGGCGGTCAGGATCCGGCGCTCACCGGTGGCGAGTTCCAGCACGGCGACGTCGCAACGCTGCTCGGTCTCGAGGTAGTGGGCGAGGTGCTGGCCGTCGGGGGACAGCAGGCCGCCGTACTCCCCTTCGCTCCCCTGGCTCAGTTGTTCTTCGCTGCCGTCGGAGAGATCGAAGCGGTACAGGTCGAGCCCCGTGCCGGAATTCCTGCGGGCGAAGTAGAGCCAGCGGCCGTCGGGGCTCCACGCCGTGGGGCCGAGCGTCGAGCCCATTGGAGC
>DASWJW010000272.1:0-11972 GCA_036396955.1 Planctomycetota bacterium
GTTCGGGCAGCAAGGCGGATGAAATCGCATCGGAGAACGCGACCGGCTACCTGGCGCATGGTCACGCTCCGACGACGTTCTCGACGGCGCTTGTTACGCGAATGCCGAGATCTCTCGCACACTCAAGGAGGCCAGTTTCAGCAGCGCGCGAGAAACAGCCAGTCGGTGCGCACCTCATCGACCATGTCGACGGTGAAGATCACTTCCTCGAGCCGCACTTCCGCAAACACCGTGCGCAGCGCGTCCGCGAATGGCGAACTCGGGGCATAGGACCAGACCGCGAGGACGCCGTCCGGGGCGAGGTGCCGGCTGGCGGCGCGCAAGCCCTTCTCGGTGTAGAACGCTCCAGGCCCCGTGTCGAGGCGGTCGTCGGGCGCGTGGTCGACGTCGATCAGGATCAAGTCCCAGTTGCGCCGCGGTTCGCCGGCGAGACGCGCGTAGACGTCGTCCTGCACCACGCGCAGGCGCGGGTCGGCTTTCAGCGCCGGCGCGAGCGGGACCAGGTCGCGCTCGAGCCAGTCGATCACCTGGGGCAGGAGTTCGACGACTTCGAGTTCCGCCACGTGGTCGGAAGCGAGCACCTCGGCGGCGGTGTAGCCGAGGCCGAGGCCTCCCACCAGGGCGTGCAAGCCCGAGCCGGGGTGCATCGCCAACGCCAGGCCTGCCAGCGCCCGCTCCGATTCGGTGTGCAGGCTGCTCATCAAGAAGGCGCCGTCCAGCGTGATTTCGGTGACCACCGTGCCGGGCCGCGACAACAGTTCGCGGCGGCGCAGGCAGATCTGGCCGAGCGGCGTGTCTTCGTGGGCGAGGATCTCGAGATTGGAGGGCGGCATCGGGGACCTGGCCGGCGATCCTAGCCGAGTTCCGTCGCAGAACCGCGAGTGCAGGGCATAGGATGCGGATCATGGGACTCTTCGGCCAAACGGCTCCCGAGCCGGTCGTGCTCGAGAGCGGCCTCGCTCTTCACTGCGAGATCTGCAAGCACGAGCACTTCTGGCGGCGCCAGGCGCAGCTCAACACCGCGGTGGCGACATTCTTCAACTTCGACTGGGCCAACGCCCAAGCAGTCTGCTTCGTCTGCGACGGCTGCGGCTACATCCACTGGTTCTTGCCGCGGCGTTGAATTCAGCAAGTCCTAGTCGCGCGAGTCCACGCCCACTCCCACGCCCACGCCGGCGACCGCGCCGGTGCGCGGCGCCAGCCAGGCGACCATGCGGTCGAGGAACCCGGAGTCGACCGGGCGCCGCTTCAAGTAGTCCAGACCGGTCGACTTGGGGCCGGTGGTCTTCTTGAACAAGTGGTCGAGTTCGGGGAAGACGATGAGTTCGTGGTCGTCGTTGCCGGCGTTCTCGAGAGCGGCGACGAGGAGCGGCGGGTCCTTGTCGGCGAGCACCTGGATGTCGCGCTCGCCTTGCAGGATGAGCACCGGGCACTTCACCTTGGCGAGGTTGGCCGCGGGATCCTGCTGGCCGTGGTCGCGGAGCCAGGGCAGCTGGCTGGCGAAGCTCTTGAGTGCTTCCGGAAGCTCGTCGGCCTGGACGTCCCCGCCCGCGCGCACGGCGGCGAAGAACTCGAGGATCTGTTGGCTCAAGGCCTCGAGCTCTCTTCCGGGCTGCCGCCTTCCACCGCGCGGCCGTAGAGGAGCTGTTCGTGGATCAAGTCGAGCACGCTGCGGCCGGGGCCCGCCATGAGCACGATCGCCGCCAGTTCGGGGAATTCGGGCGCGAGGATCGGCGCGGTTTCGGCACCTTCGCTGTGTCCCACCAGGATCATGCGCGCGGGATCGACCCAGGAGTGCGCCGCGAGGACCCGCACGCAGTGGCGTGCGTCGTCGATCAGGGCCTGGTAGGTCAGTCCCTCCACCGGGCCCTTGCTCGCACCGGCGCCGCGGTCGTCGACCCGCAGCACGGCGTAGCCGGCCGCGGTCAGACGGTCCAGGATCTCGCGCGTGCCGATCTCGATGCCGCTCGAAAAGCCGTCGCGGTCCTGCATTCCGGATCCCGAGATGAAGAACACTCCGGGCAGTCGACCCTTGGCGCCGATGGGCCGGGTGATTTCGCCGGCGAGCACCACGTCGCCGTATGCGATGCTCACGTCTTCCCGCTCCATCGGCGGCCTCAGCCGCTGCGCCGGCGGCTCGATCGAGAACCACTCGATCGGTGCTTCGCTGCGCACGATCTCGATGGCGCCGCCCGGAATCTCGACGCGCACCAGCTTGTGGCCGGCGTCGAAGTGCAGGATTTCGCCCAAGGAGTCGGTGTAGCGGGCGCCGCCGGCTTCCGATTCTCCCGCATCGCCGGTGGCGCGCGTGACCATGATCGGAATGGTGGCGAGCGCGTTCACCGAGAACATCGGCAACTCGAGGGTCTGGCCGGGGAGGGGCGCGTGCAAGGCCAAGGCCAATTCGAGGTGCGACAAGAAGTTGTTCGCCAGCAGGAAAGCGCCGGCCTGCGCCGTCAGGTCCATGGCGCGCGGATGGGCTCCTTGGGTGACGAGGGCCTGCACCTTGGTTCCGGTGAACGTGGTTTCGACCGAGGCGAAGACGTCGGTGACCGCGATGCGGAAATCACAGCGCAACGGGTGGCCTTGCGGGTCGGTCCAGAGTTGGCAGGCGAAGCGCTGCCGCAGCGGGCCGTCGGGAGTCTCGCTGACGAGCTCCACCCGGCCGTCGAAGACGTGCGCGGTCAGTCCGGCGAGTTCGACCTGGCCGAGGTAGCGAGACGCGCAGAACCCCAGCGACGCGCCGCCCTGCTCGATGGTCCAGTTGGCGGTTTCGCCGGCGACGTAGACCTGGTCGAGGGCGTGCGGGGCCGTTTCCTGGGCGGACACGGAGGCGGACAGGAACAGCACGCCGCCGGCGAAGAGGGCGAGGCTGGAGCGAAGCATGTCCGGATCCTAGCTCCTGGCGGGGAAGCGGTGGCCGGCGGAGGCATGGCGGAGCCATATCCGGCGGCCTAACCTTGACAAGCACATGAACGTCAAGGTCCACGAACTCATGACCCGGTCCGTCTTCACCACGGAGCGCCACAAGAGCATCCAGCACGTGCGGGAGCTGATGGAAAGCCACCGCATCGGCGCGATTCCGGTGGTCGACGGCGAGGGCCGTCCGATCGGCATCGTGTCCTCGACCGATCTCGTGCCCGAGTCGAAGTCCGGGGCGCCGGTCAGCACGATCATGAGCGAAAACGTCTATTCCGTGCCCGAGTACGACGACGCGAGCGTTGCGGCGCGCATCATGCGCAATCACCGGATCCACCATCTGGTGGTGACCCACGAGCAGAAGGTGGTGGGCTTCTTGAGCAGTTTCGACCTGCTCGCACTCGTCGAGAACCACCGCTTCGTGGCCAAGAACCCGCCCACGGCGCCTGGACGGCCGCCCAAGCGGACCTGAGCCGCCGCGGGGCCGAACGACTAGGATCTGCGTTCGAAGCGCGCGCCCGGACGGGCGCGCGTTCAACACTCCCCTTCTGGAAGGCATCGAGAGAACCAGCCATGTCCGTAGCCCGAGTCACCGAAATCAAGGCCTCGTCGAAAACGAGTTTCGAAGACGCCGTCCAAGCCGGCGTCACCCGCGCCAACGAGACCTTGAAGAACGTCAAGGGCGCCTGGGTGGCTTCGCAAGAGGTCACCGTGGAGAACGGCAAGATCGCCGAGTACCGCGTGTTGATGAAAGTCACCTTCGTGCTGGCCTAGAAACCTGCCCGGCGGCGTTCGATGGCTTTCGACGAAGCGATCGCCGCGCGCTTGCGCGCGGCCTTGGCGCGCCGCCGCGGCATCGAAGAGCGGCGCATGTTCGGCGGCCTCGCGTTTCTCGCCGGCGGCCACATGGCTTGCGGAGTGGTCGACGCCAAGTTGATGGTGCGGGTCGGTCCCGACGGCCACGCCGACGCGCTCAGGCAGCCGCACGCGCGCCCGATGGACTTCACCGGCAAGCCGTTGCGCGGCTTCGTCTACGTCGAAGCGCCCGGTTTCGCCGCCGATGCCGATCTCGAGGCCTGGATCGCGCGCGCGCTGGAATTCGTCCGCGCGCTGCCGCCGAAATGAGCGCAGGCTCCGACCGCGCGCGCTTCTCGCGCATCGCGCACGGCGAGCTGCCGTTCTGGAATCCGCTCCAGGAGACGGTCCTGGACGAATGGGTCGAGGCGCTGGAACTCGGTCCGGATCCGCGCGTGCTCGACGTCGGCTGCGGCCGCGGCGAGCTGCTCCTGCGCGTCCTGGCGCGCTGGGGCGGCGGGGGGGTCGGTGTCGACGCCGACGCGGCGGCGCTGGAACTCGCGCGCGCTGCCGCGCCCGCGCGGGGCCTCGCAGCGCGGGTGCGCTGGCGTGCCGAGGCGTTCTCCTTGGAGTCACTCGGCGCGGGAGATTTCGATCTCGCGCTCTGCGTCGGGTCGACGCACGCTTGCGGCGACTTGCGCGCCGCGCTGCTCGCTTTGTCGGCCTGCGTGCGGCCTGGCGGCTTGCTGCTGGTCGCCGACGGCTGCTGGCGGCAGGAGCCCGCGCCCGAGTATCTCGCCTTCCTCGGCTGCGAAGCCGGCGCGTTCGGCACGCACGCGGCCAACCGCGACCTTGCGCTCCTTTGCGATCTGGACGTGCTTGCCAGCCACCAGACACCGGTCGAGGCGTTCCGCCGCTACGAGGACGCGTACGCCGCCAATCTGCGCGCATGGCTGCACGCGCATCCGCACGATCCGGAGGCCGCCGCCTTCGCGGCCCGCATGGACCGCTGGAGCGCGGCCGTGGCGCGCTGGGGGCTGGAGACCCTCGGATTTGGGATGTACTTGCTGCGCCGTCCCGCGGCCGCCTAGGAGCGCCGGCGATCGCCGCACCGCGGTCGCCTACGATGTCCGGGCGCATGCGCTCCTCCCGGACCGCTCCGCCTCGCCCCTCCTCCATGAGCCAAACCGCTTTCGTTCCGGCCACGGTGCCCGACCCGGCCACCATCACCGCTTACTTGCGCTCGCAAATCCCGATCACGGGGGCGGTGGGGCTCGAAGTGACGGCATTCGACGGCACCACGCTGGGGGCCCGCGTTCCCTTCGGAAACAACCGCAATCACAACTCCAGCATGTTCGGCGGCAGTCTGGCGATGCTCGGCATCCTGTCGGGCTGGTCGCGGTTGTGGGCGTTGCTGCGCAGCAGGGGAGTCGAAGCGAATCTGGTGATCCGCGAAAGCGCCACTCGTTTTCTCTCGCCGACCAGGAGCGAAGCCATCTCCCGGACGGAAGACCTCGATCCCGGCGAGGTCGAACGGTTCTTCCGCGCGTTCGCGCGCTTCGGCCGCGCGCGTCTCGAAGTGCGGACCCGCATCCACAGCGAAGGCGCGCTGGTGGCGACGCACCGCGGGGATTTCGTGGCCTTGCGAAGCTAGCTCGTGGGCGCTCCTTACGGAGCGGACCTCGCCCACGTCCACGACGAGGGCTTCACCGGTTTCGCCCGCGACAGCGCGCCGGGCTTGTTGCGCATCCTGCGGGAAGGCGGCGTGCGCGGCGGCCTGGTCGCCGACCTCGGCTGCGGCACCGGAGTGTGGGCGCAGGCGCTGGTCGCCGCCGGCTACCGCGCGTTCGGCACCGACTTGTCGCCGGCAATGGTCCGTCTGGCGCGGGCGCGGGTGCCGCAAGGCCGGTTCCAGGTCGGATCCTTCGTCGACGTGCCGTTTCCCGCTTGCGATGCGATCACCGCCCTCGGCGAGGTCTTCAGCTACCGCTTCGATGCGCGCCACGACACGCGTGCGCTGCCCCGGTTGTTCCGCCGCCTGCACGCCGCGCTGCGTCCCGGCGGCTTGCTGGTCTTCGACCTCGCCGAGCCCGGCCGCGGCGCGGGCCCGCCGCCGAGCCACCGGATCGGCGCCGACTGGGCGGTGACCGTCGACTTCGAAGAAGACGCGCGCCGGCGCGAGCTCACGCGGTACATCACCACCTTCCGCAAGCACGGGGAGATCTGGCGGCGCAGCGATGAAGTCCACAAGCTGCGCCTGCACCGCGCCGCCGACGTCGCCGCAGTGCTGCGCCGCTGCGGGTTCCGCGCGCGCGTGCTGCGCGGATACGGCGCCTACCGCTTCCCGCCGCACTACGCGGCCGTCCGTGCGCGGCGGATCTGAGCGAGCGGACTACTCGCCGTAGCGCAATTCGACCGAGCGCACGGCGGCTTGCGCGGTGCGCGGCAATGTGACCAGGAACAAGCGGTCGTAGCTGTCGTGGTGCAGCGTGCGGCCGTTGCGGGGATCGGATTCGAGGCCGGCGACGCTGCCGCCCAGGCCTTCGACCAAGGCGGGAATTGTGTTGGAATGGCCGCAGACGACCGCCACCGCACCGGCTGGGAGCGCGCGGAGCGCGGCGAGCTGGGCCTCGGCGTCTTGTGCCTCGATCACGCCGACTCCGACGCCCGTGACCGCTGCGAGCGGGGTGAGCGTCGCTTGCGTGCGCTGCAGCTGGCTGGCCCAGAGATGCGTGGCCCCGGCGTCGCCGAGCAGCCGCGCGAGGGCCTTGGCGCGGGCCGCGCCGGCGGGGGAGAGTTCGGGGTCGCGCGGCGTCGCGCTGGCCGTGGCGGCTTCGGCGTGACGCAGCAGGAATACCAGGACCGGTGCCTGGCGCGCGGGCGGATCCTGCGCGCCTCCGGCCTGCAGCAGCCACGGGGATGCGACGAGGAGCAGAATCGGAAGCAAACAGGCGCGCGCGGACATGGCGCGATTCTACGCGCTGGCGGCGTCCGGGGACCCCGCTACGCTGGCGCGGTCATGGAGATCCCTCGCCCGACCCGAGCGCACCGCCAGCTCGAGCGCCTCGTCGGCGACTGGCGCGGCCAGGAGACGATGCACCCCTCGCAATGGGACCCGGCCGGCGGCGTCGCCGAAGGCGTGTCGCCGGCTCGCCTCGCCGTGAGCGGCTTCGCGGTGGTGGTCGACTACGAGCAGATTCGCGACGGCGAGGTCACTTTCACCGGCCACGGCGTCTACAGCATCGACGAGAAGACCCAGGAAGTCGTGATGCACTGGTTCGATTGCATGAGCCCGGGGCCCGAAGTGTTCCGCGGCAAGTTCGTCGGCGACGAACTCATCCTGGTCAGCAAGGGGCCGATGGGCGAATTCCGGTCCACGAACGTCTACACGGGCGAGGAAATGCACAACAAGATGGAGATGTCGCAGGACGGCAAGCAGTGGACGACGCTCTTCGAGGGCGTGTACCGCCGCTAGGAACGGCGCCGCATTCCATGGCCACGGAATCCCCCGCGCGGCGCGGCTCGCCGCTCGCCGGCGCTGCGCTCGAAGCCTTTTTCGTGGTCCTCGGCGTGGTGCTCGCGCTGCTGGCCAACGAGTGGCGCCTGGACGTGGCGGCGAACCGCCGCGCCGACCGCGCGCTCGACAGCATCACGCAGGAACTGCGCACCAACCGCGAGCACGTGCAGGCAAGCCTCGCGTACCACCAGGGGATCCTGCAGCAATTGGCCGAGCTCCGCGCCGCCGACGGCGAAGCGACGCTGGCGACGTTCGCGCAAGGTTTCGTCAAGCCGGCGCAGGTGCTCTCCACGGCGTGGGACGCCGCGCAGGCCACCGGCGTGGTGGATGCCATGGACTTCGCACTCGTGCTCGCAATTTCGCAGGTCTACGCGGACCAGGAGCAGTACCTGGTGCAGGCCCGCGAAGTCGGCGGCGTGGTCTACGAATACCTTGTCACCGAAGGGCTCGAGGGGATGGTGGGCAACTGGCGCAACCTGGGCACGCTGATGAACACCTTCCAGTATCGTGAAGCGCAGTTTCTCCCGCGCTACGACGCCGTGCTCGCCGACTTCGCCGCGCGTTCCGGGAGCCCGAAATGAGACTCCAACCCGATACCGGAATCGGCGCCGCTGCCCGCAGCGTCGCGTTCGCATGCCTCCTGCTGCCGCTGCTCGCGGCCGACGCGGCCGCGCAACGCGGAACTCCGGCGCCGATCCGCACGCAGCAGCTCGCAGATCCATCGCTGGCTCCGAGGCAGCGCGCCTACGCGCCGGAAGATCTGGCGCGCGCCAAGGCGAGCCTGCCGCGCTTCCAGTCCGGCAACGGCCGGCCGGCGATCGTCCTGACGGGCTACTGGCCGCCGTCGAACGAGGCCGTGCGGCGCTTCAGCCCCGATCCCGCCCAGAACCCGCTCGGCTGGCTCGGGTCCGACTGGGAAGGCCGCGGTTACGACGTCTACGCGTTCTTTCCCGAGTTCAGTCCGCCCGACTGCAGCAATTGCGGTCGCGGGAGCGGCGATCTCGAAGTCGACTACCAGGACACGACCTTCGACTACTGGCCGATCGTGGACACGCTGCAGCCGATCGCGGTGATCACCACCAGCCGCGGTTTCTCCAACCGGGACTGGGAGCTGGAGATGAACCAGTACAACCGCTTCTCCTGGATCGGCGATTACGCGCCGCCGTACCAGCCCACGCCGGCGCCGCCCGACGTCGACAAGCCGGTCGACTACTTGCGGAACACTTCGCTGCCGGTGCAGGACATCGTCAACGCGATCCTGGCGTCGGGAGTCAACGTGAATCCGTTCATCTGCTTCTCGGGCAGCGGCGGCGGTTTCCTTTCCGAATTCATCGCGTACCTGGGAGTCTGGTACCGCGGCAAGCACGCCTCGCCCGCGGACGCCGACTGGTGCGTGGCCGCCGGGCACGTCCACATCGGCGGGCAGGTCGACTGGCCCACGGCGCAAGCCGCGCTCGAAATCACGCTGCGGACCGTGATCACGCACGTCGACGGCGAAGTCGCCGCACGCGTCTGCCAGCCGGATCTCGGCTTCGGCGGCCCGGGCAGTTCGGTGCTGGCGGTCTGCGGCGACGCGCTCGCAACCGGCGGCCGCGCCGATCTGCTGCTCACCGGAGGCGCGCCCGGCGCCGCCGCGTGGCTGGTCGTCGGACCGACCTTCCAGCCCACGGCGTGGAACGGCGGCTTGGTCGTGCCCGTGCCGCCGGCTCGGCTGGTGGCCGTGACGCTCGATGCGGACGGCCGCTTCCTGCTGCCCGAGGTCCCCGGTGGCCGCGGGCCGCGCACGCTCTATGTCCAGGCCGTGCACCGCGATACCGCGCAAGCTCAGGGCTGGGGGATCAGCAACGCGCTCCGCGTCGAGTTCCTGCCGTGACCGGCGGCGAAGCCAGGACGAACCCGGTCCGCACGCGCCGCTTCGGGCGCATGGGCTGGCAAGTCGCCGACGTCGGTTACGGCATGTGGGGCATGGGCAGCTGGGTCGACAGCGACGACGCCGGATCGCTGGACGCACTGCACCGCGCGGTCGAGCTGGGCTGCAACTTCTTCGACACCGCGCTGGCCTACGGCGACGGCCGCAGCGAACGCTTGCTGGGCGAGCTGCTGCGCGCGCATCCAGGTTCCGGCTTGTACGCGGCCACCAAGGTGCCGCCGCGCAACCGGCAGTGGCCGAGCCGCCGCGGGTCGCCGGTCTCAGAATTCTTCCCGCGCGACCACGTCGAGGCATGCGTGAGCCAGAGCTTGCGCAACGCCGGGATCGAGCGCTGGGACCTGGTCCAGCTGCACGTATGGGAAGACGACTGGCTCGACGATCCCGGCCTACACGATTCGCTCGCCTGGCTGCGCAGTTCCGGGACCACCGCCGCGGTCGGAATCAGCCTGAACCGATGGGAACCGTGGAACGGCTTGCGGGCGGTCCGTTCCGGAACGATCGACTCCGTGCAGGTGATCCACAACGTCTTCGATCAAGCGCCCGAAGACGAACTCCTTCCCGCGTGCGTCGAGCACGACGTCGCGGTGATCGCGCGGGTGCCGTTCGACGAAGGCACGCTGACCGGCAACTTGACGCTCGCTTCGAGCTGGCCCGAAGGCGACTGGCGCAACACCTACTTCGTGCCGGCGAACCTCGCCGCCAGCGTGGCGCGCGCGGAAGCCTTGCGGCCGCTCGTGCCCGCCGGCTCGGACATGTCCGAAATGGCGCTGCGCTTCGTCCTGGGCGTTCCCGCAGTCGCCACGGTCATCCCCGGCATGCGCAAACGCCGCCACGTCGAGGCCAACCTCGCGTGCAGCACCGCCGGTCCTTTGCCGGCGGATCTGCACCAGGCCTTGCGCGCCCACCGCTGGGACCGCGAGCCGACGCCCTGGAGCCAGTAGCCCTACTCGGGCGCGCCGTCGACGCCGGCGCGCGGACAGTGCGTCGCGAGATAGCAAGCGTCGCAGGCGGGCTTGCGGGCGGTGCAGGTGGCGCGGCCGTGCAGGATCAAGGCGTGCGACAGATAGGTCCACGCGGTGCGCGGGAACAGCGGCATCAAGTCGCGTTCGACTTTCACCGGATCGGCTTGCTCGGTGAGCCCCAGACGCCGGGCCAGGCGGCCGACGTGCGTGTCGACCACCACGCCGACGTTCTTGCCGAAGGCCGTGCCGAGCACGCAGTTTGCGGTCTTGCGCGCGACCCCGGGCAGGGCGAGCAGATCGGCCATGGTGTCGGGCACCTTGCCGGCGTGCCTGTCGAGCAGCTGGCGGGCGGCGCCGCGCAGGTTCTTGGCCTTGTTGTTGAAGAAACCGGTCGAACGGATCAGGTCCTCGAGTTCGCCCGGCGGGCTGTCGGCGAAATGGCGGATGCTGGGGTAAGCGCGGAACAGCTCCGGCGTGACCTTGTTGACGCGCACGTCGGTGCACTGCGCCGACAACACCGTCGCCACCAGCAGCTCCCAAGGATCCCCGAACTCGAGCGCGCAGTGCGCGGCCGGAAACAGCTTGCGCAGCCGCCGCAGCACGGCGCGCGCGCGCTGCTTCCGCAGCTCCTGGTCGGGCGCGGCCTTGCCCTTCTGCTTGCCGGAAGCGCGCGTCATCGCGCATCATCCTAGGCCCGCGAGCGCGGGTCCCCGCGATGAGCGAAACCTTCCCGTCCCGCCTCCGCGCCACGCTGCACGCGCCGCCCGGTTGGGAGGAATCCTTGCTGTGGCTCATGCAAGAAGAAGGCTGGGGACCCGCGGTGAGCGAAGAGAGCTATCCGCAAGGCTTGCTCCCCGACGAGATCCCGGCGGTGCGCTCCACCGATCTGGTGGTGTTGCTCGAGACCGGGGCCGAAGCGGCTTTTCGGGCGCGGGTGGCGGAGCTTGCCGCCGACTTCGGCTGGCCGGAGGGGGCCTGGCGGCTCCGCTTCGAGCTGCGCTGCGACCAGGACTGGGAAGCGATGTGGCGCGGCCATTGGCGCGCGTTCCGCTGCGCGGGGCTCGTGGTCCACGCGCCCTTCCACGACCTTGCCGCCCTGCCGTTGCGGCCCGGTGACCTTCCCCTCCAGGTTGCCGCCGGATCGGCCTTCGGCACCGGAGGCCACGCGACCACGCGGCTCGCGTTGCGAGTTCTCGGCGGCTGGTGCGCCGCGGACCTGCCGGACCGACTTCTCGACGTCGGCACGGGCTCGGGCATCCTGGCGGTGGCGGCGGGCCTCATGGGAGTCGGCGAGGTGGCCGGAATGGATCCCGATCCTGCGAGCGCGCTCCAGGCGCGGGCCACGGCGGCCGCCAACGGACTCGAGAGGAGCTTCTTCTGGCGCGGTGCGCTGGAATCGGCGGCCGGTTCCTGGCCGGCGATCACCGCCAATCTCCAAGCTGAGATCCTCCAGGAATACGCCCCGTTGCTGCGCTCCATGGCGGCTCCGGGAGGGCGCTTGTTCCTGGGCGGCATCCGCCGGCGCAAGCTGGAAGCGACCCTGGCGGCCTTTCAGGCCGCGGGATGGTCACCCCAAGATATAGGGGTGCGTGGAAGGTGGGCTGGCACCACCCTCAGAGCCGGAACAAGTAATTGAGCTTGTCCAAGTCCATGCTGCATAAGGGGTTCAGAGAGGCGGTCGGAAATAAAAAGGGATTCCCCGGGTTGAAATCAAACTCGATGGCCGATCTAAATGTAGCTGCGCATGAGTTCTCATCGATAGAAGTCGACGTGCCGCAGGGGGATGGCGACACGACGACTGGTTGCAAAGGGGAAAAGGAAATCGGCGGCTGGGCCAAGCCCAGCCGCC
>DASWJW010000273.1:0-9999 GCA_036396955.1 Planctomycetota bacterium
GCCCTTGGGTACCCGGCAGTCCTGGAACACCAGGCTGGTCCAGTCGCTGGCGCGCATGCCGAGCTTCTCTTCGCCGGGCTCGATCGAGAAACCGGGCGTGTCGCGGTCGACCACGATCGCCATGATTCCCTTGTTGCCCAGCGAGCGGTCGGTCTGCGCGGTGCAGACGAAAGTCTTGGCGTAGCTGCCGTTGGTGATGAAGCACTTGCTGCCGTTGAGGACGAAGTGGTCGCCGTCCTCCACCGCGGTGGTCCGCGTGCCGCCCGAATCCGAGCCGGCGTCGGGCTCGGTGAGGCCGTAGGCGCCCATGTACTCGCCGCTGCACAGGCGTTCGAGGTAGCGCTCCTTGAGCGCTTCGCGGCCCCAGGCGTAGATCGGGTAGGTGCCGAGCGAAACGTGCGCAGCGTAGGACAGCGCCGTGCTCGCACAGACCCGCGCCAGCTCTTCGACCGCGATGATGTAGGCCAGGGTGTCCATGCCGGCGCCGCCGACTTCTTCGGGGAAAGGCAGGCCGGGCAGGCCGAGCTCGCACATCTGGGCCCAGGCCGCCTCGTTGAAGGACTTGGCCTCGTCGTGCCGGCGGGCGTGCGGCGCGATCACTTCTTCGGCGAAACGGCGCACCGTTTCACGGATCAGCTCCTGCTCCTCGGTCAGATCGAGGTTGGTCGCGAAGGATTGGCTCTCGGTGGCGGTCATGCGCGTGTACGGACGTGGCTCTCGATGAATTCGGCGATTTCGTTGGTCGGGGTGCCCGGGCCGAAGATGCGGGCGAAACCCGCCGTTTCGAGCGCGGCGGCGTCGTCGGGCGGGATGATGCCGCCGCCGACGAGAAGGACGTGCGCGAGCCCGCGGGTTTCGAGCAGGTCGAGGATCCGCGGCAGCAGCTCCATGTGCGAGCCGGACAGGATGGAGAGGCCGATCACGTCGACGTCCTCTTGTTCGGCCGCATCGACGATCTGTTCGGGCGTGCGGTGCAGGCCGGTGTAGATGACTTCCATGCCGCGGTCGCGCAAGGCGGCGGCGACGACTTTCGCGCCGCGGTCATGACCGTCGAGGCCGGGCTTGCCGACCAGCACGCGGATGCGGCCGCTCATGCCCCGCCTCGCCTGCCGAACAGCTGGCGGACCAGTTCCGCGGCGACCGCGTCGGGCCGCGCGCCGCCGAGCAACGCGGCCTCGGCCCGCGCCCGGGTGGGCTCGTCCGCCCACAATTGCGTGCGCAGGCCTTCCACAACCAGGCGTTTCACGCGCGCGAGCGCGCGCTCCTTGCGGCGCCGCGCCAGGCTGCCGTCGGCCAGCGAAGCCGCGCGGTGCTGCTCGATCGCAGCCGCGAGTTCCGCGATGCCCTCGCCCCGCAAGGCGATGGTCGTGAGCACGCGCGGCTGCGCCGCGCCGGCGGCGCGCAGCTCGAGCATGCCCTCCAATTCGTTCTGCAGCAACGGCGCTCCGGCGGTGTCGGCCTTGTTGACCACGAACAAGTCGGCGACTTCCATCAAGCCGGCCTTCATCGCCTGGACGCCGTCGCCGCTGGCCGGCGTGAGCACCACGATCGTGGTGTCGGCGGCGGAAGCGATGTCGACTTCGGCCTGGCCCACGCCGACCGTCTCGAGCACCAGCTCCTCGAAACCGAAGGCGTCGATCAGGTCCGCGGCGGCGCCGGCGGCGATCGACAGTCCGCCCAAGGAACCGCGGCTGGCCATGCTGCGCACGAACACCTTCTCGACTTCTTCGCGGTCCATGCGCACGCGGTCGCCGAGCAGCGCACCGCCGCTCAACGGCGAGGACGGATCGACGGCGAGCAAGGCCGTGCGCCTTCCGAGCTGCTGCCAGTGGCCGGTCAAGGCGTTGACCAGGGTCGACTTGCCGGCCCCTGGAGGCCCCGTCACGCCGGTGCGCCACGCCTTGCCGATCCGCGGCCATGCGTGCGCGTGCACTTCTCCGGCCTGCGCGTGGCCATTCTCGAACCACGAAATCGCCCGCGCCAGCGCGCCGATCCGGCCGGCGTCGAAGCCCTCCATCAGCGCGTCGAGGTCGGGGCGCTCGGCGGTCACGGTCGGACTCACGACGGCGGGTCGCCCGGCCTACTTGAGGAGGTGGCGGGAGATCACCATGCGCTGGATGTCCGTCGCGCCTTCGTAGATCTCGGTGATGCGAGCGTCGCGGTAGTAGCGCTCGACCTGGAATTCGGTTGTGTACCCGGCCCCGCCGTGGATCTGCACGGCGTCCTGGGCGGCGCGGTTGCACGCGCGCGACGCGAACAGCTTGGCCATCGAGCACTGCATGGTGCAGGGCTCGCCGGCGTCGCGCAGCGTGGCCGCGCGGTGGGTCAGCAGGCGCGCGGCGTCGAGATCGGTGGCCATGTCGGCGATCTTCCACGCGATCGCCTGGAAGCGCCCGATCGGCTTGCCGAATTGCTCGCGCTGCTTGGCGTAGGCGACCGAGTCCTCGAGGCAGGCGCGGTGGATGCCGAGCGACTGGCTGGCGATGCCGATGCGGCCGCCATCGAGCGTATCGAGCGCGATCTTGAAGCCCTGGTCGGGAGCGCCAAGCAGGTCGGCGTCCGGCACGAACACGTCTTCGAGCGTGATCTCGGTGGTGGAACTGGCGCGGATGCCGAGCTTCTGCTCCTTCTTGCCGACCGTCAGGCCGGCGGCGCCCGCGGACACCAGGAAAGCGCCGACGTTGCGCGCCTTGGGGCCTTCCGGGTCGGTGATGGCGTAGACCAGGAACAGCCCGGCGTGCGTGGAACTCGTGATCCAGGCCTTGGTGCCGCTGAGCTTCCAGCCGCCTTCGACCTTGACCGCACGCGCGCGCATGGCGGCGGCGTCCGAGCCCGAATGCGGTTCGGTGAGCGCGTAGGCGCCGAGCGCCTCGCCGCTGGCCAGCTTGGGCAGCCAGCGCTCCTTCTGATCGCGGGTCCCCCACTTGTTGATCGGCGCGCACAGCAGCGACAAATGCACGCTGACCGTCACTCCGGTCGAGGCGCAGCAGCGATTGAGCTCCTCGAGGAGGATCGCAGCGTGCAAATTGCCGAGTCCGGAGCCGCCGAACTCCTCGGGCACCGTCAGCCCCAGAAAGCCGTTCTCCGCCGCTTCGCGCACGGCCTCTTCCGGAAAGACTTCCTCGCGGTCCCAGCGGGCCGCGTTGGGTTTGAGGGTCCGCTCCGCGAATTCGCGGGCGGAATCCCGGATCATCCGGTGCTCTTCCGTGAGGCTAACGAGGGCTTCCATTCGCGCTGGAGGGGGCTCCTTGGCCCGGCAGTATCCCATATCCCCGCAGGCGGGGCCAGCATCCAACGACGCCGTTCGCGGCGGTTCAAGGCAGCAGGATCACCTTGCCGGTGGTCCGCCGACCCTCGAGCGCGGCGTGCCCGGCGGCCACGTCCGCGAACGGCAATTCGAGCCCTACCGGCGGCCGCAGCCCGTGCTGCTCCACGTGCGCCACCAGCGCGGCCCACACGGAACGGCGCTCGTGGAAACGCAGGTTGTGGACGTTGAGTCCGCACAAGCACAGCGAGCGGTGGAATACCGAAAGGGGATGGATGCGCGGCGTCGATCCAGCCGGGTCCTCCGCCACCGAACTGAAGCCGAGGACCACCAGGCGGCCCAGCGGAGCCACGACTTCGAGACTGCGCTCGTAGACCTCGCCGCCGACGCTCTCGAGCACGAAATCGACGCCGCGGCCGCCGGTCAGCTCGCGCACCGCCGCGCGGAAGTCGGCGCTGCGGTAGTCGACGCAGCGCGTCGCCCCCAGCGCTTCGACGTACGCGCACTTGCCGGGTCCGCCGGCGCTGCCGATCACGGGGTCGAGGCCGAGGCTGCGCGCGAGCAGCACCGTCGCGCCGCCGAGGCCGCCGGCCGCGGCCTGCACGAGCGCGCTCTCGCCGGGGCGCACGCGCGCGACCTCGGTGAGCGCGAACCACGCGGTGCCGAAAGCCGTGCCGAATGCCGCCATTTCCGGGAACGAGAAGCCGGCCGGCGGCTCCAGCACTTCGCTTTCGGCGGCGACGATGCGTTCGGCGTAGCAGCCGTTGCCGAACTTGATCACGATCACCGGCGCGCCGATCTCGAAGCGGCGCGCGGCGGGCCCGCGCTCGACCACCACCCCAGCGGCCTCCTTGCCCATCTCCATGGGCACGGCCTGGTCCCGTCCGTAACGGCCCTGGCGTTCGAGCGTGTCGGCGAAATTCAGCGCGATCGCGCGCGCTTCGATCCGGTAGCCGCCCTCCGCAAGGGGTGGGTCGGGATGCTCCCCCACCCGCAGCACTTCAGGAGCGCCGAATTCTTCGAGGACGACCTTGCGCACCCGCGGATTCTAGGTCCGCGCGCGGCCGGTTCAGCCGACCCAGCGGAACAGCGCGCTGCCGGTGGTGAAACCGGCGCCGAACACGGTGACCAGGAACAGGTCGCCGTCGCGGAGCTCGTCGCGGTGCTCTTCGATCTTCATGCAGAAGGTCGTCACGCAGCCCGGGGCGCCCTGGTTGCCGACGGTCGTCACGTTGTGCCAGTGCTGGTAGTCCTCGATGCCGAGCTTGGCGGCGACTTCTTCGAGGATCCGGTAGTTGGCCTGGTGGCCGATGAACGCGCGCAGGTCGCTGGGCGTGAGACCGTGCTTGTCGAGCATCGACATCGCGCTGCTCTCGAAGTGCTTGAGAGCGTAGTCCTTGACCTGCGCGCCGTCCTGGCGGAAGAAGCCGCGCAAGGGCACTTGCACCATTTCGGCGCCTTCGTTGACGTTCTTGATCGACAGGTCGATCAGCTCGAGCCCCGATTCGGGCTTGTCCCGCGTGACCAGCACGGTGGAGGCGCTGTCGCCGAAGAACACGCAAGTGGTCCGGTCTTCGTAGTCGGTGACCTTGGTGAACTTGTCGGCCACGCACAACGCCGCGCGGTCGTAGGAGCCGTTCGCCACCATGTTGCTCACCACGTTCAGGCCGTAGAGGAAGCCCGAGCACGCCGCGTTGATGTCGAAGGAGATCGGATCGGCCTTGAGCTTGGAGCCGATGATGCAGGCCGTGGACGGCACCAGGCCGTCAGGAGTGCTGGTCGCGCAGACCAGCAGGTCGAGGTCGCTCGCGCGCCAGCCGGCGCGGACCAGGGCTTCGCGCGTGGCGCGGACCGCCATGTCGCTGGTGTCCACGTCGTCCGCGGCGCGGCGGCGCTCCACGATCCCGATGTGGCGCTGGATCCACTCGTCGCTGGTGTCCACCATCGCTTCGAGGTCGGCGTTGGTCAGCCGCTCCTCGGGAACGTGGAAGCCTGTTCCGGCGAGATAGAGGGGAACCCTCTTCACGGGGTTCCGGGTTGCCGAGGTGCTTTCGGGGTTGGGGAGGATTGCCATTACCGGCGGAGAGCCCGAGATCGGCTCGTTTTCAAGTTTCCAGAGGGGACGGAAGCGGTGTAGTGTAACCCGAATTCCGGCCCTTCGCAGATTTCCTCGGCCCCGGGAAAGGCGCCAAACCACCCCGTGTTTCCCCGCGGGCAGACGCCTTCGCCCGCGATGGGCGCGCCAGGCTCAGGCCGACCGGTTGGCGTAACCCATCTCGGCGTGCTGGCGCGAGCCGCCCGCCTCGTCGAAGACCCGGCAGGACTTGATCTCTCTTCCATAGGTATGAAGAGTGACGGCACCGGCGTCGAAGGGGTTCCAGACCCTGTGGATGTCCCGCGGGGGGCGCACCAGGCAAGTGTCTCCCGCTGCGGCGGTGCAGACCTGCGCCGCGCCCAGGACGGCGCCGTCGGGTCCGCGTTCGAACTCCGCGATGCGGACGGCGCCTTCGAGCACCTTGACGCAGCACCAGGTGCCGTGGTCGTGCGCCGGGGACTCGGCGCCGGCGGGCCAGACCATGGCGATCATCACGAAACCGTAGTCGACGTCGCGGTAGACCAGGTTGCGGCCGTACGCGTCCGTGCCACCGACGAGCCGGCAGTCGCCGGGAATGTGCGTGCCCTGGCCGGCGAGGTGCGCGGCGCGCGCGATCACGTCGTCCATGCGAGCTGCGAGCGGCTTGCGTCCGGCCAGGATTCCGCGCACTTCGGACACGTACGCGACGAGCCGCGGACACGGATCGTCGAACGTGAAGCCCGCTTGCGGGCGGCTGGGATCGCGGGTGGCCTGGACCATGGCTGCAGCGGTCGATGTTAGCAGGACACCCGCGCGCGCCGGAACGCGGCGTTCCCCTGCTAGAATCCGCCGCGTGATCCGGGATGCGGTACGCAGCGTGGTGGCCCTGCTCGCAGGAGCCAGCCTCCTCGCGATGCTGGACGGCCTGCTGGAACTGGCCTTTCCCGGCCGAGGCCACACCCACGAACTCGTGGTGGTCGCCCTGGCGGGCGCTTGGATCGTCTGCGGTGGCTTGTTCCTGGGCATGGCGGCCGCCGCGGTCGGACGGCGTGGCCGCGGGGCGGCGGCCTGGCCGGCCGCGGGCACGGCGTTCTGGTGCGGCGTCGCCGTCGGTGCTGCGCCGCCGGCCGCGAGCCTGCTCGCGCGCGCGCTCCCGCATGGAATCGGCCCGGTCTCGCCGCCGCTTCTCGGCCTGCTCGCCGCCGCCGGCCTCTTGTGCGCCGCCCCGCGTCTCGGCGCGCGGCTGCGGCCCGGCAGACTGGCGCCGCCGATCGTCGCGGCCGGGGCGCTGCTGCTCGTCGGCTCCCCCTTCCTCGCGACCGGCTTGGACGGCACCGCGCCGGCATATCGGGGCCGTCCCGATCCGCGCACGGCGGCGCCGCCCGGAGCTCCCGACGTCATCCTCGTCTCGGTCGACACACTCCGTGCCGACGCGGTGTTCGGCCCGGCTTCCGCGCCCACGCCCAATCTGGACCGCCTCGCCGCCGAAGGCGCGTGGTCGGACCACGCGCTGTCGAGCAGCAACCAGACCATGCCCGGCCATCTCGGGATGCTCACCGGGCTGGACGCCATGCACCACGGTCTGCGCAGCAACCTCGAACTGCCGAGGTCCGACCAGGTGCTGCTCGCAGAGCGCTTTCGCGCCGCGGGATGGGCGACCGCAGGCGTGGTCTCCAACGGGCTGATTTCGGCGTTCTCCGGTTTCGACCGCGGCTACGAACTCTACGACGACGGGCTCATCGCCTGGGCGATAGTCGCGCGCGCGTTCCGCTACGCCGTCGACCAGCGCAGCTGGCTGGGCTGGCTGCTCGGCCCCAAGCAGCTCGACACCGTGCTGCGCCGGCTGCAGTGGCGGGCGTTGCGCGACCGCCAGGCGGAGCGCGCGGCCGGAACGCTCGGCGAACAGGTCACCGACCGCGCGCTCACGCACCTCCAGGCGATGCACGCAAGCCCGCGGCCGGCATTCCTCTTCGTCCACTTCATGGACGCGCACACGCCCTACCTCGCGCCCACGCAATGGCGCGGCAGGCTCACGGGCGCTCTCCCCGAATTGCCCGGGGAGTGGCGGCCCGAACCCGGCGTCGGCATCACGCCCGAGCGCCTCGAGATGCTCGAGGACGCGCTGCGCCGCGGCGAGCCGGGCGCCGGCGACGTCGCCGCGTGGTATCACGCCTATTACCTCGAATCGGTCGCCTGGATCGACCACTGCGTCGGTCGCTTGATGGACGGCGTTCGCGCGAGCGGCCGTCCCACCGTGCTGCTCGTCACCAGCGACCACGGGGAGCACTTCGGCGAACACGGCCTGCTGGAGCACGCGAATTCGCTCTACCGCGAGAATCTCGAGGTGCCGTTCGTGTTCTGGGGCCTGGGAGTCCCGGCCGGGGTCCTGGCCGGCCCGGTGCATCTGGAGGACGTCGCCCCGACGCTGCTTGCGCTCGCCGGCCTGCCGGCCGCAGACCTCGACGGCCGCGCGGCGACCGCCGGCGAGTTCCAGCGCGCGCACGTCGCCGCCGATGCGCGCCGCATCAGTTTCGCATCGGACGGCTGGAAGTGGATCGGTGAATGGAGCGCCGACGGAGTCGAGGCCGTCGCGCTGTTCCACACGGAGCTCGACCCCGGCGAGAGCGAAAACCTGATCGGCAAGGCCGAGGGGCCGGAAGCGCTGCGGCTCGCCTTGCGCGCCGCCTTGCAGCGCGACGCCTGGGTGCCGGACGCGGCCGCCCCCGGAGCCGAACAGGCCGCCGTGCTGCAGGAACTCGGCTACGTCGACGCCGACGGCCGCCAGCGCGGCGGCTAGTCCGGCACGTCGGTGTAGCCGAGTTCCGCGAGGCGCCGCATGTAGGCCTCGTCGCCCGCGCCGCCTTGCAGCACCAGCTCGAGGATCTCGGGCGGCAGCCGGCGCGGACCGTAGTGCGCGATGCGCCGCGGCGCGGCGGCGGCGCGGAACTCCCGGTCGAAGAGATCCATCGGCACCACGCCCGGCATCTGCGCACCCGCCGGCAGGCCGAGCAGGTGCAGGACCAGCGGCGCGACGTCGTAGATCGACAAGTCGGCGTCGAGCTGAGCGCCCTTCTTCACGCCCGGGCCGCGCAGCAGAAGGATGCCGTCGTCGCGGTGGTTGCCGCTGTAGCCTTCGTGGAGTTCGGCGCCGGCGAACAGGCTGATCCCGCCTTCTTGCTCGACCCAGGCCCCCGCACCGTGGTCGGAAACGATCAGCACCGCGGTGTTCGCGTCGGCGAACGCGAGCAAGCGGCCGAGGATGCGGTCGGCATGCTCGTAGACGCTCGGGATCGCCTGTCCGAGCCGCTCGACGCTGCCTGGGTCGACGGCCGAGAACGCCGTGGGCTCGTAGTAGCGCCAGAACCAGTGCTGGCTGGTGTCGATGCTCGGAAAATAGAACGCGCTGAATCGCGGCCCCCCGGCGGCCTGCTGCCGGCCGAGCAATTCGACCGCGGAATCGGCGTAGAACGCGTCGCGGGCCAGGTCCGCGGCCTCGTTGCGCACCAGATGGTGCTCCCAGTAGCGCGGGTCGCCCTTGTCGAAGTGGTCCGCGTAGTCGGGGTCGAGGTCGAAGCCGAACACTTCGTGCGCCGCCTGGCGGTAGCGGTTCTGCGTGAGCCAGCGCTCCTTGGCCGCCTGGAGACGGCCGCGCAGTTCCTTCTGGCGCGCGCGCTCGGCGTGCAGTTCTTCCTGCTCCGCCTCGCCGTCTTCGGGCGCAGCGAGGAGGCTGGAGCGGTAGTCGGGATCGTAGGTCTCGCCGAACAGCTCCCGCGCCATGCGCGGGTAGTCGTCGTGGTACCAGGAGAATTCGCGCGCGAGCGCCGGCGGCCAGGCGAGCAGGCGGTCGTCGTAGTGGCAGCGGTCCGAGAGCAGGGTGGATCCGCCGAGTTCGAACGCCGGCCACGAATCGACCCAGCCGACCACGAGCGAAGTGTCGGCGAAGTCCTCCAGGATCTCCCAGAGCCGCCGTTCGCGGCCGTCGGTGCTGAAGGTCGGCTTGACGCGCGCGCCCGGAAAGGCCAGCCGCAGCGGCAGCGGCTGGCGCACGCCGGGCAGGCGCGTGAAGTAGAAATCCCAGATGCCGTGCTGCCGAGGCGCGGTGCCGGTGACGATCGTCTCCCAGAGGACGGGCGTGCGCATGCCCTTGCTCGCGCTGTTGGCGAAGGGCTGGTTGAGCGCCGGATCGGAGCGCAGCACCGCGCGCGTTCCTCCGGCGATCAAGCCGGCCAGATTGGGCAGGCGGCCGGCCGCGAGCAGCGGATCGATCACTTTCCAGGTCGCGCCATCCAGGCCGATGAGCATCACGCGCTCGACGTCGCGGGTCTCGCGCACCACGTCCGCGGCCGAATAGCCATCGCGGTCGGGAGCGGAAACACGGGCGAGCACGGCGGGCACGAACAGGCCGAGCAGCAGCGCCACCGCGGCGGCGGCGGGCCGCCCGGCCACTGCGGCGGCTCCCGAGCGCGCGAGCACCCAGGTCGCCGCCACGCCGAGCAGCACGGCGCCGAGCAAGCCGAGGAGGTGCGCCGGGCGTCCGGCCCAGAACGGCCGCAGCGCGAGCACGGCGGCCCCGCTGGCGGCTGCGCAACAGAAGACTCCGGCCTGCAGAAGGAACGCGGGCGGGGTGCCGCTTCCAACCGGCCTGGAGCGCCGGCGCAGC
>DASWJW010000274.1:0-11634 GCA_036396955.1 Planctomycetota bacterium
TTCCCCAACGGCGCGCGGGTGCTGCGCGCCAGGATCGACATGGCCTCCGGCAACATCAACCTGCGCGATCCCGTGCTCTACCGGATCCGGCGCGCGCACCACCATCGCACCGGCGACGCCTGGTGCATCTACCCGTCCTACGACTACGCGCATCCGCTGTCGGACGCCATCGAGGCCATCACCTACTCCCTGTGCACCCTCGAGTTCGAGGACCACCGACCGCTCTACGACTGGGTGATCGAGGCCGTGGGGCACGAGAACCGGCCCCGGCAGATCGAGTTCGCGCGACTCAACCTCACGTATGTCGTCCTGTCGAAGCGTCGATTGATTGAATTGGTTGAAAACCGGCACGTGGACGGCTGGGACGACCCGCGCATGCCCACCCTCGCCGGTCTGCGCCGCCGCGGCGTCACGCCCGAAGCGATCCGCGCCTTCTGCGACACCATCGGCGTGAGCAAGACCGACAGCACGGTCGATCTGACCCTGTTCGAGAATCACGTGCGCCAGGACTTGGAAGCGCGCTGCCCGCGCCACTTCGCGGTGCTCGACCCGCTCAAGCTGGTGATCACCAACTGGCCCGAGGACCAGGTCGACGCGCTCGAAGTCCCCAACCACCCGTCCGACGAGAGTTTCGGCACGCGGAAATTGCCCTTCGGCCGCGAGATCTGGGTCGAGCGCGACGACTTCCGCGAAGAGGCGCCGCGCAAGTGGCACCGGCTCGCGCCGGGCAAGGAAGTGCGCCTGCGCTACGCCTATTACGTCACTTGCCAGGAAGTGATCAAGGACGACACCGGCAAGGTGGCCGAGCTGCGCTGCACTTTCGATCCCGAGAGCCGCGGCGGCGGCACCGCCGACGAGCGCAAAGTCCGCGGCACGCTGCACTGGGTGGCGGTGCATTCGGCGATCGACGCCGAGGTCCGCCTCTACGAGCCGCTGTTCGCGATGGAGGACCCCGAAGAAGTGCCCGAAGGCGGCAGCTTCCTCGACAACCTCAATCCGCAGTCGCGCGAGATCCGCACCGGCGCCAAGCTCGAGTTCTCTCTCGCCGACTTCAGCCCCGACGACCGCGTGCAGTTCGAACGCCTCGGCTATTTCAAGCGCGACGCCGCGCTCTCTGCGCCCGAAGCTCCGGTCTGGCACCGCACGATCACCTTGCGCGATTCGTGGGCCAAGATCGAGCAGAAGCAGAAGGCCGGCGCCTAGGCCGACCGCCCTGGACTGCCGGGCGAACCGCTCGCCGTGACGGACGGCCGGCGCGCCGCGCTATCCTGCGCGGGCGTCCCCACGCCGAAGCAACACCATGTCCAGTCTTTCCAGATTCTCGTTCCAAACGCTGGCCGCGACCGCACTGCTCGCGCTGCCGGCTTGCAGCATCCAGGCCAGCGGCTCCGACGAAGAGTTGGACGATCGGGTCCGCGACCTCGAACGCCGGGTGCAAAGGCTGGAGAGTCCCAGCCGCTACACGCCGACCAGCGGCTCCCTCTCGGACCAGCGCGCGCGTCTGCAAGCCGAGCTGCGCGATCTCCGTCGCCTCTACACCGACCGGCACCCCGACGTGCAAGCCGTGCTCGCCCAGCTCGCCGAAGTCGAGCGGCAGCTCGCCGCGGACGCCGCGGACTAGAGCCGGCCGTCGACCAGCGCCAGGATCGCGGCTTCTTCGGTCTCGGCGAGCGCTTCGAGTTCTCTCGCGCGGTCCAACAGCGCGGTGCGTGCGGCCGCGTCGTCGAGCCCCGGTGCATTGATGCGCACGTTCAAGTGGGCGCCGCGCACCGCGGCGCGGGCGCAGAGCGCGCCGACGCCGGCGTCGGAGACCGAAGCCGCAAGGCCGGTTTCGGCCATGGCGCGGCAGACCGCCATCGAGGCGAGGGCGACTTCCATTACCCGCAACGGCGTTTCGATCGCCACGCGGGTCGCGGCCTGCACGGTCTCCTGCTTGGCGGCTTTCTCGGCCGCGCTGTCTTCGGGCAGCCGCCAGGCGGCCATCACGGCCTCGAAGGATTCGGTGTCGCGGTCGACCAGCGCCAGCAGCTCTTCCTGGCAGGCCTTGCCGCGGACGGCCTGAGCGCCGAATTCCTGCCAGCGCTCGTCCCAGCCGCGCTTGTGGCTGGAGAGGTTGGCGACCATGGAAGCGAGCGCCGCGCCGAAGGCGCCGACCGCGGCGGCGACCGAGCCGCCGCCGGGAGCGGGCGACTCGCTGGCGGTCTCTTCGCTGAAGCCGCGCAGGCTGCGATCGACCAGGCGCTGGCCGGCGCGCGCGTCGATCTTGTATTCGATGATCTTCTCGCGCGGGTCGAAGGGCGCGAGTTCGTCGAGGCCCAGCGACTTGACCGCGATCTTGATCAGCTCGCCGTCGCTCACACCGGCGCTGCGCTGCTGCAACGCCAGGTAGTGGCGGCCGGCATCGAGCATGGCTTGCAGCGGCACCAGCCCGATCAGCTCCGAGCCGGTCACGCGCACGCCGCGCGCTTCCGCGGCGCGCTTGACCTCGTCGAAGGCCACGTGCATGGGCGTGATCGCGATGTTGTTCAGGTTCAAGGAGACCTGGCAGATCCCGTATTCCGCGATGAACCAGCCGATGCCCTTGACGGCCTTGAGCGTGCCCGGAATCCACTCCGGCTTGCCCTCGGCGTCGCGCACCACCGGTCCGGTCAGGCCGTCGCCGCCGAGCTTCGGCCGGCCGCGCTCGCGCACGTCGAAAGCGATGGCGTTGGCGCGGCGCGTGCTGGTGGTGTTGAGATTGACGTTGTAGGCCACCAGGAAATCGCGCGCGCCCACCGCAGTCACGCCGCTGCGGGCGTTGAAGGTCGCCGGACCGAAGTCGGGCTGCCACGCGGGGTCGGCGAGCTTGTCGGCCAGGCCTTCGTACTCGCCGGCGCGCACCGTCGCCAGGTTGCGGCGCTCGGGCTTGCGCGCTGCGTTCTCGTAGCAGTAGATGGTGAGCCCGGCTTCCTCTCCCAGCCGCTGCGCGAGTTCGTGCGCGTAGGGCACGACTTCGGCCATGGTGATCCCGGCGATCGGCACCAGCGGGCAGACGTCCATCGCGCCGAACCGCGGATGCTCGCCATGATGCTTGCGCATGTCGATGACTTCGGCTGACCTCTTTCCGGCGGCCACGGCGGCCTCGATCACGGCCTCGGGCGCGCCGACGAAGGTCACCACGGTGCGGTTGGTCGCCGCTCCGGGATCGACGTCGAGCAACTGTACGCCTTCGACCGCCTCGATGGCGTCGGTGATGCGCCGAATGACCGCCAGGTCGCGGCCTTCGGAGAAGTTCGGGACGCACTCGATCAGGCGTTGCATGGCACTTGCGTGGCCGCGTCGGGAGGGGGAAGAAGCGCGCGGTCCGGGCGGCTAGGATAGGCGAGCCATGCCTCGCAACCGGATTCAGGAACTCCTCGCGGAATTGCGTTCCGAGCTGCAAGAGGCCAAGGGCCTCGGCGCGGATGCGCGTGCACACTTGGCCGAAGTGCTCGACGAGGTCGGCGCGAGCGTCGAGCAGACCGCCGGCGCCGCCGCGGCGGGCGCCGAATCGGGGGCCGAGCGGCTGCGCGAACGAGTGGAAGAAACCGCGGCGCGCTTCGACGAAGAGCACCCCCGCGTGGCCAGCACGCTGCGCGCCGTGCTCGAGGGATTGAACAGCCTCGGAATCTAGGAGTCCGCGTGATGGGCCGGATGTTCGCCGTCTTCTGCCTCCTGACCGCAACCGCGGCCGCATGCGCGTCGCGCGCGCGCGAGCCGGGCGAGGCGACCCTCGTCTCCTTGCTCGCCGCCGACGCCGCCTGGCGCCAGGCCATGGTGTGCCAGGACCCCGACCGGCTCAAGGATCTGATGGCTGCGGACTTCCGCCTCGAGCCCGCCGACGGTGCGCAGCCGCCGGCCGACCGCGACACCTGGATCCGCACCACGGTCGAGGAAATGGACTTCGGCTTCGTCGACGCCGAGTTCCACGAGATCGAAGTCGGCAGCGGCCGGGGCGTGGTGCACCAGCGCATGCACTTGCAGGACTGGTACTGGCTGGGCCGGCCGCTGCCGGCAAACTACGACCTGGTGGACACCTGGGAGTGGCGCGAGGGCTCCTGGCGCGTCGTCTCGCGCCAGTCCACGCTGGCCGAGGACTGATTCGAGGGAGGGCCGAAGATGGTGTTCTGGGAACTCTTTCAGCAGCTGCGGATCGAGCAAGCGCGACTGGAGGCCGGCTCGGCCAAGAGCCACGCCAAGCGCGCGCGCTATTCCGCCGCCGAAGTCGAGGAACGGCTCGACCAGCTCTCGCTGGTCTGCCGGGCGATGTGGGAGATGCTGTCCGAGAAGACCGGCATGACCGAAGAGGCGCTCTCCGCGCGCGTCGAAGAAGTCGACCTGCGCGACGGCGTCCGCGACGGCCGGTTGCGGAAAGAAGGCCCGGATCTGCCCCGCATGCCAGCGCCGCAGCCACAATCGGCACCGGCATTGTCTCTATTGCGGCCATGATCTGGGTCCGCCGCCCAGTTTCGACGCCTACGGCTAAGCTGGGGCGCTCTGACCCGCACCCATCATGGACGAATCCGCGCAAGCCAAGGACCTCGCCGTCGCCACTTTCGGCGCCGGCTGCTTCTGGGGAGTGGAAGCCACTTTCCGCCAGATCGAGGGCGTAGTCGCCACCGCCGTCGGCTACTGCGGCGGCCAGGTCGACACGCCGACCTACGAGCAGGTCTGCACCGACCGCACCGGCCATGCCGAAGTGGTGCGCGTCGAGTACCACCCCGCGCGCGTCGGCTACGAGCAGCTCCTGCAAGTGTTCTGGGGCGCGCACGATCCCACCCAGAAGGACCGCCAGGGCCCCGACGTCGGCCGCCAGTACCGCTCGGCGATCTTCGTGCACAGCCCCGAGCAGGAGCGCGCGGCGCAGGCCTCGCTGGCGCGCGAGCAGCAGAAGCGCCACGGCCAGGTGGTCACCGAGATCGCGCCGGCGCCGCAATTCTGGGCGGCCGAGGATTACCACCAGCAGTACCTCGAGAAGCGCGGGCTCGCGAGCTGCCGCATCCGCTGACGCGTGCGCCCCTCCCAGGGGCACCGACGCGGCTGGGGTTAGATTCGCATGGTGCCCCGCATCGTCCTGTCCCGCCCGGCCACCTTGGAGCGGCTGTGGATCGCCTCGCTGGCGGCCGCGGCCGCGGTCGTGCTCCTGCTGGCGTGGTTCGCCGGCAGCGATCCGGCGGCGGCCGGCGACGCCCAAGCGCTCGCCGAAGCGCGCGGACTCCTGCCGCTGCTGTCCGCGCGCGGCGACGGTCTGGAGAAAGCCTTGGCGGCGGGGGACGGGCCGCTCCCCGAACGCCTCGCGTTCCGGCTCGACGCCGCGGGCCGGCTGAACGATCCAATGCCGCCGCCCGCGCCGCGCGTTCTGCGCGACGCGGTGGCGAATCCCGCCGCCGGTGCGCCGGGCCTGGCCGCGCTCAAGATCGCCGAAGCGCAAGGACAGGTCCGGGCCGGGCGCGCGGCACAGGCGCTCGCCACGCTCGACAGCGCCGAAGCCGACCTGCTCGAAGGCGAGTGGGCCTCGGCGGTGCGGCTCAACCTGGAACGCGCCGCGATCCTGGTCGCCGACTCGCGGCCGCGCCAGGCCGCCAACTTGCTGGAGCGCGTGCGCGCCGATCAGGCGCTGGACATGGTCCTGCCCGACGGCCGCGTCCTCGGCCTGGTGGTCGCCGAACGGCTGGCCGCGGCGCTGACCGCCGACGGCCGCGTGGACGAGGCGCGGGCGGTGCGCGAGCAGCTGCTGTTCCAATTGCTCGACGGCCGCTTGCCGCTGCCGCCGAGCCGCGCGTGGTTCGAAGCCGGTTTGGTCGCCGCGAAACTCGACCGCGAGCTGCCCGCCGCGGGCGCCGCGCGGCTGGCCGACGTCGCGCGTCTCGACGAGACGCTGCAAGCCGGTCCGCCCGGCGCGGTGATGGCGGTCGGCGCCGACGCGCTGGCCTTTGTCGAGCCCGGATCGGGCAGTGGGCGCGGCGGGCGTCTCTACGACCGCACGCTGGTCGCGGCGCTGTTCGTGGCCGCGTGGCGCGAGATCCTGCCGGCGCACGGCGCGTTCGCGCTGCTGCCGGTGGCCGAGGCCGCCGCAGCCGGCCGCACGGTCCTCGGCGCCGTGCACGGGCCCGCGGCCCTCGGCATGGAGCGCCGGCTGGTGCTCGCCGATCCCGAAGTCTTCGCCGGCCCCGCGCGGCGGCGGCGCGCGTTCCTGCTCACCGCCGCCATGCTGGTGGTCGGCGCGCTCGCGGCGGTCGGCTGGCTGGGCGCGCGCGCCTTGCGCCGCAACGCCGCTCTCGACCGCATGCGCCGCGAGTTCATCGCCGGCATCAGCCACGAACTGCGGACTCCCGCGGCCGCGATCGCGCTGCTCGCCGACAACCTCGCCGAAGGCCGCGTGGCCGATCCGGCGCGGCTCAACGAGTACTACGGCGCGCTGCGCCGCGACGCCGACCGCTTGCAGCGGCTGGTCGCCGACGTGCTCGACGTCAGCGCCATCGAGCGCGGCAGTTTCCGGCTCGAGACCGACGACACCGATCCCGCGGCCTTGCTGCGCGGCATCGCCGAAGAACACCGCGCGCGGCTTGGCGACGCGGGCCTCGACCTCGAGCTGATCCTCGAAGACGACTTGCCGCGTTTGCGGCTCGACGTCGACGCCGTGGAGCGCGCGCTCGCCAATCTGCTCGAGAACGCGCGCAAGTACGCCGCCGAGGGCGGGCTGGTGCGCGTCACCGCCAGCCGCGCGGAACTCGACGCCGGCCAGACCGTCTTGTGCGTCGCCGTGGAAGACCGCGGACCTGGAATCGCCGAGGACTGGCGCGCGCGGGTCTTCGAGACCTTCCAGCGCGGCCCCGCCGAACCCGCCGCCGGCGGCAACGGCGCGGCGGCGAATGGCCGGGCTGCGGCGGGCGCGGGCCTCGGGCTGGCGCTGGTCAAGGAGATTATGGCGGCCCACGCTGGCGGCGTGACGCTCGGACCGGGCGAGGGCGGCGTCGGCGCGCGCTTCGTGCTCAGTTTTCCGGTCGAGGCAGCGCCGAGGGAACTCGCCGAAGCTCCAGACCCTGCAGCGGAGTCCGCCGCCGAGGAACCGCCGGACGAGGACTCGGCCGCATGAACCGCATCCTGCTGGTCGAAGACGAACCCTCGCTGCGCATGGGCCTCGCCGACGGCCTGCGCAGCGAGGGCTACGAGGTCGAGGAGCGCAGCGACGGCGCCGGCGGCCTGGAGCGCGCGCTCGGCGGGGGCTTGGATGCCATGGTGCTCGACCTGATGCTCCCGCGCCTCGATGGTTTCGAGGTCTTGCGGCGTCTGCGCGGGGTCCGCAACGACCTGCCGGTGCTGGTCCTCTCCGCGCGCGGCGAAGAATCGGACCGCATCCTCGGCTTCGAGTACGGCGCCGACGACTACGTGGTCAAACCCGCGCCCTTGCGCGAAGTGGTGCTGCGGCTCAAGGCGATCCTGCGGCGCGCGCAAGCGGTGGAAGCGGGCGGCGCGCAGCCCACCGCGGCCTTCGGCGCGGTCGAGGTCGACTTCCAAGCCTACTCGCTGGTCCACGCCGGCCAGCGCCACGGTTTGAACCGCAAAGAGGTCGAGCTGCTGCGCTACCTGCTCGCGCACGCCGGCGAAGACCTCTCCCGCGCGCGCCTGTTGCGCGAGGTCTGGGGGCAGGAGCACGCCAACGCGAGCCGTACGGTCGACACGCACGTGTTCCGCGTGCGCCAGAAGATCGAGACCGACCCCGAACGCCCGCGGCATCTGCTGACGGTGCGCGGCGTCGGCTACCGCTTCGAGCCTTGAGAGCGGTGAGGAACTCCGTGTCACAAGAGTTTGACACGGGAGTGCGGACGGTGTGACGCGCGCGGCGCGACAACAAGGGCGTCTCCAGCCCAGGACCGCCGTGCTCGCTCTCGTTCTCGCCCTCCCCGCGCTCTTCCAAGACCCGATCCTCGAGCTCGACCCGTTGGTGCAGCAGGCCTACTACTCGGCGCTCCACCAGCTCGAAGTCGAAGGCGCGGTGCAGTCCGCGGCGCACAACTTCGCCGTGCTCGCCCAGGTCCCGGACCTGCTCGACAAGCCCGGGCCGCGCGCGCTGGTCCTCGCGCAGGCCTATCGCGCCCACTTGCTGCTCGGCGAGTCCGCGCGAGCGCAGGAATACCTGAAAGAGGCCATGCGCCTGGCGGACGGCGGGCCTTTCGAACTCCGCGTCGCGGCGATCGTGGAGCAGACCCTGGCCGCGCGCCCACCGGCGCAGGAACTCGACCGGGATTTCTACGTGCTGGTGCGCGACGCGCTGCTGCACGGCAACGATTCCGAGGACCTCTTGCGCCGCTACGGCCGCCGCGCCCTTCCCTATCTCGCCGAGTACCTGCGCGAACTGGAGGCCGGCGACGGCATCGCCGCCCGCGTCGGCGGCCGCCCGCTGCTCATCGTCATGCGGCTCGGCTTGCCGCAGGCCGACGCGCAGTTCATGAAGGCCCTCGGCGCACTCACCGCCAAGCTCGACGCGGCCTTGCTCGAGCAGATCCTGCGCGCCGGGATCGACCAGCCGCCCGTCGATGCCGAGGCGGCCGCGGCCGTGGACGGCTTCCTGGTGGCGTTGTCCCGGAGTGCCGACGTCCGCCGCGCGCGGCTCGGCGCCACCCTGGCCGCGCGCATCCTGTGGGGGCGGCGCAGCCCGGAACTCGAGGCCCGGATCGGCGAAATCCTTTCGTCCTCGAACGACCTGCTCGCGCCCTTCGTGGTCGGCGACCTGGTCTGGAAAGACGGCGCCTATTCCGACACCGGCCAACAGGGCGCCCCGGCAAGAGGCAGCAGCCTTGCGCGCGTGGCGGCCCACAGTCCGCAGTCGCAGGTCGCCGACCTCGCCATCGAGCAGCTCTGGCTGGCGGGGCAGCACGAGGTTCTGCGCGAGTTCGCGCAGGAGCGCGGCGCGCGCGCCGATTGGGTCCGCTATCTCTCCAGCCTGCTCCCGTCGCCGCACGGCGGCAGCAAGGTGGCATCGCGGGGGAAAGCGGAGGTCCTGGAGTTCGGCCAGACCGTCACGCTCAACGAGGCACTGCGGGGCGAGATCGCGCGCGAACTCGGTTACTCCGGGCGCTTGCCGCTGCTGGAACGCGCCCTGTCGGCCGGCGAGCGGACGCTGCTGCGCGACCGGGTCCAGAACGGGGAGCCGCTGGTGGCCTTGCTTGCCGCGGCCGCCGCGATCGACGCCCAGGACGGCGAGATCCTGTCGCTCGCTCTGGCGCGCCGCGACCTGCCGCACCGGAAGGAATTCCTGCAGGGAGTCCCCACCAAGCTGCCGCCCGGCGTCGAAGCCGCGCTCCTGCCCTTGCTCGACGAGCCCGAACTCGCGCCCTTCGCCGCAGCCGTCCTGTCCTTGAACGCCGACCGGCTGGCCTTCGCCGACTGGCTGCGCGTCGACGCGCTCCTGTCGGACCAGGCGCGCCCCGGTCTGGCCGATTCCATGCGCCGCCTCACCGCCTCGGAGCCGGGCTTGGACGTGCTGCAGGCCTTGCTCGAGGCCGAGACCGCGAGCCGGAAGACCCGCGAACTGGCGCTCCTGCTGCTCGCGCCGCACCGGCCGCTCGCGATTGCGGCCGGCCTCGCGTGGCCCGACGCCGGACACGCCGCCTCGCCGACCACGCACGCGCTCGCGACCCTCTGGGCCCCGGCGGCGGCGGAGGAAGCCGTGCGCAAAGGCCGCCTCGAAAAGAGCGCTGCCCAGGGTTTCGCGCGCTTGCTCGCCACGATGGCGAGCGCGAAGGACCGGAACTCGCGCCGCAACGACTTCCAAGACCGGCAGAAAACGCTTGGCCAGTCCTTCGGAACCATGCTCGATGCCGGCGTGAACGACGCCGAGAGACTCGTCAAGGAGGCCATTGCCGACAGCGAGCCACGGCAAGAACTCGTCAACTTGTTGAGTTTCGGAATCGACGCAAGCGGCAATCGGGAACAGCCTTGGCGGGTCGACTTGTTCCTGACCATGATGAAACGCGATCCGGAACTGGCGGATCGGACGACGGGACCCTGGCTCGGCGGCGGATTCGATCCGCGGTACGCGGTGGGGATCGAACGGGCCATCCCACCGTTGCTCACGAGCCGCAACCTCGGTTTGCGCAGCAGGGGCTTGGCCATTCTCAATGACAAGCCGGAACTCGTCGAGCGGAACCACGATTTCCTCATCCCGCTCCTGCACGACGGCGACTTCGCCGTCCAGGCCGCCGAGCTCATGGTCGCGCACTCGACCCGCGAGGACGTCGCCGATTGGCTGGAAGTGGCATGGAACCTGCCGACGCTGCGCAACCGCAGCCTGCTGCTGCGGTCGATGGGCCGGCTGCAGGACGAGCGCTTGGTGCCGATCCTGCTCGGAGCGCTCGCCGATCCCGACGACAAGGTGTCCGCGGCCGCCAACACCGCGCTGGAGCGCATCCGCGCAGTGCGTGAGCAACGCGAGACCTGGGAGGCCTGGCGCGCGCAAGGTTCCGCGCTCGGGCCGGTGCCGGCCTTGTTGCGCAAGCTCGGCAGCGAGAACCGCGAAGTGCGGATCGCCGCGATCCGCTCGCTGGGAGTCCTGGAAGCTCCCGAAGCGCTGCCGGCGCTGGTCGAGCTGCTCGAGTCGAAGGACCCCGGCCTGGTCGAGGCCGCGCGCGAAGCGCTGCAGGCGATCCACGCTTCGGCGCGCCGCGATCGGGGCGTCGGCGCAGAAGCCGAGGTGCCGGTCGAAGTCTCCGTGGAGCCTCCGGTGGAAGCCGGCGGCGCGAAGAAGGAAAGCGAAGCCGGCGGCGAGGGCGGGGGTCAGTAGACCCGCGCCGCCGCGTCCGGGACCCAGCCTTCCGCGCCGCCCGGCAGGCGCAGGCGGATCCAGCCGCCGCGCTGGTCGAGGACCTCGAATTCGGTCGCCACGCGCAAGGGCTCGGTGAAGGCCGGCTCGTAGCTCGCAGCGTTGCCGGTGCGCGCTTCGACCGCGTCGCTGGCGATCACGCCGAAATGGCCGGGCGCCTGTTCGCGGCGCAGCCACAGGAAAGCCAGGCCGATGGCCAGGAACAGCACGAGCGCGCCGTTGCGCACCATGCCCGCGGCGGGATGCCGGACCGCGAGCGCGAGCAAGGCCGACGCGAACGCGAACACGGCCAGCACCGCGGTGATCCAGGCGAGCTCGTTGGCCGAGATCAGCGTGCTCCAGAACGCAATCTTGGTCATCACGCCGCCGCGCTGTTCGAGCGCGGGGGCGCCGTCGAGCGCGACGCGCAGGTTGTGGTCGAGGTGGGGGTCGCGCGGCAGCCAGAGCTTGGCCTGCCGGTAGGCTGCGACCGCGCGCGCGCGCTCGCCGGCGCGCGCCCAGGCGTTGCCGAGATTGAACAGCAGCGGCCCGCTCGGCGGCGCGGACGCAAGCCGCGCCTCGAAGCGCTCGGCGACCGCGCGGAACTCCGCCGGCGTGCTTGCAGCGAGGAAATCGGCCTCCAGTCCCTCGACCGCGGCGGCGAGTTCGGGGTCGGCGGGGCCGCGGCAGCCGGCCGTCGCGCCGCACAGCATCAGCGCGAGCGCCAGCGCGCGCGCTGCCGGCGCCGTCTGGCCCTGCTCGCGCAGGGCGGCGCGCAGGTCGTCGGCGAGCGCGCGCGCTTCGGCGGCGAGCGC
>DASWJW010000275.1:0-20782 GCA_036396955.1 Planctomycetota bacterium
CAGTCGGGAAAGGGCGTGCGCCGGCTCTCGTGCTTTCCAGACGGCGTATGCACCGAATCCACGCGCGCCAGCCGTTCGGGCCCGATCTCGGCGGCGAGCGCCGCGAGCGGCGCCCACAGGCGGCGGTGCACGTAGCTCACCCGGCCCGCGACGAGCTTGCAGGTCAGCACCTCGGGGGACTCCCGCAGGGCTTCGCAGGCGGCGAAGATCGCGCGGCCGGCCGGATGACCCCACCAACTGCCGGCAATCGCCTCGCCCGCCACGGCCTGTGCCACGCTCGGCACGGGTCCGCTCGCCGATTCGAGCACCACGCCGTGCTCGGCGACGAAGGCCAGCGCCTGTTCGGGGTTCACGAACCGGCGTCGCGGTCGCGGCGCAAGCCGGCCCAGGGCGAGGGCGTCAGCTTGCGCTGCCCAAACGGCGCATAGGCGCGCGGCGGTTCGTCGGTTTCTTCCTGGACCGAAGCGCCGTGCCGGGCGGCCGCGGCTTCGACCGGGTAGTTCACGGTGTGGCCGGGGCCGCGGCTGCCGATCATCAAGATGCCGCAACTTCCCTCTCCCGCTCCGACCAGCACGTGCTTGGTGCCCGCCGGGCAGTGCACGAAATCCCAGGTCCGCAAGGGCTGCTCCTGGCCTTCGACCACCAGCAAGCCTTCGCCCCAGAGGACGAAGAAGTCTTCTTGCCGGTTCTCCTCGTGGTACAGGCAGGCCGGCTGGCCGGGCTGGACCACGCGCAGGTTGATTCCCGTTTCGGGGAAGGCGTAATTCTCGCCTTCGAATCGGCAACCGCTGCCAAAGGCCGGGTGCTCCGCCCACACCGCATCGCCCGCGTTGAGCACGAACCAGCCCTTGCCGGCCGGCGCCTGGCCGCCGCTCTCGGGATGAGCGGACAGATCGGATCGGTTCATGCGCGGGTCTCCTTCTTGCGATTGCCTTCGGGGCCCCCGAATTGCGGCAGCGAATCGGTGATCTCGAACCAGGCGGCCTTGTGATCGACGTAGGCGTGCCCGCCCGGCGGCTTGTCGAGTTCGCCTTCGATGGTGGCGCGCGCCAGGTGGATTTCATCGGCCCAGCGCGGCCCCTCATAGCTGAGCGTGGTCCCGCAACGGCGGCAGAAGCGCCGCGTCGCGCCGGTCGGGGTCGCCCACGCCGCGAGATCGTCCGCCCCCGCCGTCCACCGGAACGCGCTCTTGGGATAGCCCGCGTAGGTGACGAAGGCCGCGCCGTGCGCGCGCCGGCAATTCTGACAGTGGCAGTTGGCCACCCACTTGGTCGGCAGCGCGACCTCGAAGCGCACCACGCCGCAAGCGCAGCCGCCCTGGCGGACTTTCGGATCGGAATCGGCGGACAAGAGGGGGCTCCGGCAGCGGCGAGGGACAAGTTCGCCTTGTCCCGGCGTGATCCGCGGATTATGGCACGGCAGAATGGACCGGCCAACGGCGATCGGGTCGCGGCGGTCCCAGGAGAGAACGACTTGTCAGAAATCATCCAAGCGCGAACCCCGGTCGGCGAGATCGCGGCCACCCTGCCCGCGACCGTGGCGGTCCTGGAAAGCCACGGCATCGACTACTGCTGCGGCGGGATCCAGACCCTGGAACAAGCCGCGGGGCGCGCCGGGGTCGGATTGGAGGCCTTGATCGAAGAGCTCGCGGCCGCGGCCCAGGGGCCCGACAGCGACGAAAACATCCGCTGGGATGAGCGCCCGCTGCCCGAACTCCTCGACCACCTGCTCGGGACCCACCACGAGTACACCAAGCGCGCGATCCGCGAACTGCCGCCGCTGGCCACCAAGGTGGTCGCCGCCCACGGCAAGGCGCACCCCGAACTGGTCGAGCTACGCGGCGTGGTCGACGCGCTGCTGGGCGAACTCAACCTCCACTTGCGCAAGGAAGAGGAAGTCCTGTTCCCCATGCTGCGCGAACTCGCGATGGGCCGCCCCCTGCAGATGGACCCGCGCGCGCCGATCAGCGTGATGGAACGCGAGCACGACGAAGTCGGCGGGATGCTGCGCCGGATGCGCGAGCTCGGCCGGGACTACGCCCCGCCCGACGACGCCTGCACCACCTGGCGCGCGTACTACAAGTTCCTCGACGAGTTCGAGGCCGACCTGCACCGGCACATCCACCTGGAGAACAACGTCCTGCACCGGCGCGCGCGGATGATCCTCGCGCGCCCGGCCGCCAAGGCCTAGGGCAGCGTCCAGGTGTCGGTGCGGAACGACGGCGACGGCAGGCCTTCCGTGTTGTAGAGGTTGGTCTCGTCGGCGTCGCCCCAGCCAAAGCGCACGGCGACCGGGACGGCGACCGCCGCGCTGCTCACCACCACCGCGTTGCCTTCGATGCGCGCTTCGGCCGGATGGAAGACCCGGTCCGCGCCGGCGATCGTGAAGTGCCGCAGCGGTCCGCCGCGCGCTTCGAGGCCGTTGTCGGCGTAGGTGAACTCGAGGGTGACCGCGCTGCCCGCAACGCGCATGGCGCGGTAGAGCGGTCCGGAGCACTCCAGGTTCTCGAAGCCGTAGGCGCGGGCGAGCGCCCAGAGCGCGAGCCGCCGGCCCACTTCCTGCTTGTCGAGCGGGTGGATGTTGCCCGGATTGCCGATGTCCATGGTCACCACCATGCCGGTGTTCGGCTCGACGTCCATGGCAAGGGTCTGCGCTTCGCGCAGCGCGGCGGCCTCGCCGGTGTCGCCGCCGTAGCGGTAGGGCGCGATCTGCACGTAGTAGAAGGGGAAGTCGCCGCGCCCCCAGTGGCCGCGCCAGTCGCGGATCATCGCCGGGAACAGCGCGCGGTACTGCGAATGGCGGGTACGGTTCGACTCGCCCTGGTAGAAGATCGCGCCGCGGATCCCGTAAGGAATCACCGGCGCGAGCATGCCGTTGAAAAGCGCGGTCGGCGCGTTGTTGTGGAACCAGTTGCCGCGCGGGAACGCGCCGAGCTGGCCCATGGAAACGCCGCGGCGCTCGCGCCACTCGCCCGCCAGCGGCACCGCCGCTTGCGGAGCGTCCGCCGGATAGACGCGCAGCTGCTCGGGCTGGCCGTTGACGCCGCCGGCGCCGCTGCCGTCGAGCGCGCGCACGCTGATCAGGTTGCCGCCCTCCCGCACCAGCGCGCTTGGAATCGTGTACTTGCGCGGCGCCTGCCACTGGTTGTCGCCGTGGTGGCTGCCGACCAGAACTCCGTTGACCCAGGTGGTGTCGAAGTCGTCGATGGGACCGAGTTCGAGCACGAGGTCGCGCCCCACCCAGCTCGCCGGCGCGCCGAAAGCCTTCCGGTACCAGACCGCGCCGTCGAAGCTGCCGAGCGGCCCCTCCCAGGTGGCGGGCAGGGCGGCCACGGCCCACTTGGAGTGGTCGTACGCGGCGGTGTGCCAGCCGCCGGCTTCGCCGGGATCGGTCTTGGCGACGCCGAGCCACCACTGGCGCTGCCGTTCGGCGAGCGAAGCGCCCGCCCCGTCCGGGTTGGCGCGCGCCTTGCGCACGCCCGCCACGAAGGGGCCGAAATCGGGCACCGCGTCGAGGCCCTCGGCGCTGGTCCAGGCTTCGGCGAGCGTGCCGCCCCAGTTGCAGCCGACCAGGCCGACCGGAACTTCGAGTTCGCGGTGCAGCGCGCGGCCGAAGAAGTAGCCCGCGGCGCTGAAGGCCGAGATCGTGTCGGGGCTGCAGACTTTCCACTGGCCCTGGCAGTCTTCCTGCTCGTCGATCGAAACCGCGTGGGCCACGTCGAAGTAGCGGATGCCGGGGTACTTGGCGGCGGCGACTTCGGCCTGCCAGTCGTTCACGCCGTTGCCGGCGATGCCGGCCGGCCCCACGGTCCACTCCATGTTGGACTGGCCGCCACAGAGCCAGACTTCGCCGAGCAGCACGTCCGTGAAGCGTAGTTCGGCTGCGCCGGAGCGCACCGCCAGCTCGAAGGTCCCCGGCCCGGCCTTGGTCGCCAGGTCGATCCGCCAGCGGCCCGCGGCGTCGGCGGTGGCCGTCCCGGCCGAACCCCATGAGCCGCGCGCCTCGACTTTGGCACCGGGCGCCGCCCAGCCCCAGACCGGAGCGCTGTTGCCGCGCTGCAGGACCATGTGGTCGCCGAAAATCGCCGGCGTCCGCAGGTCTTGCGCGGCCAGCGGAACGGCGAGAAACAGGAAGAAGAGGGCCGGGAGGAAGCGTTGCATTTTTCGGAGGGACGCGCACGACGCCGCGTGGCGCTCATGGTAGCTTGCGCCCGTGCGGCACCCCTCGCGCAAGCGCGGTCCGGCCTGGCTGCCGTGGGTCCAAGCGGTGCTGCCGCTCCTGCTCTGGTGGCCGGCCGCCGATCTGGTCGCCCGGATCGCACCGGTCGGCAGGGGCGCGGACGGTGTCGTCGAGCCTTGGTCCTTGCTCGTCCACGCGGCGATGTTCGCGCCGGTGATGACCGGGGTGGTGATCCTGGTGCTGCGGACTTCCGGCCTGGGGCTCGACGATCTCGGCCTGCGCCGCCCCCGCCCGGGCTGGCTGCGCGGCCTGCTGTTCGGAGCGGCGCTCGGCGTCGGGATCTCGTTTGCGATCCAGCCGCTCGAACACCTGCTCGGAGCGCTCGGTCTGACCTGGAACGGCGCGGCCTTCCGCGTGGCCGGCACGGGCGACTGGTTGGCCTGGTCGCTCGCCGGCGTGATCGCCGGCGGCTACACCGAAGAATTGGTGTTCCGCGGCGTCGCCTTGCAGCGCTTGGAAGCCGCGCTCGCGCGCTGGTTGCGCGGCCGCATCGCTTTTGGCACCGCCGCGGTCTTCGTCGCGCTCGAATTCGGCCGCCGCCACTTCTACCAGGGATCGCTCGGCTTCGTCTCCACCACCGTCCTCGGGCTCGCGCTCGCCGCGGTCTACCGCATGTCCGGCCGTGACCTCGCCATGACCATGGCCGCCCACGCGGCCATCGACGTCACCCGCTTCACGCAGCTCTGGCTGGCCGCGGATCCGTTCCCTGCTGCCGGATGAACCGCGCGCTGGCTCCGTCTGCCATGGCCGTGGAAGACGCGCATGCGCGCATCCGCGCCATGGCGCGGGAAACCCCGCTGCTCCCGCACGCCGAGCTGGCGCAACGATCCGGAACCGCGCAAGCCTGGCTCAAGTGCGAGAATCTGCAGCATACCGGCTCCTTCAAGCTGCGCGGCGCGCTGCACAAGCTGCTGCAGCTCGGAGCGGACCTGCGCTCGCGCGGCGTGGTGGTGGCTTCGACCGGCAACCACGCCAAAGCGGTCGCGCACGGCTTGCGCGAGTTGGGCGGCACCGGGCTGGTGTTCGCCCCCACCACGGCCAGTCCGGCCAAACTCGATTCGGTGCGCGCGCAGGGCCTGGAAGTGCGCCTGGTCGGCGCCGACGCGCTCGAATCGGAACAGACCGCGCGCGCCTACGCGGCAGACCACGGCTTGAGCTACGTCTCGCCCTACAACGACACCGACGTCGTCGCCGGCCAGGGAACCGTGGCGATCGAGATCGATCAGCAACGGCCGGGACTCGACTCGATCTACGTGGCCGTGGGCGGCGGCGGGCTGGTCGGCGGCATGGCCGCGTGGCTCAAGGGCCGCGCGCGCGGCACCGAGATCGTCGGCTGCATTCCCGCCGCTTCGCCCGCGATGCTGCGCTGCGTCGCAGCCGGCCGCGTGGTCGACGTCGAGTGCGGCCCCACGCTGTCGGACGGCACCGCCGGCGGCGTCGAAGCCGGCGCACTCACCGTTGCGCTGTGCCGCGACCACGTCGACCGCTGGATCCAAGTCGAGGAGGACGCCATCGCCGAGGCCATGCGGCTGGTGCGTGCCGGCACCGGAATGGAAGTCGAAGGCGCCGCCGGGGTGGCCGTGGCCGCCTTGCTGCAGGACGCCGATCGCGCGCGCGGCCGCAGCGTGGCCGCGGTGCTCTGCGGCGGCAACCTCGATGCCGCCACCCGCGCCAAAGTGTTCGCCGGCTAGTTCCGGCGCCCGCCCAGCAGACCGAGCCGGTATGCCCAGTAGAGCAGGGTGAGCAACGAAGTCAGGAACGCGGCGACGTAGGTCATGCCGGCGGCGCGCAGCACCTTGCGGGCGCCGACCATTTCGTCGGCGGCGAGATAGCCGCCGGTCTCGAGCGTGAGCAGCGCGCGGCGGCTCGCGTCGAACTCGACCGGAACGGTGATCAGCGTGAACAGAGTGGTCGCACCGAACAGGCAGACGCCGATCAAGGCCAGCGCGCTGCCGAGCGCAGTACCGACCCCGCCCAGCACCAGCGCGGCGATCAGCACGAAGATCGACAGGCCGCTGCCGGTGTTGGCGACCGGCACCCACGCCGAGCGGAACTTGAGCATCGCGTAGCCGTTGGCGTGCTGGATCGCGTGCCCGACTTCGTGCGCCGCCACGCCGAAAGCCGCCAGGCTGTTGCTGCCGTACACCGGCTCCGACAGGCGCAAGGTCTTGCTGCGCGGGTCGTAGTGGTCGGAGAGCTTGCCGGCGACGGCCTCGACCTTGACGTCGTGGATGCCGTTGTCGCGCAGGATCGCCTGGGCGACCTGGGCGCCGGTCATCCCCGAGCGCGAACCCACCTTGCTGTACTTCGCAAAGGTGCCTTTCACCATGGTGCTGGCCGCAAAGGACAGCAGCATGCCGATGCCGATGATGGCTAGGTAGAGCGGGTCGAAGATCATCGTTGTGCTTGTTGGGGAAGCGTCCCTTGGAATTGCGCCGCCGGGATCAGCCCGCGGCGGGCGCCTGGTAGACCTCGCCGCCCTTGGACTCGAATTCGACGCTCTTGGCGTCCATGCCCTTCGTCAGGGCCTCTTCGTCGCCGTAGCCGTGCTCGGCCGCGTAGGCGCGCACGTCTTCGGTGATCTTCATCGAGCAGAACTTGGGACCGCACATGGAGCAGAAATGCGCGGTCTTGGCCGGTTCGGCGGGCAGGGTCTCGTCGTGGAAGGAGCGCGCGGTGACCGGGTCGAGCGACAGGTTGAATTGGTCTTCCCAGCGGAACTCGAAGCGCGCCTTGCTCAAGGCGTTGTCCCACTCCTGCGCGCGCGGGTGCTGCTTGGCGAGGTCGGCGGCGTGGGCGGCGATCTTGTAGGCGATCACGCCGGCCTTCACGTCGTCGCGGTTGGGCAGCCCCAGGTGTTCCTTGGGCGTCACGTAGCAGAGCATCGCGGTGCCGTACCAGCCGATCTGCGCGGCGCCGATCGCGCTGGTGATGTGGTCGTAGCCAGGCGCCACGTCGGTGGTGAGCGGGCCCAGCGTATAGAACGGCGCCTCCTTGCACTTCTCGAGCTGCTCGCGCATGTTCTCCTCGATCAAGTGCATGGGCACGTGGCCCGGGCCTTCGATCATGGTCTGGACGTCGTGTTTCCAGGCGATTTCGGTGAGTTCGCCGAGAGTCGCGAGTTCGCCGAATTGCGCGGCGTCGTTGGCGTCGGCGATCGAGCCCGGCCGCAGGCCGTCGCCCAGGCTGAAGGTCACGTCGTAGGCCTTCATCACTTCGCAGATGCGCTCGAACTCGGTGTAGAGGAAGTTCTCCTTGTGGTAGGCGAGACACCACGCCGCCATGATCGAACCGCCGCGGCTCACGATGCCGGTCAGGCGCCGCGCAGTCATCGGCACGTAGCGCAGCAGCACGCCGGCGTGGATCGTGAAGTAGTCGACGCCCTGCTCGGCCTGTTCGATCAGGGTCTCGAGGAAGACGTCGATGTCGAGCTTGGTGGGGTCGCCGCCGACCTTCTCGAGCGCTTGGTAGATCGGCACCGTGCCGATCGGCACCGGGCTGTTGCGCACGATCCACTCGCGGGTGGCGTGGATGTCGTCACCGGTCGACAGGTCCATCACCGTGTCGGCGCCCCAGCGCGTCGACCACTGCAGCTTCTCGACTTCTTCCTCGATCGAGCTCGTGACCGCGCTGTTGCCGATATTGGCGTTGATCTTGACGCGGAAACCGCGGCCGATGATCGTCGGCTCCAATTCCGGGTGCTTGCGGTTGGCCGGGATCACCGCGCGGCCGCGCGCGACTTCGCTGCGGACGAATTCGGGGTCGAATCCTTCGCGGGCGGCGACGAAAGCAATCTCCTCGGTGATCACGCCTTGGCGGGCGTAGTGCATCTGCGAGAAATTCCGGTCGCCGCGCGCCTCGCGGCGGGCGATCCACTCGGCGCGCAGCGCGGGCAGGCCCTGGCGCGGATCGATCCCTTGCGGACCGGTGGTGTCGTGCAGGTCGACGTGGTCGCCGTTGCTCAGGTGCACGCGCCGGAACGGCACCAGCAGACCCCCGCCGGCGTGCGCGATTTCGCGCCAGCATTTTTCCGAGGCGGGAAAATGCTCTTCGAGCGGCGGAATCGTCCGCGGGCTCTCGAGCGTGACGGCGGATGCAGCGGCGGCGCTGGCGAGCGAGGCGCGCGGCACCGGGCGCGGTGAGAGGTAGCTTTCTTCCATGGCTGTTCCTACGCCGGAATGACCCGGATCAGGTTCGAGGGGTGCTTCTCAGCCCGCGCGGATCGCAGGCGCCCCCCGCCGCTGCGCAGTCTAGCAGCGGAACCGGCTCCCTCGCGCGTCCTAGGATGGAGCAAACATGACGGCTCCGAATCCTCGCCCGGTGGTGCGGTGAAGCGCGGCGCGGTCCCGCTGCTCCTGCTCGCGTTGTGCGTGCTGCTCGCGATCGCCCTCGGCTGGCTGGCTTGGACTTTCGGCGGAGCCAGCTCTTCGGGCGGCGCCGATTCCGCCCACGCCGCGGAGTCGCCGCGCGCGGAACCGGGGTCCGGCGCGCCCCGTGCTGCGCTCGCGGGCGACGGCGCGCCGCCACCAGGTGAGCGCCGCAATCTGACTCCAGACCCCGTGGCCCCGCCGGCAGCGGCCCGGCCGCAGCAAGTGCAGGTGATCGTGCACGCTCCCAACGGCGCCTTGATCCTGGAGGCCGAAGTCCAATATCAAGCCGAGGACGGCGAATGGTGGCGCACGGGCCGCGGCGATCCCGTGCTGGGCGTGTGCATCCTCGACCAGGTCCCGCGGACCGGCACGCTGTTGCGGGCGAAGTACGCGAACGCCACGGGAACCGCGCGCGCCTACGCCGGCGAGGCCGTGGTCACGCTCGACGGGCCCGCCGCCGAAGCCTTCCCGGATGGCAGTGCCTTCGTGTACGGCCGCGTGGACGTGCCCGCCGGACTCGCGCCCGAGAACCTGCGGGTGATGCTGCGCTGGCAGAGCCGCGAGAGTCGGCTCGGGACGGCCGCGTTCGACTTCTTCGCCTGGGATCCCGAAGGCCTCGGCGGTCTCGACGCCGAGGGCGAGTACTGGCTGGCGTACACGCCTTACGCGCCGGCGATCGAGAAACCGTGGCGGGTCGAGGTCTGGCTCTGGCCGCGGATGGAGGGCAACGCGGAGAGTCCCTTTCCGCAAGGCGCGTTCCTCGCCCTCGCGAGCGAGACCTTCCAACCGGAACCGGGTGAGACGCGCCGCGTCGACCTGGCGCTGGCCCCGCCGCCTTTGCTGACGGCGACGATCGATGGAGCCTCGGTGCCGCTTGCGGCGCGCGGTGCCTTGCGCCACGCGGTGTGGACGCAACTGGCGCTGCCGGACGGCAGCCTGCAGTTCGTCCCCTTTCCGGGGCTGGAGGGCAGCGCGCCGGACGACGGCCCGCTCGCCATCCGGGTCCCCGAAGCGTTGCTCGGCCAACCGGTCGAGCTACGGGTGCGCAGCGGCCTGTTCGAAGCGATATCGAAGCGCCTGCCCCTCGCGCGCGGCCGCAACGACCTGGGGCACTTGCGTTTTCAAGCACCGGCCCGCCTGCGCGGCACGGTGCGCGACGCCGTCGGCGGCCTGGCGCAAGGCCTCGACCTCGCCTTGGAGCGGCTCGGACCGGACGGCCGCCCCGATCCGGTGGCGCGCTCGAGCGACGCCGGGTTGCGCATGCGCGTCGGCGCGGACGGGGCGTTCGCGTTCGAACCCCTGACTCCCGGTCGCTACCAGCTGCTCGCGCTCGCGCCCGCACCGGAAAAGAGGCGGTTGCTGGCCTCGCCGCTGCCGGTCACGGTCGCGCCGGGGGCAACGGAGACCGTGGAGCTCGCGCTCGACGCCGGCCTCGCCCACGCGCTGAATTTCCAAGTGCTCGGCATCCCGCCGCAGGCGAGCGCCCTGCCCCTGACCGCGTTCGTGCGGCGGTTCGGCGCGACCTGGTGGGAGGGCACCACGCACGCCGTCGTCGACGGCGGCTTCACCGCCCAGATTCCGGCCGGCACGGCGGCGTGGATCTGGATCGAGACCGCCGGCGAGGGGCCGGCCGCGGATTGGTTCACCGCGACCGTGCGTTTGGAACCGGAGTCGTCGCGCGGCGACTCTTTCTCGATTCCGGCCATTCCGACGCGGACCACGGTCGCAGCGCCCCGAGCGGCGACGCAGGACCTTCGGCTCGACCTCGAGCCGCTCGAGGAAGCCGCCAAGGCGCTGTTCTGGGCCGAGCGCGGCAATCCACGCGTGTTCCAGATCGCGATTCCCCGCGACGGCAGCCCGCGCACCCTGCACGGTCTGCCGCCGGGCCGCTACCGCGCCCAGCTCTACACCCGGCACAGCGGCCGCTGGTTGGAGCCTTGGGAGCTCGAGGTCCGCTGAAATGCGCGGCGCATCCGCGGCCGGGTGGCTCGGCGCCGTGCTCCTGGTCGGTACACTGCTGCTGCTGCTGCTCGAGGATTCGTTGCGGGACGACGAGGCGGCTCCCGGAATCCAGCCGGACACCGAAGCGGCCGGAGGGGCGCCGGCGCGCGACATCGTGACGCTCGAGGGTTCCGCGCCCGTGCCGGAGCGGCGCGAGGTTGTGGGGCACCGTAACGTGCGCGTCTTCGTGCACAGCCCCGGCGGCGTGCCGGTGAGCGGCGCCAAGATCGAGGAGCAACGCGCCGCGCCCGCCGGGCCCTTGTGGCTGGGCCTGGAGCGCAGTCGCGTCGCCGGCGTGGTTGTCGAACCCTCGCGGCGCGGTGCCGCGTTGCGCGCCGTGTTCACCGGGCACCACAGCGAGTCCGCGACCTGGCTAGGCGAAGCCGAGCTGGTCCTGACGCTGATCGCCGACCCGGCTGCGGCGTCCGCCTCGACGGCGGCCGTGTTCGGCCGCGTGCACTTCGCCGATCCCACCGCGGATCGGGAACGCTTCGACGTGGTGCTCGCCCGCGCCGAACCCGAGTACCCGAGCTATCCCGGCTGGCGCACCGCGCTCGACTGGCCCGGCGAGCGGGAGTGGATCCGCGTTCGCAACGCCAGCTTGGACGCCGACGGCAACTGGTGGACCTCCATCGATCTGCCGGCCGCAGCCAAGACGCCGTTCTGGCGCGTCGAAGCCTGGCTGCAGCGGACCGGCGCAGCGGCGCCGATTCCGCACATCGCGACGATCGTCTCGCCACCCGCGGTCACGCCCCAGCGCATGCCGATGGCGGTCAGCGAACCCTTCGTGCCCGTGCCGGGCGAAGAACTGCGCGCGCCCGACTTGCTGGTCCCCGCCGTCCCGCGCCTCGTCGCCACGCTCGACCGGCTGGCCCTGCCGCCCGAACTGCGCGACGAAGTGGACTTCAAGGTCCGGGTGGTCGGTCGCGACGGCCGCGGCCAGGCCTTCCTTTCGACCGTGCTCGCTACGGGGCCATGGCCGGAGGAAACCGCGCTCGAAGTGGAACTCGCTCCCGGATACGTGGGCACCGAGATCGCGCTCCTCGCGCGCGTCGAGGAGCTCGAGGTGATGAGTCCGGTGCACGTCCTCCTGCCCGGCCGCACCGATCTGGGCCGGATCACGCCCCCGCCGCTCGGCCGCGTCGCCGGTCTGGTGCACGAGCGCGCGGGCGGCCGGGGAGTTGTAGACTGGCGCGTGGTGCTGCTCGGCGAGGCGCCGCGCACGCCGGGCAGCGATGCCTTGCCGCTGAGGGTGTCCCACTCGCGCAAGACCGACGCCGACGGCCGCTTCGAGACTCCATGGGTGCCGGCGGGCGAGTATCGATTGCAGCTCGACCAGGCGCCGGGCGGCGTGCTGGCGGCGCCGCGCGTTCAGGCCGTCCTGGTGCCGGCGGGCGGCACGCTCGAGGTCGATCTGGAAGTCGGCATCGACCTGGTCGCGCTCGAGCTGCGGCTCGTCGGCCTGCCGGCGGCGTGGAATGGTTTCGAAGGCCTGGCGCTGCTCCGCACCGAACCGCCCGTCTCTTTCGTTCCGCGCGCGATGGACGGGCCGACGCTCGCGCTGCGCGTGCCGACGAACACGCCGATCCAGGCGCTGCTCTGCAGCCACTTGCCAAACCGCCGGAGCAACCGGGTGGTGGTCGCGACCGGCCGCTGGCCCGGTGCCACCGGCGGCAACCACGTGTGGGAGATCACGTTCCAGGATTCGGTGCTCACGATCCCCCCGCCGCCCGAAGGCGGCCCTTGGCAAGCCAGCGTGGGCTCCGAGCGCCTGCCGCCCGAAGTGACGAGGCTGCTGCACGGGATCGTTCCCGAACATGCGGACCGCGAACTGGAGATCCGCGGCCTGCCTCCCGGGAGCTGGCAGATCACCCTGGAGCGCCCTGGCGAGCCGCCCAGGACCTGGAGTCAGGACCTTCCCTGAGTTCACGAGCTCGCCGCCGGACTAATCTCCGGTTCAGGCTCAAGTCCGACTTCTTCACGCCGAAGATGAGGGCAAAGTCGACCCCTCCTCGATCATGACTCTCTCCACCAAGGCGATTCGAACTGTTGCCTGCTTCAGCGGCTGGGTCCAAGGCGTCGGTTTTCGCCACGCAACTCGAGAGCTGGCCGGCCAGTACCCAGTGCGAGGCTGGGTGCGCAACCTTCTCGACGGTCGCGTCGAAGTGGTCGTCGAAGGCAGGACCTCGGACGTCGAGCGCTTTCTCGACAAACTGAGGCAGAAGATGAACGCCTACATCCAGGGCGAGGTGGTCAAGAATTCGCGGCCGACCTTGACCCACGAAGGCTTCGAAATCCGCAGCTGAAGCCGCGGCCACGCACAACAAGAACAGCCCGCCACCCGAAAGTGGCGGGCTGTGCGTTCCTCCTTGAAGTCCCTCAGCCCTACATGGTTGTTGGTTGAGTGGGAGGAGGTAGCTTTGAGCGCCCGGCGGGCGCCGTTGCACCATCCTACTAAGCCAGCGGCTGTCCGTGAGAGGCACTGGGCGGCCGCACGGTTCCCCCTTCCGGCGTTCGCTGGAACCGGAACCGCGAATCTGGTGGACTAGCGGGGCCGTTCCACCAGCCCCTGGATGGATTAGGCAAGGGTCCATGGGCGCCTCTCCTAACGAATACCCGCGTGTCGCCATCGTCGGCGGGGCTCGCACGCCCTTCTTGCGCTCAGGGACCGATTTCACCGACCTGCCGGCCTACGAACTCGGCCGCATGGCCGTCGCCGGTCTGCTGCACCGCAGCGGCATCGATCCCGGGCGCGTCGAACGGCTGGTGCTCGGTTCGGTGATCCAGGATCCTGCGGTTTCGAATCTCGGCCGCGAAGTGGTGTTCGCAACCGACCTGCCCGACGACTGTCCGGCGTACACGGTCACCGAGGCCTGCATTTCCTCTCTGCAGTCGTTCCAGGACGCGCTGTGGTCGATCCAGCTCGGGGTCGCCGGAGTCGCCATCGCCGCCGGCGCGGAAACGCTCTCCGACGCGCCGCTGCGCTATCGCCGGCCGCTGCGCAAACGGCTGATCGCTTCGCAGAAAGCGCGCGGACCGATCAGCTACCTCAAGCTGCTGCGCGGCCTGCGGCCCGGCGACCTGGCTCCCGAAGCCGTCGCCATCGCCGAGCGCACCACGCGCGAGACCATGGGCCAGAACTGCGAGCGACTGGCCAAGCGGCTCGGCGTGACCCGCGAGGAACAAGACGCGCTCTCGCTCGCCTCGCACCTCAACGCCGCCAAGGCGTGGGACCAGGGTCTGCTGGACGAGCAAGTCCTGCCGGCCTGGCCGCAACCGCGCTACCAGCCGGTGCGCCGCGACAACGGGATCCGCGGCGACACGACGCTCGAGAAACTCGCGACCTTGAAGCCGGCTTTCGACCGCCGCTTCGGCACTTTGACCGCCGGCAACAGCAGCTTTCTCACCGACGGCGGTGCCGCCGTGCTGCTGACGCGCGAAGACCTGCTGCCCGAACTCGGCCTCGAGCCGCTGGCGATCGTGCGCGGCGTGGCCACCGTCGCCATGGATCCGTGGGAAGAGCTGCTGCTCGGCCCGGCCTTGGCGATCCCCAAGGTGCTGGAGCAGGCCGGTCTCGAACTCGACCAGATCGAGGTCGTCGAATTGCACGAAGCCTTCGCCGCGCAGGTCGTGGCCGTGCTCAAGCTGCTCGCCGACGACGCCTTCGCGCGCGAACGCCTCGGCCGCGACCGCGCGGTCGGCGAGATCTTCCGCGAGCGCCTCAACGGCTGGGGCGGCTCGCTGTCGATCGGCCACCCCTTCGGCGCCACCGGTGCGCGTTTGCTGATGAACTGCGCCTACCGGATGCGCAGCGAAGGCGCGCGCTACGGTCTGGTTGCCGCTTGTGCGGCCGGCGCGCTCGGCATCGCCGTGCTCCTGGAGCGCCCCTCATGAGCCAGACCGCCACCTCTCCCCCGCCGACCCACGACGCCGGCAGCGCGCTCCGCATCGAGCGCCGCAAGGACGGCATCGCCATGGTCTGGCTCGACCTGCCCGGATCCCCGGTCAACGTGCTCTCGCTCGAACTCGTGGCGGAGTTCGAGCGCGTCTTCGAACCGCTGCTCGCCGACCCGGCCGTGCTCGCGGTCGTGCTCGCGAGCGGCAAGAAGGACAGTTTCATCGTCGGCGCCGACCTCAAGGGTTTTGCGCGCATGACCCGCGCGGAAGAAGCCGAGGAGCTGTCGCGGCGCGGCAACGCGATGCTCCAGCGGCTGGCCGGGCAGCCCAAGCCTGTGGTCGCGGCGATCCACGGCACCGCGCTCGGCGGCGGTCTCGAAGTCGCGCTCGGCTGCCACTACCTGCTCGCTTCCGACCACCCCTCCACGGTGCTCGCGCTGCCCGAAACGCAGCTCGGCGTGATTCCGGGCGGCGGCGGCACGCAACGCCTGGTGCGGCGAGTGCCGCTCTTGCAGGCGCTGCCCATGCTGCTCGCCGGCAAGAAGGTCCGCGCGCGCCAGGCGCTCAAGATGGGCCTGGTCGACGCGCTCACCACTCCGGGCGGGATCGCCGAGACCGCCGCGCGCGCCGCGCACATGATCCTGGCGGGCAAACTGCGCGGCGGACGCCGCAAGTGGGGCCTGCGCGAACGCATCCTGCGGTTCGGCCCGGTGCGCCGCTGGGTGCTCGGGAAAGCGCGCAAGCAGGTCATGCGGCAGACGCGCGGCAACTACCCTGCGCCTCTGGCCGCGCTCGAAGTCCTCGGCCACGGCATGGCGCACGGCCTCGCCGCCGGTCTGGACATGGAGTCCCGGCGCTTCGGCGAACTCGTGGTGAGCCCGCAGGCCCAAGGGCTGGTCGGCTTGTTCCTGGACAGCCAGGAGCTGAAGAAGGCGGGCGACGCCGGCCTCGCGCACCCCGTCAGCCGGATGGGCGTGATCGGCGGCGGCTTCATGGGCCAGGGGATCGCTTCGGTGTCGCTCGGCAAGAGCGCCGTGGTGGTCCGCGACCTTTCTCCCGAATCCCTCGGCGCGGTCATCAAGGCCGTCGACAAAGGCCTCGACAAGCAGTTGCGCTCGGGCGCGATCTCGTTCGCCGAACGCGAACGCCGGCGCTCGCGCTTGCAGCCGTCCGTCGATCTCGGCGACCTGGCGCGCTGCGACCTGATCATCGAAGCCGTGTTCGAGAACCTGGAATTGAAGCGCCGGGTGCTTGCCGAATGCGAGTCGGTCCTGCCGCCCCACGCCGTGTTCGCGTCGAACACCTCTGCGCTGCCGATTACCGGCATCGCCGCGCAGGCCAAACGGCCTGACCGCGTGCTCGGCATGCACTACTTCTCGCCGGTGCCCAAGATGCCGCTGCTGGAGATCGTGGTCACCGCCAAGACCTCGCCGCAGGCGCTCGAAACCGCGCGCGCCTTCGGCCAGGCGCAGGGCAAGACGGTGATCGTGGTGAAGGACGGCCCCGGTTTCTACACCACGCGCATTCTCGCGCCCTACGTGAACGAAGCCGTGCTGCTGGTGCGCGAAGGCGCGGCGATCGAAGCCGTCGACGACGCCATGCGCGACATGGGCTTCCCCGTGGGACCGCTGGCGCTCGCCGACGAAGTCGGCCTGGCGGTCGGCCAGCACGTGGCCGAGGAGCTCGCGCCGATGTTCGCCGAGCGCGGCGTGACCGCAGACGATGCGATCCACAAGCTGATCGAAGCCGGCTGCGAAGGCCGCAAGAACGCGCGGGGGTTCTACACCTATCCCAAGAAAGGCCGCAAGAAGCCCAACGCCGAGATCTACGCCCTGCTCGGCGCCAAAGCGCAGCGCGCAGTGGCGCCCAAGGAGATCCAGGACCGCCTGGCGCTGGTGATGGCCAACGAAGCCGTGCACTGCCTGCACGAAGGCCTGCTCGCCTGCGCGCGCGACGGCGACGTCGGCGGCGTGATGGGTCTGGGCTTCCTGCCGTTCACGGGCGGCCCCTTCTCGTGGCTCGACCGCATCGGCATCGGCCACGCGCTGCAGCGCCTGCGCGAACTCGAAGCCGCGCACGGCGCGCGGTTCCGGCCCTCGGCCCTGCTCGAGGAGAAGGCCGCCACGGGCGAGAGCTTCCGCGCTACTGGCCGCCGGAGCGGGTCGTCAGCGTGAGCGGCAGGCGCAGGGTCTCGCCTGCGCGCAGCACACCGACTTCGACGACCTGGCCCGGTTCGAGCGTGGCGAGGGCGTCCATGAAGTCGTAGATGTCGCGCACTTCGGTCGTGCCGAGCGCGCGGATCACGTCGCCGGCCTGCAAGCCGGCCTTGTCGGCCGGACTTCCCGGCGACGTGCCGGCGATCTGCATGCCGCCGCCCTCGGGACTCGCGCCGTAGTCGGGAATGCTCCCAAACCAGACCTTTGCGCCCCGCACCGGTCCGCGGTCTTCGTCTTCGTCGGCGGCGGGCTTCAAGTACGCGAAGTCGGCGGCCGGCGCGCCGGCGAGAGACTCGAGCAAGGGCTGCAACCCTCCGACCAGCGCGGCCATGCGCGCATAGTCGAGCTTGTCGGCGTCGTCACTGGGCTTGTGGTAGTCGACGTGCAGGCCGCTGAAGAAGAAGACCGCCGCGACGCCGTCGTTGTGGAAGCTCATGTGGTCGCTGCCGCCTCCGCCCGGCAGGCTGCCGGTGGTGCGCCGCAGTTCGAGACCGGCCTCGCCGCCGTCGGCGAGCAGGGCCGCGGCCATCGCGTCGAGCGCCGGCGTGAAGGCCGCGGCGGTCTCGTGGGAGCCGACGGTCAGCCGGCCGGCGCTGGGACGCCCCACCATGTCGAGGTTGACGTTGGCGAGCACGCTTGCGCGCGGCACCGTGGGCTGGTGCACCCAGTACTGGCTGCCCAGCAAGCCTTCTTCCTCGGCGCCCCACAGCGCGAACAGGACGGCGCGCTGCAGCGGCTGCGGCCGCGCCGCGAGCGCCCGGGCGAGCTGCAGCACCACCGCGGTGCCGCTGGCGTTGTCGTCCGCGCCGTTGTGGACCGCGGCAATGCCGGGCGCGAGCGAGCCTTCCCCGCCGTAGCCGAGGTGGTCGTAGTGGGCGCCAACCACCAGCACTTCCTCGTTCTGGTCGTCCTGCGCACCGGCACCAGGCAGCAGGCCCAGCACGTTGCGGGTGGTCGCGCGCGGGCGCAGCACCTCGGCGTGCAGGCTGACGTCGACGGTCTCGCCGCGGGCGAGCGCGTCTTCGAGCTGCTTCAAGGTGTCCGGCGCGACCACCACCACCGGAATCCCGATGTTGCCGGCGGCGGCATCGAAAGCGATGGCGGCGTGGCCGCCGCGTTCGAGGTCGTCGGGATGGGTGCCGATCACCACGCCCGCGGCGCCGGCGCGCTCGGCGCCGCGCAGCTTGGCGCGCAAGTCGCCGAGGGAATCGAACGGCGGCTCGGCGTCCGGCCCGAACTCGCTGTAGCGGCGCAGCAGCGCCACCTTGCCCTGCACCCCGGCGGCGGCCAATTCGTCGATGCCGTGGTCGGGCAGCACCATGCCGTAGGCGGCCGAAACCAGGACGGCGTCGGCCGAACCCGTCGCCGAGATCGACAGCGTGCCGACGTCGGTGAAGCGCCGCACGCGCGCCGATCCGGGATCGCCGAACCTCGCCACCAGACCGCTCGCGCCCGGCTCCGGCGGCGAGGCGATCTCGAAGTCCTGGAACCAGCTGCCATGGTCGCCGGCGGGTTCGAGCCCCGCCTCGGCGAAGGCCCGCGCCAGCCGTTCGGCGGCGCGGTCGGCGGCGGCCGTGCCGGCGCGGCGGCCTTCCATCGCATCCGAGGCGAGCACTTCGACTTCGGCGCGCAACGCCGCGGCGACCGCACCGGGAGCGCCCTGGACGGCCGTCGCATCCGGCGTCGCCACGGTGGCCGGCTGCGAGCAAGCGCCGAGCAGCAACAAGGAGAACAGCACCGTGCGCAATCTGCCGAGAGGATTCATGCGGGCCAATTTAGCGTCCGGCCTAGAATCGCCGCCCTGTGATCGATCCCGCCCCCAGCACGACCGCGCGCACGGACGTCGGTCCCGAGGCCCATTTGCGCTGCCCGGACTGCGGCGGAAGCCTGGCCGCGGCGGCCGAGGGTGCGCGCTGCGAGCCTTGTTTCCGGGTCTTCGCGCACCGCCACGGCGGCTTCGATCTGCGCCCCAAGGCCGCTGCCTCCGCCAGCGATGCCGCCAAGGACCACCAGGCCGGGATCTACGACGAGATGCTCGGCGAAGTCACGAGCTTCGACCATCCGCACAACCTGACGCTCGTCCACCAGCGCAACCTGCTGCGCCGCGCGGAGCTGCGCCCGGGCGACCGGGTCCTCGAGCTGGGCGGCCACCGCTCGGGCCTGTTCGGCTGGCTGGAACGCGAGTTTGGCGCCGTCGGCACGGGGATCGACGTTTCGTCGACCTGGGTCGAGGTCCAGAACCGCGACGCCGAAGCGCGCGGCGAGGGATCGCGCTGGCACCTCGCCGACGCCGAGCGCCTGCCTTTTGCCGACGGCAGTTTCGCGGCCGTCGTGAGCTTCGACGTCTTCGAACACCTGCCCGACCCCAAACAAGCGCTCGCCGAGTGCATGCGCGTCCTGCGCCCGGGCGGGCGGCTGGTCGCGCACCAGCCGGTGCGCGACGTCGGCGGTTCCCTGGACGGCCTGGAGCGGCTGGTGACCGGCTCGCGCTGGCGCCGCCGCCAGGAGAGCGTCGGTCACTTCCACCAGAAGATGCTCTCGGGCGGCGAACTGCGCGCGCATCTGGAGGAACTCGGTTTCGAGCTCGACGCCTTCCAGCGTTTCAACGTCTGGGTGCAGCCCTTGCACGACCACAATTGGCTGCCGTTCCTGGGCAGCATGCGCCGACGCTTCGCCAAGGCGCCGGCCGCAGCTCCGCCCGTCGCCGGAGCCGCGCCCGCGGCCGAGCCGGTCCGCGCGAGCGGATTCCAACGGCTCTACGCGCGTCTGGTGGTGCCGGTCGCGCGCGTCTTGTGCCTGCCCGACCTGCTGGGCCGCGCGTGCGGAGTCGGTGGCTCGTGCAGCTACCTGGCCCGCCGGCCCTGAGCCCGCGTCGAACTGGAGCGGCCCCTGGGACCATGCGGGCCATTGGCCTTGAGGGATCCGGAATTCGGCCCTAGAAGAGGGGCCTTTCCCATCGGAAACGGCACGTCGAAGCGCCGGGCTGTTCCCCTCCTCATCAATTCCCGCCGAACCAGATTCGAAAGACCAGGCAGGACATCCTCAAGACGATCCTCGCCGAAAAGCTGCCCGCCTTCATCGGCGAGCTGACCGAGAAGGCCGGATTCAACGCTTCCCAGGCCCAGACCTTTCTCCCGGCCGTGATGGACCGCGTGGGCAGCCTGTTCTCCAAGGACAAGCTCGACGTGACCAAGCTGATCTCGGGCGCCACCAGCTCCAGCGACCTGATGGGCTTGATCAAGCCCGAGAAGATCGCCGCCAAGACCGGCATCGACGCCGGCATGGCGACCGCGGGCCTCACCGCGATCCTGCCCAAGCTGATCGCAGCCTTCCAGGAGAAGGGCGGCGACATCACCAAGCTGATCGGCGGCCTCGCCGGCGGCTCCGACGGCCTGCTCGGCAAGGTCGGCAAGCTGTTCGGCTGAACCGGACTACAGTCGCTTCCCGCCCAACCCCGAATTCCCAAACCAAAGGACCGCACGTCATGGCCAACATGAAGATCGACGAGATCGAGGGCATCGGCCCCTCGTATTCCGAAAAGCTCCGCTCCGCCGACATCGTCAACACGGACAAGCTGCTCGAAGCCTGCTGCAACAAAGCCGGCCGCGAAACAGTCGCCGAAGCCACCGGCATTCCCGAAACGATGGTCCTCAAGTGGACCAACATGGCCGACCTGTTCCGCCTGAAGGACGTGGGCCCCGAGTTCGCCGAACTGCTCAAGGCCTCGGGCGTGGACACGGTCAAGGAGCTCAAGCACCGCAACGCCGAAAACCTCGCCACCAAGATGGCCGAAGTGAACGCCGAGAAGAAGCTGGCGCGCCGCGTGCCGAGCGCCGAAGTGATCACCGGCTGGATCGCGCAGGCCGCGGAACTGCCCGCCGTCATCACGCACTAGCTGCTGGCTGGCCCGTGGCAGTGGCCACGGTCACGGGGAGGGGAATCTGGCCCCTTTCCGTGGGTGCCGAAGAGAAAGAAGTATTCCGCGCGCCACCGCAGGACTTGCCTCCATACGTACCTTCTTTGCGCGACTCCCAGCGCCATGGCAGAAGTCACTTCCGG
>DASWJW010000276.1:0-13964 GCA_036396955.1 Planctomycetota bacterium
AGCAGGTCTTCCGCAGGTTCCAGCCGCAGGGCCCGCATGTGCCGTCCAAGCTCCTGCGGCGGCTCCCAGGGTCCCTCCAGGCGATCCGGAGCCTCGCTCAAGAAGAAGTGGCGCATGGCCGCGTCAGGATAAAGCGCGCACGCAGCCGCACCGAGGCTTCGTAACTCGTCGCCCGGAGGGAACTATCCTTCTGGCCCGAGACGGCTGCCGTGCAGAGGTCGCGATCGTCCACCCCCAGGGGCGATCATCGAGCAACGATGGTCTCTGTGGCCTGAGCCCTGCGCCAAAGCCCTTCGATTGCCGGTCGCCGGAGGGATTCCTAGACTGCTCCGCTTCCTTGGCCGCTGTTGTTCCGAATCCACCCTTGTCGCGCGCCCGAATCGAGATTCTGAGCGGTCCCGAGGCCGGCCGCATCGTGGAACTTGGTGTGGGGAACCACATTGTGGGCCGCAGCCCGGCCGCCGAGTTCCCGCTGAAGGTCGAGTCCGTGAGCGGCAAGCACGCCGTTTTCGAGGTTGCGGCCGACGGCAAGGTGCGCTTCCGGGACCTCGGGTCGACCAATGGCACCTTCTCCGGCGGGGTCAAGGTCGAGGAAGGCGAGTGGTTTCCGGGCAGCGAACTCAAGCTCGGCCAGGTCCGGCTCCGCCTTCTCGACCAGGACGACGCGGCCGCGCCGGCGCCCGGCGGGGATGCCGGTGACCGCGAACTGCACCGGCGGGCGGTCGAACAGGCCCTCGCCGGCAAGCGCCGCGGCAGTCCGCTTCTTCTGGTAGGTCTGTTGCTCCTCATCGGCGGGGCGGGTGGCGCGTGGTGGATGTTCGGACGCGACGACGGCGCGGCGGATCCGGATGGCTCGACCCGCGGCGGAGCCGCGGCTCCCGGCGGCACGACGGGTCCCGCCGACCTGCTCGGCGGACTGGGCGCCTTCGGTGGCGACGAACTGGCGGCCTGGAGCCTGGGTGCCGGACTCGGCGTGGCCCAGGGTGCGCTCGTCAACGACGGACCGCGGCGCCGCGCGACGCTCTCGCCGCGCTTCGCTGCGCCGTCCGACGGCGGCGTTGCCGTGAGCGCCACGGTCGGCGGCGGCCTGCGCGCCTGGCCGATTCTCGCCTGGGGTGTCGGCGACGAAGATCAGCCGCGCGGCGACTTCGCTGGAGCGGCGCTCGGTTCCGCACCGGTCGCGGTGCCGCTGCCGGATGAAGCCGAGTGGTTCCAGCTCGCCCTCGTGCTCGAAGGCTCCGGCCGGCTGTCGGCGCTGCGCGCGGAGTCCGCGGAACTCGCGGTCGCGACCGGCACGCACGAAGGCCACCGCCATCTGGGGCAGGCCGGCAACTTGCGCTTGTTCGAGCGCGACGGATCGCTCTGGTACGGCTGGACCGGAACCGGCGTGGACTGGGCGCCGGCTGCAGGCGGCTTCGACGCGAACGGCGCCGAAGACGCGTGGCTCGAATTGACGGCCGGTGCCGCGACCCTCGCCTCGGGTCCGCTGCAGATCCTGGCCGAAGGCGGTCCGGTCACGGCTTCGGCGGGCGTGGTCGTCGAGGATTCTCCCGGCCTGATCGTCGGGGGAGAAACGCACCGCGTGCAAGTGCGGTTCTCGGCGCCGCGCCGGGTCGAAGGGACTGCGAACGGCGTGCTGCTGCGCGGTCCGGGCACTTTGCGGATGCGCTGGGACTTGACCGCCGCGTACACCGAGCGGGCGCGCGTGGTCCGCGAAATGCGCCGCGCGGCGGCGAGCGGCGACGACCTCGCCTTGCTGCGTTCGAGCGCGGAACTCCTGCGCGAGTGGCCGCTCGACGAAGCGGAAGTGGGCGAAGCTCTCGGCTTGCGCCGCCAGACGATCGTGCGCGGTCGCGCCGAATTGGGCGCCCTGCAGATCGAGGCCGCCGAATCGTTGTTCCTCGATTCGACGGTGCGCATGGCGGCTGCCGAGACGCGCGCCCGCGCGCTCGCCGCGCGCCTGCCCGGAACCGACGTCGCGCGCGAGGCCGGCGGACTGGAGAACGACCTCCGCACCAGCCGCGAACTCGCCGGCGCCGAAGGCCAGCTCGCGCGCTCGAAGTACCGCGAGCGGCTGCGGGGCGCGATCGCCGGGACCTATCCGTTAATGGCCGCCTGGCTCGGCGGCGAAGGCCAGACGGAGTCAGGAGGCGGGCAATGAGCTCGGGTGCAGGATTCGATCCGGGCCGCACGCGGCTGCGTCTCGCCGAAGTGAGGTCGCGCAAGGGCGTGGTGCAGCTGACGCGCTTCCATTCGGTCGATCTCGAAGCCGGAGAAGACCCGCACGACGTCGCCGGCGAGTCATTCGGCGGCATGCGCCGCAAGCCCGCTCCCACGCGGGTCGGCTTGACCGGAGCCGACTTGATGCTCCGTTACCTGCCGGTGCCCGAGGTCGAGGACTGGCGCCTGGAGCGCCTGATGGAATTCGAGGTCCGCGAACTCGAAACCCGTTCTGGATCGCCGCTCGCGACCTCGTACAACCTGCTCCCGGTGCCGCGCGAACTGGACGACGAGGACACCATCCTCCTCGGCCTCGTGCGCGAAGACTTGCTCGACGAGTGGATCGCAGCGCTGGGCTCGCTGCCCGTCCAGGGCTTCACGCCGAACGCGATCGCGCTGTACAACGCCTATCTGGCGCTGGGCGACCACGAGGCTTCGACCACGCTGCTCGCCAACATCGGCGCAGGCACGCTCGACCTGACGCTGGTGCGGGGAACCGACCTGCACTTTGCGCGTTCCGTCACCACTCCGCTCGAAAAGCGCGACGCGACGCTGGCCGAACGCCTGGGCACCGACGCTGCGCGCGCGCGCCGCCTGCTCCACAAGCATCTCGACCTTGGCGCCGCCGTGGGCAAGCGGCTCGATCCGGACGCCGACCGCGTGACGCGGCCCGTGCTGCCGCTCTACGATCCGCTGCCGACCCTGCTCTCGAGCATGGTGACCCTGTGCAAGGCGCAAGCGCGGCTGCGCGACCTCGCGCTCGATCGCGTGCTGATCACCGGTGGCGGAGCCGCCACCCAGGGCATCGAGGACTTCTTGTGCGAGCGGCTCAAGGTGCCGGTTTCGGTGTGGAATCCGATCGAAATGCTCGACCTGTCGGCGCTGCCGCCCGAGCAGGCCGAACAGGCCGAAGCCGACGGCCCGGGCGCGACGGTCGCAATCGGTCTGGCGCTCAGCGCCGCCGACTCGGAACTCTTTGCGCTCGAGATCCTGCCCAAGGCCGCGCGCCGCAAGCGCGATTTCCGCGAACGCGGCGTTTTTGGCGTGGCGGCGGCCGTGCTCGCCGTGGGCTTCCTGGTGGCGGACTTCGTGGTCACTTCCGGGCGCACCGCCGAACTCGAGCAGACTTCACGGCGGCTCAAGAACGAAGCCAGCGCCGCCGAGACCAGCCACGCGCTGGCGCAGGACCTGCTGGCCCAGGTCGAAGCGCGCGAGCTCGTGTCGACCGACCTCTCGACGCGGGTCGCGCTGCGTCGCAGCGCCGAAGAAATGACCAAGCTGCTCGCGACCAGCCTTCCCGACAATCTCTGGGTCGAGTCGCTGCATGTGGAGATGCAGCCGGGCGACGACTGGGAGCTGACGGGGACCGCGGTTCCGGTCGTGCGCGTCACCGGGCACGGCGAGAACCGCGCGCGCCAGGCCAGCGCGGCGTTCGGCGACTTCAGCAGCCGCGTGCAGGCTTTTTTGCCCGGAAGGGAGCGCGCCATGCGGCCCGAGACCAAGCCCAAGGGGCGGGCTGCGATCGAGTGGTTCCTGACCGCGCACTTCCTGCCCGTGCCGCCGGCCGCGGACGTGGACGAGGACGAGGGCTGACATGAATCTCGACACCCTCTGGCAGACGCACCGGCGTTTCCTCACTGCAGTGGCCGTCGGCCTGGCGCTGTTCCTGATCGCCGAGATGATCATCAGCTCCGTCGCGGGTTCCGGGGCTGCCGCCGCGCGGCGTTCGATCAACATCAGCCGCGCTTCGCTCGCCACGGCCAAGTACAGCTCCGCGCAGGTCGCCGAGCTGCGCACGCGCCTCGAGCAGCTCGAGGCGCGCACCGCCGAACTCACCGCCGCCGCGTTGCCGCCCTGGCGCCAGGAATTCCGCCCGTCCGCCGGCCAGTCGGCGCGCCAGCACTACATCGAGTTCACCGGCAGCATGCGCCAGGAATTGGTCGCCTGGGCGCTGCGCAACGACGTCGAGATCGACGAGACCCTCGGTTTGCCGCCGATCTCGCCCACGCAGGGCCGCGACATCGAACGCGCGCTCCGCGGTTTCGACGTGGTCGAGCGGGTGGTGCGCATGGCGGTTCCGCTCGGCGCCGCGCGGATCGAGAACGTCGAGATCTCCACGCGCGGCACGCGGCGGCGGCAGCGCGGCATGCCCGAATCGCCCCTGGACCTGGCGCCGGTGGCGATCGACCTCTTGTTCGCGGAGGAGGACACTCTGCCGTTCGTGCAGGCGCTGCTCGACGTGGAGCCGCCGCTCGGTCTGATGCTGATCGACCTGGGGCCGGTGCAGGCACGCACCAAGCTGCGCCGGCTCACCGTGCAGTTCGCGGTGGGCGAACCGCCGCAAGCGGAGACCCGGCCGTGAAGCGCGAGCAAGGACTGCTGCTGATCGTCGTCGCGCTGCTCGGCCTCTTGAGCTGGGGACTGCTGTCCGGCGGCAGCGAGTCGCTGCGCCGCCGCGGCGGCGCCCTGCAGCTCGAACTCGCCGAACTGGGCGCGACCGATCCGGTCGCTGCGCTCGAGCTGGGCGCCGACGGCGCGCGCGATCCCTTCCGCGAGCCGCGCGAAGAAGCCGAACTGGCGCCGCTCGGGTTCGCGCTGCCGGAACTCGGCGAATTGCCCGTCCTGCTTCCGCCGCCGCTCCCCGATGGCGGCGCGGACCATTGGAGCGGCGCTTTGATGACGGCGGCCCCGCGCCCGGTCGGCGGCATCGAGGATCTGGTCGACGTGGAGAACGGCGGCGATCCGGGCGAACTCGATTCCGCCGGCGGTTCCTTGCGGACCGCGGACGTCGACTGGACCGAAACCTACGACTCGGTGCGCAGCACCGCGTTCACGGTCCTGTACGGCCGCATCCTCAACGAGAGCCGGTGGGACCTCAAGAAGGGCGACCCGCTGGTCTTCCAAGAAGTCGACGTCGCGACCGGCGAAGACCGCTTCGGCGCGCAGCGGATCGCCGGCGACGCGTACCAGGACTTCGCGCTCGCGCGCACGCTGCGCAACGAGATCGAGCGGCGCGTGCGCCAGGTCAACCCGAGTCCCGGTTCGATCGTCGATCGCATCGACTTCATCGACTGGCTGCTCGAGCAGGGGGTCCGCGAACCGGTCGCTTTCGAGCACGCCGAACGCCTGGCGGTGGGGGGCATCGGGCTGGTTCCCGACGACTTGAGCACCTGGATGACTCTCGGGCGGGTCTGGGAACAGACCTTCCGCTTCGACGAAGCCTTCGCGCTCTATGCGCGGCTTGCGGGCGAGAAACTGCCCGCCGAGCAGCCGGAGATGCCGGTCGATCCGCCGTTCGGCCGCTTCGAGCGCAGTTCGGCGCCGCGGGTGGGCATGGCTCGCATCCTGCGTCGCCTGTATCTAGATGCCGACGCCGAGGCGCCGCTGCGGCGCGCCGTCACGCTCAACGACGGCGATCCGAGCGCGCCGCTCGAACTGGGCCTGCTGCTGCTCGACGACGGCCGCGCCACCGAAGCGCTGACTTTCCTTCAGCGCGCCCAGCCGCAGCACTCGTCGCGGAGCAGCGCCGCGGCGATCCGCAACGGCGTGGCGATCGGCCGCGCGAAGCTCGCGCTCGGCCGCTGGGACGCTGCGAGCAGCGCGTTCGCCGACGCCGAACGCGCCGCCGAGTCGGCGGGAGACCTGCGCGGAGCCGGCGCCGTCGAAGCGCGGGCTGGCCGCGTCGCGGCGGCCTACCTCGCCGGCAAGTTCTCGCAGGCTGCGGATCTCGCGGGAACCGCCGTCGAGGAATTGGGCGCCGACCCGCGGCTGCTGTACCTGCGCGGAATCGCCACGGCGGCCAGCGGGGGGCCTGCCGGCGAGGTCGTGCGCGACTTGCGCGCGGCGGCGGCCGGCTTCGGTCTGGACGGCGCGGTGGCGCTCGCCGCCCAGGCTTTCTGGCTCGACGTGCTCGGCGAGGACGACGCGGCGCGCGAAGCGCTCGCGCGCGCGCTCGAACTCGCACCGAATTTGCCGTACGGCGTCTACCTGCGCGGGGCCTGGGCGCGGCGCGACGGCGACGCGGAGAACGCGCGCGCCGACCTGCGGTCGGTCATCCAGAAGGCGCCCGGCTGCGCGTCGGCACTGGCCGAGTACGGCTGGCTGCTCGCCGAAGAGGGCCGCCAGGAACTCGCCGAAGTCGCGCTGCGGCGCGCGGAGTCCGAAGCCCCCGAGCAGACCGCCATCGTCGTCCGGCGCGCTTTCAACCTGCTGCAGATGGCCGAGTGGGACGGCGCGGTCGAAACGCTCTCCCGCGCGCTCGCGCTCGATCCCGACCTGCACGCCGCCCGCAACGGCCTGGCGTGGGCGGCCTACGCCCAAGGAGATCTGGGGACCGCGCTCGCGGAGTTCGGCGAATTGCAGGATCGGCTTCGCGACGAGGAGGCCCACTCGCAGCGGCAGTACGCAGCCCTCTGGCAGAGCCGCATCGACCGGCACTCCCAGCTGCGCTCCTGGCGGGATCCCTTCGACGGCAATCTGCTGCGGCCGCAGTGGGACGCGCAGACGCAAGCGCGCCTGGGAGTCGAGCCGCGGGTCCTGGGCGGGCACTTGCAGATCCGGGGCATGCACCGCGGTGCGGGCCGCACGCGGGTGGCGCGCAGCTTGCCGGCGATCCAGTTCCAGTCCTTCGCGGTCGACCTGGCCACTGGACCCGACGACGTGCACAAGGGCGACGCCGGGGTCTTCATCGCGCTCGAGAGCGCGCGCGGCGACCGGCAGACCTGGGTTCTCGAGGTCGAGCGCGACCGCGACGGCCGCATCCGCTGGTCGATGGCGCAGGGCGCGCGCACGGAGTCGGGCGACACCGGACTGACGCTGCCGCCCGAGACGCCCGGCCGCGTCGAGTTCACGGTCGACCGCGAGCAGGCCACGCCCTTGCTCACGGTGCGCTTTGCGGGCAACGTGATCTTCCAGCAGCCGGTGCCGGCGCTGCGTTCGGCGGCGGGCAACATGGCCGTCGGCGGTTACGCGAGCACGCGCAACGCCTTGCCGGTCGACATTTCCCTCGACGAAGTCGAACTCGTCTACCAGCAGTCGTGATACCGCTCCGCCGCCGTCCGCCGGGCCGCCGCCGCGCTGGTTTCACGCTGCTCGAGATCCTGATCGTGATGCTGATCCTGGGCGTGCTCGCGGCGTACTTCGTGGTCAGCGGCGGCCGCATCTTCCGCAGTTCGAAGACCAAGCAGGCCGAGCTGCGCTTGCAGGAACTCACCAGCTTGATCGAGCAGTTCCGACAGATCGAAGGCGACTACCCCAACGACGCGCTGCCGGCGGGCGCCAGCGGCAACAACGACAACGCCCACGCGGAGTCCTTGTTCCTGGCGCTCTACGACGCCGACTACACGGGGCAGCGGCCCAGCCAGGAATGGCTGGTCAACACCGACGGCGACAGCACCACCAAGGCGATGACCATCCTGCCCGGCCGCGAGCTGATGGAATTCGGCGACATCTGGGGCAACCCGATCCTGTACTTCGACCATCGCCACTTCGAAGTCGAAGCCACGGTCTGGGCGGCGGCCCCCGAAGAGGAGCTGATGCAGCAGCGGGCAACCGCACGCAAGCAGTCGACTACAGGGCTGTGGATGAACAACCAGACCTTCCAGCTGCTCTCCGCCGGCGAAGACGGGCTGTTCGGGACCGAGGACGACCTCGGGAATTTCCGGGACGGCTGATGGGCCGCGGCCTCGCGTCGCCGCCGGGCTGGGCGTATCCGGCCCGGCTTCGCGCCGGGTGGCGGGGGGGCTTCACTCTGCTCGAACTGCTCTTCGTGATGGTGCTCCTCGGCATCCTCATGGGGCTCGGCACCCTCGGCATCCAGCGCCTCGACCCGGGCGCGCGCGGGCTCCAGGTGTCGGTGGCGACCTTCTTGGAAAGCACCCGCGACCGCGCCCGTTCCAGCGGCCAGGCAGTGGATCTGGTGGTCGAAGCCGGCGACCCCGATGCCGGCGTGCCGCCGCGCATGGTGCGTTACGTGTTCCGGCGCGTGCGCGAAGCGTCGTTCGAGCCGGAACTGCGCGTGCTGCAGGGCGCCGAACTCGTCGCGCCCGCCACCGACGGCGCGCCGGGGCGCTTCGGCGCGGGCCTCGACTGCGGCGAAGGCGGCGGCGTGCTGCTCGAAGGCAGCGGCGGAACGCTGCGGCCGCGGCACGGTGTTGCGGTCGAGATGGACGTGTTCCTGCCCGATCTCGCTGCGGGCCGCTTGCTGGTGTGGGACGGCCTGCTCGATCTGCGCGTCGACCGCGACGGCTCGCTGGCCGGGCGCCTGGACGTCCGCGTCGCTCAAGAAGACGTCCGCCTGCAAGTCCGCAGCGCCGCGGCGGTGGTCCTGCCGGGCCGCTGGCAGCGCTTGCGCATCAGCGCGGCGGCCGGCCGTTTCCGCGTCGAGGCCGATGGCCGCACGGTGGCGGAAGAGACTTTCGAGGGCTTCCTTCCCGAACCGGGAGGCACGCCTTTCTTCGGGGATCCCGACGGCCGCTTCCGCGGCCGCCTGGACGAGCTGGGAATCTGGGTGCGCACTCCGGAAGCGGGGCCCGAATTCCGCGAGGACGTGGTCGCGGAACTCGATCCCCAGCGCGTGCGCTTCGACCGCCGTGGTTTCCTCGACCCGGAGCTGCATTCCGGCGCGGTCGAAGTCGGGATCATGGAGTTCGGCGTCGAGGTCGCGCATTTCCGCGTGGGCCGGTTCAGCGAAGAAGAGGCCGCGCAATGACCGCCAGGCCGGAACCCGCCGCGCTGCGCACCCGCGGTTCCGCGTTGCTGACGGTGCTGCTGGCGCTGGCGCTGCTGCTCTCGCTCGGGGTCCCGTTCCTGCTCGCCTCCCGGTTGCGGTCCGAAGCCTCGCGCGAGACCTTCGACCGCGCGCAGATGCGCCTGGCGGTTGGTTCGGCCACGCGCTTCGCCATGCACTACCAGGCGGGCACGCACCCCGCCGAGGATCCGACGCCGTTGTGGGACGCGCCGGCCGAGTGGGATCCCGCGAGCGCCGGTCGCATGCCGCAAAGCCTCGGCGAGGAGTGGGGGATCGGCCAGTCCTGGGGATTCGAAGTCGAGAACGCGCAAGCTCGGGTTTCGCTGGCTACGGCGCCGCCCACCCTGGTGCAGAACCTGTTGCGCCCTTGTTTCACCACGCAAGAAGTCGAGCTTGCCGACGGCGAGATCAAGGTCAATTCCACCGCCGGCTTCCCGGAAACGGGAATGCTCATGGTCCGCTCGCGGCGCGAAATGCTTTGGGCGCAGTACACGAGCCTCGACGGGCGCATGTTCCAGGGCGTGAGCTACACGCCGGTGACCGGCGTCGACCCGAGCGGCGCAGGACTCGAAGAGGGCTTTGCGGTGGTCGACGCGCGGGTTTTCGGCATGAACCTCGCGCGCATCCAGGGCAGCGAGTTCCAGCCGCCGGAATTCCTGTTCGACCTGTTCGGTACCGACGTGACCGGGCTCGGCGTGCTGCCCGCCGCGGAACAGCTGCGTCTCGAACGGCTCTGCAGCCTGGAGAGCGGCGCGTACGGCGCTCCCGACTGGGAACCCGGCGTCTGGCTGACGCAGCCGGTCGACCCGGAGAATCCGAACTTCGCCTCGGTCACCGACGTGGCCGCGTTCGCCCCGGGGACCATTGCGCGGATCACTCCGGAAGACGCGGCCTCGTTCGACGCGCTGGTCCTGCAGGCGCGCGGCGGGCTGACCTTCGCCACCCCGTTGCCGCTCGATCTCGAACCGGGCGCCACCATCTTCCGGCCGTTGCGCCGCGAGCCGGTCGACTTGAACGCCGCGCGCCCCGAAGTGGTCGAAGCGCTGGTGGCGGGCCTGCGGTGGGTAAGGGTGCCGCCGCTGCCGCAAGAGGCGCTGGTCGGCGGTTCGCGCCGCAGTTCGTGGGTCTCGCCGGGCAAGGCCCGTGAGTTCGCCGCGCTGGTGGTCGGCGCGCGGCCCTTGAAAGGGCCCGACGATCTGTGGGCACGCGTGCTCGAGCCGATGGTCCGCACGGGCAAGCTCGACCACCTCGAAGCTCTCGCGATCCACGCCAACGGCATTGATCCGAACAACGGCTACCTCGAACAGACCACCCTGCCGTTCGGGTACCGCAGCGGCGACCGTTACCTGCAGCGCGTCAACGCGCTGGTGCGCTCGCGCATCGGCCGGACGCTCGCGCGCGGCGCCCAGCGCCAGTCGGTGCGGCCGGCGCCCGACGGCCCGCTGCTGCGCTTGTGGCGCACGCAGGTCGACTTCGACGACGTCTCCCGGTGGGGCCGCAGCGCGCACGGCGCCGATTTCCTGCCGCACAACCTCGGAGCATGGCCGGGCCACCACGACGGTTTCTCGGCGCTGCCGCTGCGCACCGGCCTGCTGCCGCTGACCGGCCGGATGATCCCCGAGGACCGCGAAGAGGACTCCGCGGTCATGCCGCGGCCGGCGTACGAGGGCATGAATTTCGGCGCCGGCAACGCGACCGGCAAGCTGCAGCACTTCGAGGCCGAGAATTCGCCGCTCGGCTACGACCCGCGCGAACGCGGAGCGCGCGTCGAACCGGTCGACGAATGGGGGCTCGGCGGGGGCGCCGGTTTCAGCAGCATCGAGCCGCTGTATTTCCAGGGCTGGTTCGAAACGCTGGGCGGCACCGCGGACGGCTTCCTCTTCGATCTCGCTGGACCCCAGCTGGACCGCTCGCGCGTCTACGCCGCCTTCGAGCAAGGCAAACTGGTGGTGCGCGCGTTCGACAACGCCGGCGACGATCCCGCCGATCCGGACGGCCTGGTGCAGGCCGTCGAAGTCGAGATCGATCCCGCCGAATACCCGATGGACGACCGCTGGCTGCACGTCGACACGCTCGTGCGCGGCGTGTCGCCGCGCGGCGTGCAGGTGGCCGTGGACGGCGTGCCGCGCGGCAAGGTCCGCGGCCTGACCTGGCTCACCCAGGCGGTCAGCGGTTTTGCGCCCGGCGGCGCCGATGGAAATCTCTACGTCGAGTCGACCGAAGGTTTCCCGGCTCGCGGCGCGCTGATCGTCGGCGGCGAGGTCATGGAGTATTCGTCCAAGACGGCGAATTCCTTCGTGCTCGACCGCGACACCTCGCCGAACGGCTGGCTCGGCGGCCGCGCCGCGCGCGAAGGCCGCGACTCGCTGGCCGGGTCCGTCGACAGCGTGCATCCGGTCGGTTCGGCGGTGGAGCAATACGGCTACAGCGCGGTGCTCGCCAGCATCATCCCGCCGGGCGGCGGCCGGATCACCGGCGAAGTGGGGCCGTGGTCGGTCGCAACCTTGATCGGCGGCCGGGACAGCATCACCTACACCAATCCGCTCACCGGCCAGTCGCGGACGCTCGGCACCGGGATCAATTGCCAGAACGGCGAAGACCTGGAACTCGCGCCCTTCGTCGACGGCGACACCTACTACGCCGAGGCCTTCCAGAGCGACGGCGGCTACGCCCTGCTCTATCAAGTGCGGGTGACGCCGCCTTCGGGCCAGCCGATCCTCCCCGACGACGGTTGCCGGCTCGGTGGCGTGGAGCTGATCCGCTACAGCGGAAGGCAGGACACGAAATTGGTGGGGATCCAGCGCAACCAGGTGACCCCCGGAGTGGAGCAGTGGCCGGCAGAGGAATACGACGGCTCCGGAGCTTCGTACGTCACCACCTGGAACCTGACCGTGAACGGGCAGTCGCTCAACAATTTGCCGCAGTACCGGGTGCACGTCATTCCGGTGTCGGTGAAGGGCAGCCGGGTCGACGCCGTGAGCTACTTGCAAGGCCTGCCGGGCTTCTCCGAGTTCGTGCAGCTGACCAACGACGCCGACGCCGGCCTCACGGAATGGGTGCGCTACGACAGCATCGTCCAGGGCCACTTCGTGCGTGACGACTGGAACGCGCTGGTCGCCGCGATCGGCGCCTACCTGGGCGAGCGCGACGTCGACAACCCCGGCGGGCCGACCAATCGTCCCGCCGGCAACGAAGGCGGCGAGGATGGCGGCGCCGGCCAGCAACCGGGCGGCGGCTACCGGCCGTGCTGGCAGGATCCCGGCGACGATTTCACGTTCGTGCGCCGCCTCGGGGTGCCGACGGCGGTGGACCGCGACATCGAGATCGAGCGCATGCGCGAGGCCTTGTCGCACCGCGGCGTGATGGGCACCTACGACCACGCGCACACCACCGGCGAGCGCCTGGTGCCCGTGTTCCGGACCCTGCGCGGCAACTCCGGACTGCTCGGCGCCGATCCCTTCGCCGGCTACGTCGGCCGACTCGACCGGGTCGCGGTCTTCGACCAGCTCACTCTCGCCGGCGCGAGCGCGCCGCCGCGCTGGTACACGGTGCAGTGGGCCACGCCGCCGCTCGAAGAGTCGTTCCGGCGCGGCGGCATGATCCAGGCGGTGCCGGTCAACCCGGTCTCCTACGCGGTCACCTACGTCGCTTTCCAGGAGGATCCGGGCGTCCTGCTGTTCGCCGACCCTTCAGTCTATCCCGATCTCGGGGTTCCGAACACGGACGTCCGCACGCTGCCGCGCCTGCTCAAGTTTCCCAGCGCCGAGCGGCCTTTCGCGATCGACCTGGTGGCGGTCGGCGGCGACTCGACGGGAATCTCGCCGGTGTTCCAGGGGCACGTCGACGAAGTCGGCGTGCACGCGCCCAACACCATCGCCGCGCCGACCGACGCGCTCTCCCGCGGCTGCTATCAATTGCTCCAGGACCTCGACGCGGGCGAGACCGCCGAGTTCTTCGTCCATCCCAACGCGTTCTTCGTCGACGGCCGCCGCTACTTGACCCGCGGCCCGGGCCAGGGCGCCGGCTTCTGGCTCGACCCGTTGCCGCGCAGCGGCCTGCTCGACCTCGACGGCGAGCGGATCGCCTATTCCGACCTCGATCCGGGGACCGGACGCTTCACGATCGCGCCGCAAGGCCGCGGCCTGCACGGCACCGAGCCGCGCGGCCACGCCGGCGGCACGCGGGTGTGGCTCGCCGACGGCCGGCCGGCGAGCGCGCTCGCTTCCGCGATCACGCCGAACGACAACGCGCTCGTCCTCGACGACACGGCGCGCTTCGGCGGCCGCGGCCTGCAGCTGATCGGCCAGGAATTGGTGCACACGGCCTTCAAGAGCCCGGGCGGCGATGCCTTGCTCATGCCGCGCCGCCGGCTCGCGCTGGACGACACCCGCCGTTACGGCGAAGGCCTCCTGCGCGGCCGTTTCGGCACCGTCGCCGCGGACCATTCCGAGGGCGAACTCGTCTACTCGATGCCTTGCCGCTGGGAAGACCGCTGGATTCCGCAGAGCGACGATCCGGCCGGCGCCTGGCTGGGCCTCTCCTTCGACGAGCCCGACGCCTATTGGCGCTCCTTGCGCTTCGAAGTCGAACTCCCCGACGCCTCGCAGCGCGTGCGCGCGACCGTGCGCAGCGGCCCGGCGGCCTGGGAGGACCCCGAGGGCACCCCCGGCCTGCGCGTGCTCGACACCGGCACCGGCACCGGCGGCGAAGCCATCCGCCTCGACTTGCGCGCGGACCAGCTCGACGTCCGCTTCAGCTTCGACTGGGAGACCGGCGCCTTCGATCCGGTCGGCTACACCGCCACCGGCTGGACCTCGGCGCCGCGCATCCGCTCGGTCCTGCTCGACTACCTGGCCGGATCGCGCGTCGAGTGGAGCGAAGAGGTGGTGGAATGAACGCCCGTCGCCGCGGATTCACCATGATCGAGCTGGTGCTCGCGCTGGCGTTGTTCGCAATGCTCGCGGTGTTCGTGCTCGGCGTCGTCAACTCGGTGATG
>DASWJW010000277.1:0-7457 GCA_036396955.1 Planctomycetota bacterium
CCGCGGACCGGCAGCCAGACTCGCGTGGGTTCGGCTGTAAAGAAACTGCACGGCCGGAATCCGAGTGGTTTCCGCGGGAATCCATGCACCCTTCCGACGCATGCTAGACTTTCGCCCCTTTCGTGGCGGCACTCCTTTCGAGACGTTACGGCCTGCGAATTCCTGGAATGACTCCGACTGCAAAGACCACCCCGGCCCCGGTCGGTGCGCCCGTCCCGATGGGCAAGAGCACCGAATCCCCCATCATGGACCTGTTTCATCGCCATTGGCCGGCGTTGACGGTTCTGGTGGTCGGAATCGTCGGCATCTCCATTTTTCAGCAAGTCCTTCCGCGCATGCGCGCCGACTCGCAAGAGGCGAGTTGGGAGCTCCACCGCGAATTGACGACGAGCCCCGGCGCCTTTGATGCCGAGTCGGTCGACGACACGCTGCGGCAGGCCCGCGAAGACGACCGCATCTACAAGTGGGTAGTCCTCTCCGGCGTTCAGTTCTCCCTGCGCCAAGGCGACAAGGAAGCGCTGGTCAAGTTGCGCCCTGCTTTCCAGGAACTGGCCGACAAGGGTGCCTTTGCCGGTTTCGGATCCTTCGGAGAGGGCGGCGGCGACCTGGCGAACCTGATCAACGAGCGCATCGCCTCGGAACTCTCGGGCTCCACCGAGCTCCCGGTGTTCGCCAATCCCGAACCCACTGGCGCGCGCATCAAGATTTCCCTAACGATTGGCGAGGGAGAGGTTTACGCGTTTGTTGTCGGTCTCTACGACGATGTTGCGCCCGAGGCTTGCGGCAACTTTTTGGCTGCGGTCCAGGCGCTTCGCTTGGCCGAGATCGCGGCGACCCCGCAAGGTTTCCACGCCGCCAAGTTTGCTGGCCTGGCCGCAATCCCGGCCGAAGGCGAAGACCCGGTCGAGCCCACCGGCCTTCCGCTCGAGCGCAGTTGGGGACACTTCAATTACATGGGAGCGCTGACCACTGCTCCCAAGCCCCTGACTGGAGCAGGCGCGCAGGACGAGAATTCGTTCCTCCTCACGTTTGCCGACAACCTGGCCTTGGATGGCACGGTGACGGTATTCGGCAAGGTCGTCGAAGGCGCCGAGATCCTCGCGGATCTTGCCGCGCTCGGCCGCGACCCGAACTTGCCCGCGCAATTCGCCTCGAGCGTCCAGATCGTGGGCGCCGAGATCCTCAACTAGGCGGGCGCGCTGCCCGGGGCTTCTCAGCCTTGCAGCAGCTCTTCGGCTTCGCCGGGGAGTTCGAGCTTCTGCGTCAGGCGGTCGAGGCCGTCGAGGTCCTGAAAATGGACCACCAGCCGGCCGCCCCCTTTGCGGAGCAGCCGGATCTCAGCTCGGCTGCCAAGGCTGCGGGTCAACTTCTCTTGAAGGTCTCCGACCCACGCCGGATTCCGTGGCCGCGGCTTGTGGGCAGGAGCGACTTTCCCGGAGGCCACCGTGGCGCAAAACTTTTCGGCCGCTCGCACCGAGAGCGCGTCCTGGACGATGCGTTGGAAGGCCAGCTTCTGCTTGGCGGCGTCCTTGATGCGCAACAGGGCGCGGCCGTGGCCGGCACTGATTGTTTCACGTGAAACAGCAGCTTGAAACTCCTGCGGGAGCTCAAGCAGGCGCACCAGGTTGGCAACCGTCGAGCGGTCGAAACCGAGGCGCTCGGCGACGTCTTCTTGGGTGAGGCCGTATTCCCCGAGGAGCTGGCGGCAAGCCAACGCGCGCTCGATCGGGTCGAGATCCTCGCGCTGGATGTTCTCGATCAGCGCCAGCTCGAGCCGCTCGGAGGCCGCCCCAGCGCGCTCGCGGATCACCACGGGGACCTGCTTCAGCCCAGCGAGCTGCGCGGCGCGCCAACGGCGCTCCCCGGCGACGATCTCGAAGCTCTCGGGGCCACTTTGGACAACCACGAGGGGCTGCATGATCCCATGCCGCCGGATACTCGCCGCCAAAGTGTCGAGGCCCTTCTCGAGGTTCTTGCGCGGTTGCTCCGGGTTGGGTTGCAGCCTGGCAACCGGCACCCAGCGCGGACCGTCCGCGTCTCCGTCTTCTGCATGACGGGAAGTGAGAAGGGAATTCAGCCCTCGGCCAAGTTTCTTGCTAGCCGCCATGAGTTCTCCGGCGCAATCCCGAATGACTAGGAAGCACGCTTGGGTTAGCGTACTCTCCCAGCACGCCGCGACCAAACGATGAATGGCTCCCGCAAGATCGCGATCCTAGGCGACCTCCACGCCAATATTTCGGCCTTGGAGGCCGTCCTCTCGTTGCTCGACCTCGAGGACGTCAACGAACTCTATTGCGTGGGCGACATCGTGGGGTACGGACCCCGCCCAGCCGAACTGATCGCCTTGCTTCAGTCGCGCAACGTGCGTTCGGTCGCCGGCAACCACGACTGGGCACTGCTCGGCAAGATCGACCCAAGTTACTTCAACCCCTATGCCTTAGCTGCGCTGGAGTGGACCAGGAAACAGCTTGGGAAGGAGCACTTGGACTACCTGGACGCCCTGCCGCTGCGAATCGACGAGCCCGGCTTCAGTATCTTCCACGGGGCGTTGCCGAACCCCGAGGAGTTCAATTACCTTCAATCCTTTCCGGCCGCCCGGGCGTCGCTGGCTGACTTCGAAGCTCCCGCCGGGTTCTGCGGTCACACCCACGTGCCCATGAACTTCATCGAGCGCCCGGGGCAGCAGGAGCTCAAGTGGCACTTCGAAGAAGACTGGGTGCTCGAGCAAGGAGAACGCGCGGTGATCAACGTCGGCAGCGTCGGTCAGCCCCGGGACGAGAACCCGCTGTCCCCGGTCGCGATCTACAACGTCGGCTCGCGCCACATGCGCTTGTTGCGGACTCCGTACAACATCCCGGAAGAGCAGCGGCTCATCCGCAAGGCCGGACTGCCGTCGATCCTGGGCGATCGTTTGCGGCACGGAATCTGACCCGGCGGAGGCCGGCGCCGCCGGCAGGTGGTCAGTTGGTTCGCAAGTAGTCCAGCCGTTCGGGCAGCTTCTCGAACCCATGCTCGCCGAGGCCGGCTTCGAACAGCGCGCGCAAGTCCTGCAAGACACTGTCGTCTCCGGAAAACCGGATAGCCCTTTCCTCGGGGTGGGTGCCCGCCAGGACCAGCATCTGCATGATGCTCGCCGCGCTGCAGCTGTCGCCCGCAATCGTCATCTCCACGGGGGTTTGGTGGTGATTGACCACCGACACGATCAAGGAGATGGGGCGGGCGTGCAGGAACACGTCGTCGGGGAGCGGCAGCAGCTCTTCGACCTGCCTCGTGAAAGCCCGCAGGAGTTTGTCGGCCATCGGCACCGTCTTATTCAGACTCTTGCAAGCCGTGACTAGACAAGTATTTACCGTAATGTCAAGGAGGTCTTCCTCGGGAATCAAGCGGGTGAACAGCAGCTGGGAGCCGCTGCGCTGCCCATAGAGGTCGTGCCGCTCGTACAGGTGCGTGAGCGAAGTGGCCGCTTCGAGAAGGTGCAAGGCCAGACTCGCCGAACCGCGCAAGACGGGCAATTCCGGATACTCGGCCTCGTCCGCACGCCCGGCGACCAGACTGTCGTAGGCGCTTTGCAGGTTGTGGACCTTCGCCTCGAGGCTGCGGGCGGCCTCCTCGCCGAGCCGCTTGGCCATGAATCGCTGCAGCGCATCCCGGCCATGGACCGGCCGGCCCGCAACGCGCTCGAGTTCGCGCGCGGCGTCGAGGAAGCGCGCCGCAATCCGCGCCGGCGCGCTGCCGAGGTCGTGCGCGACCGCCGCCACCGCAACGCGCGCTTCGATCAAGTCGCGCGGCAGGCGCGGCCGCTCGCCCGGCGAGCTCAGTGCTTCGAGGCGCACGGCCTGCGTAGGCCAGCTCATGCCGACCGCCGACCAATTCTCCCGCATCGCTGCGAGGCACGCTTGGATGACTTCCCCCAGGCGCAGCGCTGCTTTGCGGATGCACGGGCCCACGTGGTCGCGCGCCCAATCGACGTCCGCCGACGGGTAGGAAGCCAATCGCGCGTCGACGTGCACCAGGCTGCTCATCGACGACGAAAGCCAGCGCAGCAGCGCGAAGGCCTCGCGCACGGGAAAGAACTTGCGGTTCTCGCGCGCCCCGTAGTCGTCGAGAAAAGTCTCGAGGTCGGTGCTGCTCCGATAGAGGTGGAACAACTGACGCTGGCTCCACTGCTCGGGCACGAGCTCCATGAGCCCGTTGGACATGCGCAGGAAATCCTCGGCCTGCGTGGCCAGGAGCGGCTTGAAAGCGTCTTCCGCCAGCGTCGAACGACGCGGCAGGCCTTCGGTCCAGGGAGAACGGGATGCCATGGCGGTTCCAGGGCGCCCGGCGCCCGGATCGGGAGCACATCCTAGCGGCGATTCCGGGCGCGGGCTGAAGGCGAGCCCGCGAGCAAGTTCCGTCTCAAGGAAACGCCGCGACTGGCCGTTGTAGGAACCGGGATCTTGCCGTCCCGATCTTCCGCCGGAGGATCCTGCCATCGCTTCCGACCGCTGCCTGGAAACCTACCTCCATGAGATCGACGAAGTTCCCCTGCTCAAGGCGGAGGAAGAAGTCGAATTGGGGCGGCGCATCCAGGCCGGCGACCTGGCGGCACGCGAACACATGATCCGCGCCAACCTGCGCCTGGTCGTGAGCATCGCCAAGCGCTTCACCGGCCGCGGCCTGCCGCTGCAGGACTTGATCGCCGAAGGCAATCTCGGCCTGCTCAAGTCGATCGAGAAGTTCGATCCCGAACGAGGCTTCCGGTTCAGCACCTACGCGACGTGGTGGATCCAGCAGACGATCCGGCGCGCGCTGATCAACACCGCGAAGACCGTGCGGGTGCCGTCGTACATGGTCGAGATCCTCACCAAATGGACGCGCGCGAGCACCGAGCTGCACCAGCGGCTGGGCCGCCCGCCGACGAACGCGGAGGTGTCCGAGTCCCTCGACTTGAGCGCCAACAACCTGAAGGTCGTCCAGCAGACGCTGATGACGGCCACCGGCTCCACTTCGCTCGGCGACGAGCTCCTCTACGACCTGCCGGGCGACGCCAGCCCAGGGGCCGACCACCAGCAGCCGGACGAGATCGTGCAACAAGCGGACTCCCTGGCGATGCTGCGCGATATCCTGCAGGTCATCGACGAGCGCGAAGCTCAGGTCCTGCGGATGCGCTACGGCCTGGACGACGACAATCCGCTGAGTCTCGAGAAGATCGCCAAGCAGCTGGGCATGTCGCGTGAGCGCGTGCGCCAGATGGAGCGCGAGGCGCTCCGCAAACTGCATGTCTACCTGGTCGAAGGAATCCCGGCCGACCGGATCCAGCCCCGGACCCCCGACAACGGGGCCGGGCAGCGCCGCAGCGCTTGACCCGACTTCGGCCGCTGGCCCTGCCGCGGCTCGCGCCGTACCGACCGGCGCACTGCTCGAGAACGGCGTCTCGCTCTACGTGCACTTGCCCTTCTGCGTGGCGAAGTGCCGCTACTGCGATTTCAACAGCTACGCGTGGAAAGACCAGGACCTCGCGCGGCACGTCGACGCGGTGCTCGCCGAAGCGCGCGTGATCGCCGCGGACCTGCGGCCCCAGACCGTGTTCGTCGGCGGCGGCACACCGACCTTCCTGCCGCCCGACCTGCTGGCGCGCTTCTTGGCCGAGCTCGACGTGATCACCGGATTCCGCGCGTCGGCGCGCGAGGTCACCATGGAAGCGAACCCGGAATCGTGCGACGCCGCGCGCATGCAGGCCGCACAAGCCGGGGGGGTGAACCGGATCTCGATCGGCGTGCAGTCCTTGCGGCCGGAAATCCTGCAGGCCTACGACCGCGTGCACGGTCCGGAACAAGCGCTCGCCGCGTACGCCAACGCGCGCGCAGCGGGCATCGGACGGGTCAACCTCGACTTGATCTACGCCTTTCCGGGCCAGGAGCCCGGCGCCTGGCACCAGGACCTGGACCGCGTCCTCGGCCTCGAGCCCGATCACGTGTCCTGCTACGAGCTCGCCTACGAACCCGGCACCTCGCTCACGCGCCTGCGCGACGCCGGCCGCTGGCGCGAAGAAGACCCCGACATCTGCCGCGCGCTCTTCGACACGACGGGCGAACGCTGCGCTGCCGCCGGCTACGGCCGTTACGAGATCAGCAACTTCGCCCGGCCCGGCGAGGCGTGCTTGCACAACATGGCGTACTGGCGCTCGCTCGAGTGGGTCGGAATCGGCGCCGGCGCCGCGAGCTGGCGCCACGGGGAGCGGCGCAAGAACACCCTGCGCCCGGACGCCTACGAAGCGGCAGTCTTCGAGGGCCGCGACCCGGTCGGCGAACGCCGCCGGCCGGACGCGGACGAAGTGCTGTTCGACCACTTCTTGATGGGCTTGCGCCTGCCGGCCGAGGGCGTGCGGCTGGCGCGCGCGGAGGCGGCAAGCGGTCTCGACCCGTGCGAGGTCTGGGCCGCCGAATTCGCAGCGCTGCAGGCCGAGGGGCTGTTGGAACTCGCGCGCGACCCCGAAGGCGAGGCATGCGTGCGCGCGACGTCCGAAGGCCTGATCTGGCTCGACTCGATCCTGGAGCGCTTGTTGCCCGACGCGCCACAATAGGCGCCGACCCGACCGAGGACCGCGCGCATGGCCAAGAAGTCCACCCACCCGATCGTCCGCGTGTTCTTCCGCGGACTTGGCGTGATCGTACCGCTCGCAATCACCGTGTTCGCCATCACGTGGCTCTGGAACACGCTCGCCCGGCATATCGTCGGCCGCGCGGAACAGGGCGTCACCTGGGTGGTGACGCAGCTCGCGCCCGAAGGCCGCAACGCCGACGACCTGCTCCCGCCCCAGCTGCGCCTGGGCGTGGCGATCGTCGCCACGATCGCGCTGATCCTCGTCGCGGGATGGTGGTTCTCGGGATTCTTCGGGCGGCGCATCTACCGCGGGTTCGAGAAACTCCTGGCGCGCACGCCCGTGATCGGCGCGATCTACCCGCACGTCAAGCAGATCACCGAGTTCTTCTTCGCGCAGGACGGCGAGAAAAAGATCGAGTTCGAACGCGTCGTGGCGCTTCCCTACCCGCGCAAGGGCCTGTGGTCGCTGGGGCTCGTCACCGGCAGCAGCCTGCGCTCGATCAACGCCGGCGCCGGCGACACGCTGGTGTCGGTGTTCATTCCGTCCTCGCCGATGCCGGCCACCGGCTACACCATCTTTGTGCCGGCCTCGGACCTGGTGCCCGTCGCCATGTCGGTCGACGAAGCCTTGCGCACGATCATCTCGGCGGGAGTGCTGGTGCCCGACCAGGAAAGCGTCGCGACGCCGGCGCTCGGAACGAGCGCTCCGCGCGCGCTGCCGGACGCCGGAGAACCGGCATGACGAATTTCGCCGATCGATTGTGGCAGGCCGTCGCGGTCAAACGCACCCCGGCGATGCTCGGTCTCGACCCGCGCCCCGAACACTTCCCCGAGCCCTTCCGCGCGCGCGCCGTCGGCGGCGACGCGCGCGC
>DASWJW010000278.1:0-4081 GCA_036396955.1 Planctomycetota bacterium
TGGTCGGCGGCCAGTCGTTCTTCGACCGCAAGGAGGTGCGCGACCTGCTGGCGTTCCTGCGCGTGCTGGCGAACCCCGACGACGAACTCTCGCTCTTGCGCGTGATCAACGTGCCGCCGCGCGGCATCGGCAAGACCACTCTCGAGCGCGTGCTCGCCCACGCCGGCGAGCGGCGGATCTCGGCCGCCGCGGCGCTGCGCGTCGCCGGCGAGATCCCCAAGGTGCCCAAGGCCGCGGCCGACGCGATCGCGGAACTGCTCGCCGATCTGGCGCGCTTCTCCGGCCCCGCCCGCAAGGGCAACGTCGCCGCGGCGATGCGTTCCCTGATCGAAGCCGTGCGCTACCGCGAAGAGGTCGAGCGCTGCTACGACGACCCGCTGACGCGACAGGCGCGCTGGAACGCCGCGCTCGAAGTGGTCGAGCTCGCCGAGCACTACGAGTCGCGCGCCACGGCGCCCAGCCTGGAGCGCTTTCTCGAGGAATTGACCCTGCACGCCGGCGAGCAGGGCGACGAGGACGAAGGGCCGCGCGACGCCGTCACGCTCATGACCTTGCATGCGGCCAAGGGCCTGGAGTTTCCGCGCGTCTACCTGGTGGGGCTCGAAGAAGGCTTGTTGCCGCACGTGCGCGCCGTCGCCGAGGGCGGCTTGGAAGAAGAGCGGCGCCTGGCCTACGTGGGAATCACCCGCGCGCGCCGCCACCTGACCTTGAGCTGGGCGAGCGAGCGCAGCCGTTTCGGCCGCCGCTACAAGAGCCAGCCGAGCCGCTTCCTCTTCGAACTCGACGGCGTGGAGCCGCCGGAAGACTGGGTCGGGATCGAAGGCGGCCCGGGCCAGCCGATCGACGCGCCGCCGCGCGCCGCCGCCGCGGCCGGCCGCACGAAGGGCCGGCCGAAAGGCCGCGGCAAGCACCGCCGCTACGCTCCCAAGCGCTAGCGGACTAGCGGCCGCGGGTCGAGCCGACGCGCGCGCGCTCCAGTGCGCGGATGCGCACCGTCTCGCCGTTCGTGGACACGTTGCGCACGCCCACCCAGTGGTTCGACCGGGCCATGGGCTGCGCGGTCAGCCGCACGCCGGAGCGGCCGGGCTCGCCGACCGCGATGAACTGCGCCGAACTAATGAGCTGCTTGTTGGCGAGCTGCACCTTGAGCGAGCCGGTCTGCAGACCCGAGAGGCTGCCGCCGTCCACGACCAGGTCGTAGTCGACGTAGTCGGTGAAGCCCGGGAAGGTGTACTCGCGCGCGACGAAGCCCCAGGGCGGCAGGACGAACTCCTGACGCACGGGGTCGTAGAAGGCGCCGTCGCGGAGGATCCAGCCCGACAACGGATCGCCGGAAGCCGGCACGCGTTCGGGCATCAAACGCAGGTTTTCGGCGGCGTACTCGCTCGAAGTCTGTCCGTCCTCGCCCATCGCGCGGACACGCACCTTGTAGGGCGTCTCGACGGGCAGGCCCGCTGCGTCGTGGTTCATCGGCAGGAGCAAGGGCACTGCCGGCAGGTCGAACCAGGCGCCGGCGGCGAGTCCGTGGTCCATGGCGACCGGCTGGAAGGCTTCTTGTTCGCCCGCGCGCGCCATCGAGAGCTCCGCCCATGCGGCGTCGACGCCGCTGTTCACCCGCGCGCGCACCCAGACCGGCGCAGCGCCGTCTTCGGGCCGCACGGGCAGGGTCGGCACGTCGAGTTCGCGGATCTCGACCTCGGGCCGGCCGCGGTGGGTGTGCGAATCGGGCTCGACGTCCATGCTCAATCCCTGGTCGGGACGGTGCTGGAGCGTTTGACGGAATCCGCAAGGCCAGGTCACCACGATCTGCACGGCCTGGTCCATGGGCTGCTGGCCGAGACCGAATTCGAGCGGCAAGCTGTGCGTGGACGCCGAAATGTTCTCGCCGATGCGCAGTTCGGCGTACTGCGAAACCGCGTTCGCACCGTCGAGCTTGGCGATCACTTCGACGCGCGAGCCGACCGCCATGCGGCTGGTCTGCGGGCACACGTTCTCCGGGTCGCCCAGCCGCACCGTCAGGCTGGCGTTGCCGTTGACGCTCTCGTTGTGGAGGAACTGGGTGCTGTAGCGGAACTGGTGGAAGGGCGACGGCATCACGAGCAGGTCGAGACGGCCGTCCTGGTCCATGTCGCCGCCGAGAGCGCCGCGGCTGTCCTTGCGGCGCGCTACGCGGGTCATCCACGGCTCGGCGTTGGAGTGCGGGGCCGGGTTGATGTCGGTGAAGCGCTCGCTGGGCTCCACCGGCTGGCCGGCGGCCTGCGCGGTCTCGTTGCGGAAGAAGCGGTCCCAGGCCCGCGCGTCGTCGCCGAGCGTCGCGAACAGCGGGTCGAGGATGAAACCGGGATCGCCTTGCGCCACGACTTCTTCACCGTTCATGCTCGCGACCCAGACGTCGTTGTCGCCGTCGTTGTCGAAGTCCGCGAACAGCGTCCCCCACGACAGCCAGGTCGGCAGGACCGCCGGGCCGTGCAGGTCGAAGCCGGACGCCGAATTGGGATCGGCGGCTTCGTAGACCTCGTTGCCCGAGTTGAAGAAGGACAAGTCCTCGTAGCCGGGCAGGTAGGCGAACGAACCGGTGTCGTTGCGGTAGTAGTCGTTGCCCATGTCCAGGTACTTGGCGGAGTCGTAGCCGCTGCGGTCGAGCAGCTCGCCGCGGTTCGACCAGTCGGTGACGTAGAAGTCCATGTCCCCGTCCATGTCGGAGTCGCCGACTCCCAGGCCCATGGGCGCGAGGTTGCGGCGCAGCCGGTGCGGGTCGCTCTTGGGGATCAACTGGTTGAGCTGCAGCACCATGTCCCAGGTGCGGTTCCAGTAGCCGAGCCAGCGACCGTTCTCGTCGTTGCCCCGGTTGATGTAGATCATCGGGAACACGAGCTGCATGCCGCCGTAGGGCGCGGACTGCGCGAAGATCGGCGGGTCCAGCGCGAAGCCGGCCTTGGTGGTGACGATCAAGTCGGGCCAGCGGTCGTTGTTGAGGTCGGTGAAGGCCACCGCGACCGAGCCGCCGAAGCGCGCCCAGGGGCGGCTGTCGTTGGGGATCACGAAGTGGTCGTCCGCGCCTTGCCAGCCGTACACCGGCTTGAATTCGTCCCAGTTGATCCGGGCGCGGTTGTAGGGCGCGACCTCCGAGTTCCAGTTGGGATCGAAGTGCTGCACTTGCGGGTGCTTGCGCCGGTCGTAGCTGACGTCCCAGAACCACCACTTCGACGGGCTGGCGGGATCGTCGACGCCCAGGTTGAGGTGCAAGGAAGCCATCTGCCCCGACAAGCGGAAATCGCGGTACGGCTCGCGGATGTGCTTGGTGTGCTGGGCGACGAACAAGTCGATGCGGCCGTCGCGGTTGACGTCGGCCGCCGCGGCGGCGGCGCTGGCCGTGGTGAAGGCCGTGCGCGTCGGGTCGAGCAGCACCTGGCCCGGGTTCGCCGGATCGGCGACCACCCAGCCCGGCTCCTCGGAGTGCGCGAGGCCGTGGCCGTCCTCGGACGCCGTGCCGTCCGGATCGGTGGCGCCGGTCTCGTCCGTGAAACAGAACGCCGCGCCCGGGCAGATCTGCTGGTGCAGCGGCTCGTTGGTCCGGTTGATCAGCAGACGGTTGCGGAACGGTCCAGGAAAGCTGCCGGCGAGGTTCGCCGAATCGTACAGCGACGGATCGAAAGGCGTCTGGTCGTTGGCGTCGAAGAGCCCGCTGCAGATCACGAACAGGTCGAGGTCGCCGTCGTCGTCGGCGTCGAACGCCAGGATGCCTTGCGATTCGGCGCCGCCGAGGTCCATCTCGACGCGCGCGTCCCAGTCGAACTCGCGGCCGACCGCGCCGGCGGCGTTGGGACGGTTGGGCACGATCAGGACTCCGCCTTCCGGCTGGTTGGCTGCGCCGCCGGTCGGAAAGTCCTCGCGCGGACGCGGCAGGACCAGGTCGGGGAATCCGTCGCCGTCGAGGTCGACGAACGCGCCGCCCACCGTGTGGTGGTCGAGCACCTTCATCCCGTAGTACGGCACGCCGTTGGCGCCGATCAGGCCGACGTCGCCGGTCCGGTCTTCGAACGCGAAGCCTTGGGGGGGACCCTGCGGGGCGGGAGCCCCG
>DASWJW010000279.1:0-8838 GCA_036396955.1 Planctomycetota bacterium
CGGCGCCGCCGGGGGCGCCGCCGGAGTCGGGGCGATCCCCGCGGCCGCCGCGGCGCGGCCGTTCCTGCGACTGGATATCTGCCGCAAAGAGCAGCAGGACGAGAAGGCCGGCGAGCAGCCGGATGGCAGGGATGCGCGACATGGGCGAGGGGGCCGGCGCGCCATCGGCAGCGGCGGCGGATTCCTGTTTGAGAGGAAAAGGGTCGAAAAGGGATGGGGACCGGAGCCCCGCAAGGCCCGGTTGCCGCACGCGACGGCACGAAACGAGGATAACAGCCGGTCGAAACGCCGCGCGGCTTCCGCAGCTATCCTGTGCCCCGCCCCCAAGCCCCGACCACAGCCGCCTTTCCGCTCATGAGCCAAGCCTCCCGTACCAGCCGCCGCGGCTTCCTCAAGACCGGCGCCGCTGCCGGCGCTTTCTCCACCCTCGGCCTCTCCCGCACTCTCGCCGTGCTCGGCTCGCCCAACGGGCTGCTGCAGGTCGGCGTGATCGGCGTCGGCGGCCGCGGCGCCGCCAACCTCGCCGGTGTGGCCCACGAAAACGTGGTCGCGCTCTGCGACGTCGACGCCAACACGCTGGCCGCAGCGCGCACGGGTTTCCCCAAGGCCGCGGGCTACGCCGATTTCCGGAAACTGCTCGATCGCAACGACCTCGACGCGATCGTGGTGAGCACTCCCGACCACACCCACGCCGTGGCGGCGATGGCCGCCTTGAAGTCGGGCCGCCACGCGTACTGCGAAAAGCCGCTCACCCACTCGGTGGCCGAAGCGCGCGCGCTGACCGAGGTCGCCCGCGAGACGGGCCTGGTCACGCAAATGGGCACGCAGATCCACGCCGGAGCGAACTACCGGCGCGTGGTCGAACTGATCCGGGGCGGCGCGATTGGCGAAGTGAACCAAGCGCACGCCTGGGTCGGCAAGAGCTGGGGCGGCGGCGAGCGGCCGACCGAAGTTCCGCCGGTCCCCGCGACCCTCGACTGGGACCTCTGGCTTGGTCCGGCACCCGCGCGGCCCTACCACCCGACCTACCATCCGGCGAACTGGCGGCGCTGGTGGGACTTCGGCGGCGGCACCCTCGCCGACATGGGCTGCCACTACCTCGACCTGGTGTTCTGGGCGCTCGGCCTGTCGCACTGCACCAAGGTCGAAGCCAGCGGCTCGCCGCCGCATCCCGAGACCGCGCCGACCAAGCTGCGCGTGCGCTGGCAATTCCCCGCGCGCCGTCAGGCCAAGACCCCCATGCCGGAGTGCCAGGTCGTCTGGCACGACGGTGGCCTGCGGCCCAAGCTCTTCGCCGACGGCAAGCTGCCCGATTGGGGCGATGGCGTGCTCTTCCTCGGCAGCGACGGCATGCTGCTGGCCGACTACGGCCGCTACCAGCTGCTGCCCCTGCCGGATGCGAAGAAAGTCCCCGCCGCCCCCGCCACACCGCTTCCGCAGATTCCCGAGTCGATCGGCCACCACAACGAGTGGACCGAGGCCTGCAAGGGCGTCGGCACGCCGCTCTGCAACTTCGGCTATTCCGGACCGCTCACCGAATCGGTGCTGCTCGGAACGGTCGCCTACCGCCTGCAGAAGCCGCTGGTCTGGAAGTGGCGCACCATGGAGACGCCCGGCGTCCCCGAGGCGCAAGCGCTGGTGCGGCCCGAATTCCGCGCGGGCTGGTCGCTCTAGCCGCAGGCGGGCTCAGACCGACAGCGGCGGCTCGTCCGCGATCTGGACGGGCTCGTGGAAGACCTCGAGGTAGGTGGCCTCGAGCTTCTCGTCGGGAAAGGTGTCCCAGCCGTGGCAAAGGTCGCCGTCGACGGCCATCACGTCGCAAGCAGTCGGCAAGTCTCCGGAGAATTCGCGCGCGTGGATCCAGCGGCGGATCCGGTCGAGGAGTTCTTCGCGGTCGACGCCTTCTTCATGGTGCAGCAGCCACGGAAAGCGTTCGCGGAGGATCGGCGTGGGATAGCGGTCGAAACCGCGGCAGAAGATGCCCTCGCGGGCCGCGATGTCGCACAGGGTGTCGTCGTCGGTCTCGAGCCTGGAGACCAGCTCGTCTCGGAGGCGGCGGATGCACTCGCTTCTGCGGATGCGTTCCATGCCTTCTGCCTAGGCCGCACCGCCGGCCCCGCAAAGGGGTATTCCCGGCGACCGGGCTCAGCCGATCCGCCGCGGCACCCGGATCTCCTCGACGAGCTGCTGGATCGCCGCCGAGGGCGGCGGGGTCGCCAGGCTCACCCCCACGGCGAGCGTGAAGTTGAGCAGCATGCCGAGCGTGCCGATGCCTTCGGGACTCACGCCGAGCCACCAGTGTTCCGCGGAGTTGAGTTCGGGATGCAGGAACTTGAACCAGCCGATGTAGCCGACGGTGAAGACCAGCCCCGCCACCATGCCGGCAATGGCGCCGTACTTGTTGGCGCGTTTCCAGAAGATGCCCAGCAGGATCACCGGAAAGAAGCTGCTCGCGGCCAGGCCGAAGGCGAGCGCCACGACTTCGGCGACGTAGCCCGGCTGGTGGATTCCGAAGTAGCCGGCGATCAACACGGCGAAGCCCGCGAAGACCCGCGCGGCCAGCAGCTCGCCGCACGCGCTGATCTGCGGGCGCAGTTCGCGCTTGAGGAGGTCGTGCGCGATCGAGGTCGAAATGACCAGCAGCAAGCCCGCGGCGGTCGACAGCGCGGCGGCTAGACCGCCGGCGGCGACCAGCGCCACCACCCAGTCGGGCAGCTGCGCGATCTCGGGATTGGCGAGCACCATGATGTCCTTGTCGATCACCAGTTCGTTCTCGCCCGCCGCCGCCGGCCCCAGGTACTGGATGCGGCCGTCGCCGTTGTGGTCGGCGAAGGTGATCAAGCCGGCGGCCTCCCACTTGGAGAACCACTCGGGCACCTCGGCGTAGGGCTTGTCGCGCACCGTCTGCAGCAGGTTGGTGCGGGCGAACGCCGCCACCGCCGGCGCCGTGGTGTAGAGCAGCGCGATGAACAGCAGCGCCCAGCCCGCCGAGCTGCGCGCCGCGGCGACCTTGCGCACGGTGAAGAAGCGCACAATCACGTGCGGAAGGCCGGCGGTGCCGACCATCAGCGCCGCGGTGATGAACAGGACGTCGAGCGTGCTCTTGTGGCCTTCGGTGTAGGCCGCAAAGCCCAGTTCGCGGTGCAGCCCGTCCAGGCGCTCGAGCAGCCAGCCCGAGCCGTCGGAGAGTTCGCTGCCGAAGCCGGCCTGCGGCACCGGGTTGCCGGTCATCAGGATGCTGATGAAGATCGCCGGCACCAGGTAGGCGAAGATCAGCACGCAGTACTGCGCGGCCTGCGTGTAGGTGATGCCCTTCATGCCGCCGAGCACGGCGTAGAAGAACACCACCGCCATGCCGATCACCACGCCCAGGTCGACTTCGACCCCCAGGAAACGCGAAAAGACGATGCCGACGCCGCGCATCTGCCCCACCACGTAGGTGAAGCTCACGAACAGCGCGCAGACCACCGCGACCAGCCGCGCGACGCGCGAGGCGTAGCGGTCGCCGACGAAGTCGGGCACGGTGAACTTGCCGAATTTCCGCAAGTACGGCGCCACCAGCAGCGCGAGCAGCACGAAGCCGCCGGTCCAGCCCATCAGGAACACGCCGCCGTCGCGCCCCATGAACGCGATCAGGCCGGCCATGGAGATGAAACTCGCCGCCGACATCCAGTCGGCGGCCGTCGCCATGCCGTTGAGCACGGGGTTCACGCGGCCCTCCGCCACGTAGAACTCGCCGGTGGTGCGCGCGCGGCTGATGACCGCGACGACGATGTAGAGCGCGAAGGTCACCGCGACCAGCAGCGTGGTCCAGCCTTCGACGCCCATCTAGACGGCCTCCTCGTCCTTGCCGGCCGGGCCGTCGTCTTCGTCTTCTTCCTCCACGCCGAACTTGCGGTCCAGGCGGGTCGCCAGGCGCACGTAGACGAAGATCAGCGCCACGAAGACGTAGATCGACCCTTGTTGCGCGAACCAGAATCCGAGCCGGAAGCCGCCGATCCGCACTTTGTCGAGCGCGTCGGCGAACAGGATCCCGCAGCCGAAGCTGACGCCCGCCCAGATCGCCAGCAGCATGGCCAGCAGCCGGAGGTTGGCCTTCCAATAGGCGCGGCGGCGATCGGCGGCAGGCATACCCGCGGGCACTATAGATCCGCTCCGGCCGCCAGCGCCGGCACGGAATCGGGAGTGACCACGAACAGGTACTCGGTGTTGCGCACGTGGCTCACGCGGCCGACCCGCTCGCCTTGCGGGTTGTGGATGCCGATCCTGGCGCCCACGTAGCGCGGGTGGTCGCAGGCGATCACCGCGACTTCGCCGCGCTTGCGCAAGAGCGCCTCCATCTCTTCGCGGGTCACGAAGCCCTCGTTGCTGAACGAAACGATCAGCCGCTCGGCGCGGACCGCCGCCAGAGTGTCGCGCCAAGCGTCGAGAAAGCGCCGCTTGCTGTTGAAGTCGCTGCGGCGTTCGCGGCAGTCGAGGCGCTTGCAGGCGATGCCGTAGACCTCCGGGGCGTCCCAGCGCACCAGAGTCTCCCAGACGTGGTAGTTGCCCAGATAGCTGTGCTGGTTGTACGGCGGGTCGAGATAGGCGATGTCGGCCTGGAGCGTGGCCGCGGCCTCGCGCGCGTCGAGCTGGGTGGCGCGGCACGGCCCGGCCGCCACGCCGGGCAGGAGTTCGGGCACGCGCAGCTCGAGGTCGTTGCCCGCGCGCTGCGCCCACTGCTTCAAGTAGGCCATTTGAACGCCGGTGGTGCTGTCGACGCGGTCGGCAGCCTCCATCAAGCTGGTAAGCAGCACGGCCTCCAGCTCGGGGTGCAGCGCGGCCGCGGCGATGGCGTTGCGGATCGCCTCGATGCGCGCGCCGTTGGCCGGCTGGAAGAAGCGGCTGCGCTCGCAGTAGTCGCGCGTGAACCAGCCGGCCGCGCCGGGGAGGCGCTGCAGGTCGGCGAGCCAGGCGGCGGCCTGGTCCTGCCAGCGCTCGGCGTCGGCCTGCACGTAGGTGCGCGCGATGGTCGCGGCGTAGGCGTGGACGTCGTTGGCCAGGACCCGGTACCCGGCGCCCTTGAGCGCGTGCCCGACCCGCGCGGTGCCAGAGAACAGGTCGAGCACGGTCGCCCCGGGCGGCGCCAGTTCCCGCACCAGCGCGACGATGCGCGGCACCAGCACGCGCTTGCTCCCCAGGTACTTGATCGGCATGGACCGCCCCGTTCTAACGGGGTGGGCCGGCGCAATCCAACGGCGCCGCTACGCTTCGGCGGTCATGAGCGCGATTCCGGCCACGATGCGGGCGATGTTCCTGGAATCGGAACGCGCGGACCTGGGCCAGGCGATCCGCGCGCTGCGCGTGCGCGAACTCGACGTGCCGCGCCCCGGCCGCGGCGAAGTCCTGGTGAGGGTCGAAGCCGCGCCCTGCAATCCGAGCGACCTGCTGGTACTCACCGGCGCGTCGGGGCGGCCCAAGACCTTGCCGACCGTGCCGGGCTGGGAAGCCTCCGGAGTGGTGGTCGCAGCCGGCCGCGGGCTGCTGCCGAGGCTGCTCCACGGCCGCCGCGTCGCGTGCGGCTCGGCCACGCACGGCTTCGGCACCTGGGCCGAGTACTTCGTGGCCAAGGCCAATGGCTGCATCCCGCTCCGCAAGGCGATCTCCTTCGAGCAAGGCGCCACCATCCTGGTCAATCCGGTCACCGCCCGCGCCATGCTCCACGAAGCGCGCACGGAAGGCCACAAAGCCGGCGTGCAGAGCGCCGCGGGCAGCCAGCTCGGCCGCTACCTGCGGATGATCGCCGAGCGCGCGGACTTTCCGCTGATCCACCTGGTGCGCCGCGCCGACCAGGCTGCCGCGCTGGTCGCCGGCGGCGCGCCGTACGTCCTTTGCACCAGCGAGCCGGATTTCCCCGCGCAGCTGCGCCGGGCGATCGACGAGACCGGCGCCACCGTGGCGTTCGATGCGGTCGGCGGCTTTCTCGCCACGCACTTGCTGAAAGTGCTGCCGGAAGGCGGCGAAGTGATTTCCTACGGCCTCCTTTCCAGCGAACCGGTCGGCGTCGACCCGGCCGACTTGATCTTCGGCACCAAGAGCCTGCGCGGCTTCTTCCTCGCCGACTGGGCCGCGCGGCAGACGCTCTGGCGGCTCTGGCGGACCACGCAGGCGGTACAGAAGGATCTGGCGAAGCAGGCCTTTGCCACCGACGTGGCGATCCGCGCCGGCTTCGAAGACTGGCCGGCCGCGCTGGAGCGCTACCAGGTCGAACAGAGCGCCGGCAAACCCCTGCTCGTGCCGCAGCACTCGCGGTCGTGAAACTGCGCGGCAAGGTCGCGATCCTGTTCGCCGTCGGCGCGGCGGCTTGTGCCTCGGATCCGCCGCCGGCCGCGGCGCACCCGGACCGGCCCAACTTCGTGGTCATCCTGGCCGACGACATGGGGCTCGGCGATCTGGGCCCGGACACGCCGAATCTCCACCACATGGCCGCGCAGGGCATGACCTTGCGCGATTTCCAGGTCGCGCCGGTGTGCACCCCGACGCGCGCCATGCTGCTCACCGGCTGCCAGCCGGTGCGCGTCGGTCTCGGCCACCGCGTGCTCTTCCCGTTCAGCACGACCGGGCTGCACGGCGACGAAACCACGATCGCCGAAGCCCTCGCCCCGCTCGGCTACCGCTCGGCGTGCATCGGCAAGTGGCATCTTGGGCACCACGCCGGCTTCCTGCCGCCGCGACAAGGCTTCGACGAGTGGTTCGGCGTCCCCTACTCCAACGACATGGACGGCTACTACTACGCGGCGCGCGATTTCCAGGCGCCGCCGCTGCCGCTCCATCACAACGACGCAGTGATCGAGCAGGCGCCGGACCAGGCGCTGCTCACCAGGCGTTTCACCGACCAGGCGATCGAATTCGTGCGCGGCAACCGCAACCGGCCGTTCTTCCTGTATCTGGCGCACGTCATGCCGCACCAGCCGATCGCGGCCTCGGCCGCGTTTCAAGGGCGTTCGCGACGCGGTCTCTACGGCGACGCGATCGCCGAACTCGACGACGGCGTGGGCCGGATCCTCGCCGAACTCGCCGCGCTCGGCCTCGAGGACGACACTCTCGTGCTGTTCCTTTCCGACAACGGCCCGTGGCGCGACGCCAGCCGCGGCGGCCTGCGCGGCAAGAAGAATTCGACCTGGGAGGGCGGCACGCGCGTTCCCGCCATCCTTCGCTGGCCGGGCCGGATCCCGGCCGGCACCGCCCAGGACGCCTTGCAGAGCGGCGCCGACCTGCTGCCGACCTTCGCCGCGCTCGCCGGCGCCGCGCTCCCCGCGGAGCGCGTGCTCGACGGTCGCGACGCTGCGCCGTTGTGGCTCGATCCCGCCGCGGACTGGCCGCAGCCGCGGCCATTGCCGAGCTACCGAGACGATCGTCTGCAAGCGGTGCGCGAGGGCCGCTGGAAACTGCACGGGTTCCGGCCGGAATGGGCGCCGGATTCTTCGCCGGCTTCCGCGGCGCCGCTCCTGTACGACCTGAGGGTCGATCCGGGCGAGACCACCGACCTTGCGACGGTCGAACCCGCCGTGGTCGCGCGCCTGCTTGCGCTCGCCGCGCGCTTTCGGGCGGATCTCGGCGATGCCGCGACCGGCGCAAAGGGCGGCGGCCGCCGCCCCGTCGGCACCTTGGACTGACCGCCGCCTGGCCGGTGGCTACGCGGTCTGCGTCTTCGCGAGCCGTGCCTTGTTGGCTTGGCGCGCGGCTTCGATCGCGCGCTTGGGCGTGCGCCGCAGATCGCTCGTCAACTTGACCTTAGACAAGGTCCACACCCACCACTTGGTGGGATCGAACTGGTACCAGCGCACGCCGTTCCGGTAGTCGGCCTGGAAGCGGTGGTGGAAGTTGTGGTAGCCCTCGCCCATCGACAGGATCGCGGTGATGAAGCTGTCGCGCGCCGAGATCTCGTCCGAGTACGGCTGGTTGCCGATGTAGTGCGCGAAGGAGTTGACCGAGAAGGTCGCGTGCCACTGGAAGACGACGCGGAAGAAGCCAGCTACCAGCACGGCGCCGACCGGATCGCCCCAGAGCAGGCCGAGGCCGGCGGGGAGCAAGCCGAGCGAAAACACGACCAGCGGCAAGTAGTACTTGTGCTGGAACCGCACCAGCGCATCGGCCTGCAAGTCGGGCACCTTGGACAAGTCGGCGCGCAGCGGGTTCTTGAACAGCACCCAGCCGATGTGCGCCCACCAGAAGCCGCGCTTGATGTTGTAGGGATCGGCGTCGGTGTCGGTGAACTTGTGGTGCACGCGGTGGTCGGCCGACCAGCGCAGCGCCGAGTTCTGCACGGCGGCGGCGCCGAAGAACAGGTAGAACGCGCGCAGCGGCCACGCCGCCTTGTAGGTCGGGTGCGCGAACAGCCGGTGATAACCACCGGTGACCGACACGCCGCTGAACACGGTCATGACCGCTGCAAGGACCAAGGTGCCCCACGAGAAGTGGAAGAACACCATCCACACCAGGCCCCCCAGCGCCATCAGGTGCGCAAAGGGCAGGAACAGCATGTTCAGCCAGTCGATCTGCTTCTTGGTCATCGATCTCCTCATTCGGACACGTATCCCATAGGACAGGGCGCGCCGAATTGTGGAGAGATCATACCGGGCGATCAAGCGACAGGCGCCGAAGCGCCCGTTTCGGCCTGATGCCGGTGCATCAGCCCCTCAACCGACCTTTCGCAGCATCACCGGACCGCGCGCGGTCTCCGGATCGACCGTTCGGCCGCCTTGGATCATTTCGACCCCGCCTTCCGCCACTAGACGGACGGCGGCTTCGCGGGTGGGCCCGAGCAGGCTTCGCCAGGCCTCCGGAGTGTGGCGCAGG
>DASWJW010000280.1:0-14711 GCA_036396955.1 Planctomycetota bacterium
CACCAGCATGGGAGCTCCCATGCTGCTCCGGTCCCTGACGAGCGGGGACGCCGGCCTCGAGGGCTGGCGGATGCTGCCGCGCATCTACGCCGGCGTGCTGGTGGGGATGGCGGTCGTGTTCTGGCTGCTCACGCACGAACGCAAGGTGGTGAAGGAGGCCGGCCTGACCCTGCGCCAGCGCCTCAAGCCGCTCGGCAACCTGCGCGTGTGGCGCTTCGGGATGTACTACTTCTTCGTGTTCGGCGGCTTCGTCGCGCTCGCGCAGTGGCTGATCCCGTACTACGTGAACGTCTACGCGATGAGCGTGGCGACCGCCGGCCTGATGGCCTCGATCTTCACGCTGCCTTCGGGAGTGATCCGCGCGCTCGGCGGCTGGATCTCCGACAAGGTGGGCGCGCGCACGGTCATGTACTGGGTGCTCGGCGTGAGCGTGGTCTGCGCGGCGCTGCTCACCGTGCCGCGCATGGACATCCAGGCGCCGGGCCAGGGAATCATGGCGCCGGCGGCGGGCGAAGTGACCCACGTGTCGGCGGAAGAAGTGCGCATCGGCGCCCGCTCCTTCGCTCTGCGGCTGCGGCCGGAGAACAGCTTCAGCCTGCTCCACGACCCCGACGTCCTGGTCCTGCCGCGCTTCGAGTTCTGGCAGGAACCGGCGGTGGTCCCCGGCGAGACGGTGCAGAAGAAGCAGCTCGTCGCGCGCGGCGTGACGCACATCTACTTCCAGGCCAACGTCTGGATCTTCACCGCGCTCGTGTTCCTGCTCGGGATCGCCATGGGCATCGGCAAGGCCGCGGTCTACAAGCACATCCCCGACTACTTCCCCGAAGACGTGGGCGTGGTCGGCGGTATCGTCGGCGTTCTCGGCGGGCTGGGCGGTTTCTGCGGACCGATCCTGTTCGGCTACCTGCTCAAGGGCACGGGCATCTGGACCACCATCTGGATGTTCTTCCTGGTGCTCACGCTGGGCTGCCTGATCTGGATGCACATGGTGGTGCGCTCGATCATGAAAGCACGCGCGCCCGAGCACTTGCAGCATCTGGAACACCCGGTCGAAGGGGCGGGAGCATGAAGAAACTCGAGCGCTGGGACGTCGAAGATCCGGAGTTCTGGACGAGCCAGGGCAAGCGCGTCGCCTACCGCAACCTGCTGGTGTCGGTGCCGAACCTGCTGTGCGGTTTCGCCGTGTGGCTGTACTGGGGGATGGTCGCCAAGTTCGTGCAGCGGATCCACTTCGCCGACACGAGCTTGTTCGATTTCACCTTCCTCAATCACGGCGAGAGCTACGCGAGCGATCCCTACCGCGGGCTCTTGTTCACGCTCCCGGCGGTCGCCGGCCTGGCGGGCGCGACGCTGCGGATCCCTAATTCGTTCATGATCGCCATCTGCGGCGGCCGCAACGTCAAGTTCATGACCACGGTGCTGCTGCTGCTGCCCGCCGTGGCGGCCGGTTTCGCCTTGCGCAACCCGGAGACGCCGTTCCTGACCTTCGTGATCCTCGCGGCGCTCTCGGGGGTCGGCGGCGGCGCCTTCGCCTCGTCGATGTCCAACATCAGCTTTTTCTTCCCCAAGCGGATGCAGGGGCTGTCGCTGGGGCTGAACGCGGGCCTCGGCAACGCGGGCGTGAGCGTGATGCAGTTCCTGCTGCCGTGGATCATCACTTTCGGAGCTTTCGGCGGCCTGGGCGGCGATCCCTACTCGATTCCGGCCGACGGCGGCGCGGTCACGCTGCTGTGGGTCCAGAACGCGGCCTTCGTCTGGGTGCCGGTCCTGGCCTTCTTCGCGCTCGCGGCGTTCCTGCTGATGGACAACCTGCCGCAGCACGACGTCGGGTCCACGCCGGTCGCCATCGCCAAGTACCTGTGGCTGACCGTGCTCGGATTCCTCGGCGCCGCGGTAGGAATCGTCCTGCTGCTGCTGCCCTGGGGCGGTTTCCCCGTGCTGCTCAAGATCTTCGTGGTGCTCGCGGTGTCGGTGTTCACCACGCTCGGCGCGATGCGCATGCTCACGCCGCCGGCAACCAAGGACAAGCTGGTCGACCAGTTCGCGATCTTCCGCAACAAGCACAACTGGACCATGACCTGGCTGTACACGATGACGTTCGGGTCGTTCATCGGTTACGCCAACGCCTTCCCCAAGCTGATCGACGACGTGTTCGGCGTGGTGCGCGTCGGCGGCGACGGCAGCGCGCTCGCCGAACCGATCTTGAACGCGAACGCGCCGGTTTCAGCGTCGTACATCTGGATCGGCGCGGGGGTCGGCGCGCTGATCCGGCCGCTCGGAGGCTGGCTGGCGGACAAGTTCGGCGGCGCGCGGGTCACGCACTGGGACACCGTGATCATGATCGGGGCGACCATCGGAGCGGGCTGGTTCGTCGCGCAGGCCAGCCAGTCGCAGACGCCCGAGCAGTACTTCCTGCCGTTCCTGCTGCTGTTCATCCTGCTCTTCGCCACCACCGGGATTGGCAACGGCTCGACCTTCCGGATGATTCCGATCATCTTCGACAAGGAACAAGCGGGGCCGGTGCTCGGCTGGACGTCGGCGATCGCCGCCTACGGCGCCTTCTTGATCCCCAAAGTGTTCGCCACCCAGATCGAGGGCGGCACCCCGCAGTACGCGCTGTACGGATTCGCGGTCTACTACGCGAGCTGTCTGGGCGTGAACTGGTGGTTCTACGCGCGCCGCGGCGCCGAGGTGCCCTGCTGATGGCGGAAGGGCGCACCACCGGGGCTTTCGTGCTGGTCACGCTGGCCTTCGGGTCGATCACGCTGGTCGCCACGGCCGACATCCGTCTGCCCGGCAACCACCGCGGCTACGCGCCCGAGCAGCCGATCGCCTTCAGCCACCGGCAGCACGCCGGCGAGCTGAAGATCGACTGCCAGTACTGCCACTATGCGGCGTCGAAGTCGCCGAACGCGGGGATCCCGCCGACCGGCCTGTGCATGAACTGCCACGCGCACGTGAGCGCGGGTTTCGACGCCGTGCTCGAGGAGCGCGAGGCGGCGGAAGCCGAAGGCCGCGATCCCCGGAGGATCGTCTCGCCGGAAATCGCCAAGCTCTACGCCGCTCTCGGCCTGGACGACGACCTCGACCCGGTGCCCGGCGCCGAACCCAGGCCCGTCGAGTGGATCCGGGTCCACGACCTGGCCGACTTCGTGTACTTCGACCACCGCCCGCACATGGCGACCGGCGTCGCCTGCCAGACCTGCCACGGCCCGGTGCAGGGCATGGAGCGGATCCGCCAGGAGACCGCGTTGTCGATGGGCTGGTGCCTCGACTGCCACCGCAAGTCGCCGGCGTTCCGGCCCGGCGAGCCGCTCCCCGACCTGACGGCGCCCTTGCGCTACCGCCATCACGTCTCCACCGACTGCGCCACCTGCCACTTCTAGCGCCATGGACGAACTGCCCATTCCCGCCGACGCGATCTCCGCGGAACTCGAAGACCTGGTCTTCGCAGGACTGCCGGCCACGCGCCGTTCGTTCTTGCGCGCGGCGGGCTTCGGGGTCGGCGTCGCCGCGGTCGCCGGCTGCTCCCGCGCCCCGGTCCAGAAGGCGATTCCGCACCTGACGCCGCCGGAGTCGATCGTGCCCGGCCGCGCGTATGCGATCGCCTCCACGTGCGCGGGCTGCAGCGCAGCTTGCGGCGTGCTCGCCACCTGCCGCGACGGACGTCCGGTCAAGCTCGAGGGCAACCCCGAGCACCCGCTCTCGCGCGGCGGCCTGTGCGCGGTGGGGCAGGCCGAACTGTTGTCGTTGTACGACTCGCAACGCCTCGACGGCGCGCGCGACCGCGAGGGCGGAATCGGCTGGGACCAGGCCGATCAGCTGGTGGTCGCCGAACTGGCCCGGATCCGCGCCGACGGCGGCCGCGTGCGGCTCTTGACCGGCACCGTCCATTCGCCGAGCACACGCGCTGTGATCGGGCGCTTGCTCGCCTCGCTTCCCGACGCCGCGCACGTGCAGTACGACGCCGCGTCGACCTCGGCGATCCTCGACGCTCACGCTCGCTCGCACGGGCAGCGGATCCTGCCGCGCTATTTCTTCGAACAAGCGCAAGTCGTCGCGTCCTTTGACGCGGACTTCCTGGGCACTTGGATCTCTCCGGTCGAGCACGCCGCCGGCTGGCGGCAGGCCCGCGACCCGGAGGCGGAGCCGCCGCGGATGTCGACGGTCGTCCAATTCGAAGGCCGCTTGTCGCTGACCGGCACCCGCGCCGACCGGAGGGTCCGCATCGCTCCTTGGGAGACGGAACCGGCGCTCGCGCGGCTCGTGGAGCGGCTCGGCGTACTGGCCGGTGGCCGAGCGCCGTCCGCGAGCGCGGGCCGCGCCGAGACCGCCACCCTGGAGGAGGTCGATGCCGTCGCCGGACTCTTGTGGCAGCACCGCGGTGCCGCCTTGGTGGTCGCCGGCGCCGCCGACGGCGTCGCGCAAGACCTGGTCAATCGCGCGAACGTACTGCTCGGAGCCTACGGCCGCACGCTCGACGTGGAGCGGCCGTCCTTGCAGAAGCGCGGCGACGAGCGCGCGCTCGAGCAGTTGCGCCAGGAACTCGCCGCCGGCGCGGTCGACCTGTTGCTCGTCGCGGGCTGCAACCCGGTCTACGAGCTACCCGACTCCGAAGACTTGCTCGCCGGCCTCTCCGCGACGGCCATGGTGATCGCGTGCTCGCCGTCGCTGGACGAGACCGCCGCCGCGGCCCACCTGGTGCTCCCCGAACCGCATTCCCTGGAGAGCTGGGGAGATGCGGAACCCGTCGCCGGCTTCTGCACGCTCCAGCAACCGACCGCGCCGCCGTTGCGAAGCGCCCGCACTCTGCGGGCGACCCTCGCCCGGTGGATGGGAGACGCGCGCGGCGACCGGGAACTCCTGCAAGCGCACTGGGAATCGGAGCTGTTTGCGCGGCAGGACGCGATCGGCTCGCCCGCGGCCTTCTTCGCAGCGGCGCTGTCCCGTGGTTTCGCCGAACTCGCCCCGCAGCCGGTTCCCGGCGCGGAAGCTGCCGCGCCGGCGCCTGCCGGCTCGGCCTTCGTCGCGCCCGCGGATCTGGTGCTGGTCCTGCACCCGCAGATCGCGATTCCCGACGGCCGGCACGCACACAACCCCTGGCTGCAGGAGCTGCCCGATCCGGTCAGCAAGGTCGCGTGGGACAATTGCGCAAGCGTCTCACCGGCGACCGCGCGCGAACTCGGTTTGCGCGCGGGCGACGTGGTGCGCTTGAACGCCGGCGAGCGGGCGATCGAGCTTCCCGCGTGGGTGCAGACCGGCCAGCACGACCGCGTGGTGGCCGTCGCCCTCGGCTACGGCCGCGCGGGGACCGACCGTTTTGCCGACGTGGGCCCCGAGTGGCTGCAGGCGCGCGCGACCGTCGAGTCCGGCGGAACCATCGGAGAGAACGCCGCGCCGCTCGTCGCCCGTACCGCGGCGGGCCGGGTGTTCGCCGGCGCCGCGGTCACGGTCGAGAAGACCGGCCGGCGCGTCGAGCTGGCTTGCAGCCAGGACCACCACACGCTGGAAGTCCCCGCGCACCTCGCGCCCAAGGGCGGCGAAGTGCGCGACCCGGCGCGCGAGCTCGCGTTCGCGGCCTGGCAAGCCGACCCCGAACACGCGCTGCACCGCGGGCACCACGCGCCGGGCGAGGGCGAGCTGTGGGCGGCCGATCACGAGAACGACGGCCCGCGCTGGGGCCTCGCCGTGGACCTCGCGGCCTGCACCGGCTGTTCGGCGTGCGTGATCGCGTGCCAGGCGGAGAACAACGTGCCCGTGGTCGGCAAGGACGAAGTCCGCCGCCACCGCGAAATGCACTGGTTGCGCATCGACCGCTACTTCGAAGGCGCCGAAGGCGAAGAGCGTGTGCACCACCAGCCGATGATGTGCCAGCACTGCGACCATGCGCCCTGCGAGACGGTGTGTCCGGTGCTCGCCACCGTCCACAGCGCCTCGGGACTCAACCAGCAGGTCTACAACCGCTGCGTCGGCACGCGCTACTGCGCCAACAACTGCCCCTACAAGGTGCGGCGCTTCAACTGGTTCGACTACGCGCACGACGACGCGCTCGAGAACCTCGCGCTCAACCCGGACGTCACGGTGCGCAGCCGCGGCGTGATGGAGAAGTGCTCGATGTGCGTGCAGCGCATCCAAGAAGCCCGCAGCGAGGCGCGCCGGCGCGGGGAGAAGGTCGAGGACGGCGCCATCCGCACCGCCTGCCAGCAGTCCTGCCCCACGCAGGCGATCGTGTTCGGCGACCACGCCGACCCGGCCGGCCGCATGGCGCGGCTCGCGGCGAGCCACCGCGCCTACGGCGTGCTCGACGAGCTCGGCGTGGCGCCTTCGGTGCGCTACCTCGCGGGAATGAACAACGATCCGCTCGCGCCCGCGCGCGCCGGCCACGCCGAAACCGGAGGCGGTCATGGCTGAGATCCACGCGCCCGCCGTCCGCCCGCCGACCATCCTGGGCGACAAGACCCTTGGCGGAATCACCAGCGACGTCTTCGCGCCGCTCGACCGGCGGCCGACGCGCTTGTGGTGGTGGGCCTTCCTTTCGGCAGCCGCGGCGCTGCTGCTCGGAACGGTGTGCGTCGGCTACCAGATCATGGTCGGGATCGGCACCTGGGGCCTCAACCGCACCGTCGGCTGGGCTTTCGACATCACCAATTTCGTGTTCTGGGTCGGCATCGGCCACGCCGGCACGCTGATCTCGGCGGTGCTCCTGCTGTTCCGCCAGCGCTGGCGGACGTCGATCAACCGTTCGGCCGAGGCGATGACGATCTTCGCCGTGATGTGCGCGGGGCTGTTCCCCGTGATCCACATGGGCCGGCCGTGGCTCGCGTTCTGGGTGTTCCCGTATCCGAACGCGCGCGGTCCGTTGTGGGTGAACTGGCGCTCGCCGTTGCTGTGGGACGTGTTCGCGATCGGCACCTACTTCACCATTTCGCTGGTGTTCTGGTACATCGGGCTGCTGCCCGACCTCGGCACGCTGCGCGAGCGCGCCAGAGGCCTGCGCAAGAAGGTGTTCGGCTGGCTTAGCCTCGGCTGGGACGGCTCGGCGCGCACCTGGGCGCGCTACGAAGTCGCGTGCGTGCTGCTCGCGGCTCTCGCCACGCCGCTGGTGGTGTCGGTGCACAGCGTGGTGAGCAGCGACTTCGCGACCGCGATCCTGCCCGGCTGGCACACCACGGTGTTTCCGCCCTACTTCGTGGTCGGCGCGGTGTTCTCGGGTTTCGCGATGGTGCTCATGCTCATGCTGATCGCCCGCAAGGTCATGCACCTCGAGGACTACATGACCATGCGGCACGTGCACGCGATGTGCAAGGTGATCGTGTTCACCGGCAGCATCGTGGGCCTGGCGTACGGCACCGAGCTGTTCATGGCCTGGTACTCGGGCAACCCGTACGAGAAGTTCGCGTTCGCCAACCGGATGCGCGGGCCTTTCGGCTGGGCCTACGGCGTGATGGTGTTCTGCAACGTGATCGCGCCGCAGCTGCTCTGGTTCCGCAAGGTGCGCTGGTCGCTCGGCGCGGTGTTCCTCATCACGATCCTGGTCAACGTCGGCATGTGGTTCGAGCGCTTCGTGATCATCGTGAGCTCGCTGCACCGCGACTTCCTGCCGTCGGCGTGGACCGGCTACGTCCCGACCTGGATCGAACTCGGCACGCTGCTCGGCAGTTTCGGGCTGTTCTTCACGCTGTTTCTGCTCTTCTGCCGCTTCTTGCCCATGATCGCCGCGAGCGAGATCAAGGCCGTGGTCGCAAGCGAGCGCCACCACGCTCCGGTCGCCGAGGGCGTGGCAGCCGAGGGCGTGACCACCGAGAACGTGGCGGCCGAATGCGAGACCGTGGAGGCCGCGGCATGACCCGGCGCATCCACGTCGCACTGTTCGCCGACGAGGCGCAGTTCCTGGCCGCGGCAAGAACCTGCCGCGAGCGCGGCCTCGCCTTGCTCGACGCCTTCACGCCCTACCCGGTGCACGGCATCGACGTGCTCCTGGACGTCCGGCCGAGCCGCCTGCCTTGGGTGTGCCTGGCGGGGGGCGCGACCGGCCTGGCTGCGGCGCTGCTGTTCCAGTACTGGTCGAGCATCACGGACTGGCCGTTGAACGTCGGCGGCAAACCCTTCGATTCGCTGCCCGCTTTCCTGCCGGTGGCCTTCGAGACGACGGTCCTGTTCGCAGGACTGGTGACCGCCGCGGCGCTCTGGTTGCGCAGCAGCTTGCTGCCGGGCCGCAAGCCCAGGCGCGAACTGCCGGGCACCCTCGACGACCGCTTTGCCTTGCTGGTGGCGCACAAGGACGCGGCCAACGATTTCGCGGAGACCCGGGCGCTGCTCGAGAGCCTCGGCGCCGTCGCTTGCTGGGACGAGATGGAGGACGCGTCATGAGGCCGGGCAAGGCGCTGCTGTTCGCCGCACTGGTCACCGTGCTGGCCTTGCTGCTCGCGCAGCGGCTCCTGCGCGGCAATCCCGATCGGCGCAATTACGAAATCTTCGCCGAGATGGTCCATCCAGTCGCGGGCGAGTCCTTCGGGGTCAGCGCGGTGCTGCCGGGCGGCCGCGTGATGCAGCCGCTGCAGGCCGGCGTGGTCCTCTACGGCGAGCAGCCGTTCCTCTACGGCCCCGGCGAGGACGAAGCGCTGCGCGCCGGCGTCGAACTGGTCAGTCCCTTCGCCGCGGACGACGCCGCGGCGCTGCGCGAAGGCGCGCGGCTCTACGGCATCTACTGCCTGCTGTGTCACGACTCCAAGGGCGAAGGCCATGGTCCGGTGGTGCAGCGCGGCATGCTGCCGCCGGCCTCGTTGCTCGCCGACCGCGCGCGCGCGATGGCGGCCGGCCAGATGTTCCACGTGCTCACGCGCGGGCAGGGAAACATGGCGTCCTACGCGGCGCAGCTCACCCCGGAGCAGCGCTGGCAGGTGATTCTCCACGTGCGCAGCCTGCAAGAGGCGCCTCTATGAGCCACGCTCACAGCAACACCCGGTACCGTTCCTCGCCGCGCGCCATTCGCGTTCTGGGCGGGATCGCGGCGGTCGGCGGGGCGGTGTTCCTCATCGGCCTGTTCCGCGCGCCCGAGCGGGTCTGGCCCGCATTCCTGATCGGCTTCGTGATGGTCACGGGCTTCGGACTCGCGGGGCTGCTGTTCCTCGCGGCGCTGCGGGCGGCGAATGCCGGCTGGGCCGCGGCCCTGCGGCGTGTTCCCGAAGCGATGAGCCGCTGCGTGCCGTGGTTCGGTGCGCTGGGGCTGGTCCTCTTGCTGGGCATTCCGTTCTTGTACTCGTGGTCGGATCCGGCGGTGGTCGAAGGCGACGTCTTGCTGGAAGGCAAGACCGGCTACTTGAACACGCCGGCCTTCGCGGTGCGGCTGCTCGCGGTCTTCCTGGTCTGGACCGGATTCGCGCGCGTCTTCGCGCTGCAGGCGCGCCAGCAGGACCAGGCCGGCAGCAGCGCGCGCTCCCGCCGCCGCGAACTGATCACCGCCGCGGCGTTCTTCGCGGCTTTCGCCATCACCTGGTCGCTCGCGAGCTTCGACTGGATGCTGTCGCTCGAACCGCACTGGTTCAGCACGATCTACACGCTGTACACCCTCGCCGGCCTCGCCAGTGCGGGGCTCGCGGTGGCGATCGTCCTGCTCCTCGCGATGCACCGCGCCGGCGCGCTCGGTGGCGCCTTGCGCGAGGAGCACCTGCACGATCTCGGCAAGCTGCTGCTGTCGTTCTCGATCTTCTGGGTGTACATCTGGTACTGCCAGTACGTGCTGATCTGGTACACCGACATCCCCGAGGAGACGGTCTGGTACCTGGCGCGCAAGGAGGGCGCCTGGGCAAGCCTCACGCCGGTGAACCTGGCGCTCAATTGGCTGGTGCCGTTCCTGGTGCTGCTGCCGCGGGCCACCAAGCGCAACGCGAAGGTGCTCAACCGAATCGCCTGGGTCGTGCTGGCCGGCCACCTGATCGATCTCTACCTGCTGATGGGTCCGCCCCTCATGGACGGCGGTCCGCGCTTCGGCGTTTGGGAGCTCGTGCCGATCGGCGGTTTCGTGGCCTTCTTCTTCCTGCTGGCGCTGCACGCGCTCGGCAAGCAGAGCGCGGTCCCCGCGCGCGATCCCTACTTGGCCGAGAGTCTCGGGTACTCGGCCTGAACGCCGGGCGCCCCAGCGCTCCTGCGCCTCACTGCCAGCGGTCCGCGCGCTCGACCGCGGGCGCCGTCGCGTTGGCGAAGGCGCGACTGCGCGCGGCGAGCAGCACCGCGCGGCCTTCGGGGCTGCGCGTGTAGATCAAGTCGGCGGTTTCGCCCAGGCGGAGGCGCCAGCGGTTCAGGAGCAGTTCGGCTCGCTCCTTGTTGGTGCCGAGCTGGGCCGGCACCGCGTGCCAGTCGGTGCGGGCGCCGATCCGGCGGCGGCGCCGGCGGCTGAGCAAGTAGCGCGGGTTGGCGACCGGCTGCACGATCTCGGCCAGGGCGTCGGCGAACAAGGACTGCTCGTAGAAGCTGCCGCCGCGCAAGTAGACCAGCGCGGTCTTGTCGGGGAGCGTGCGGGCGATCACGCGCAGTTGCTTGACCGGTGTCTCGAGGACTTCGCATGCGCACAGTGCGTCGCGCAGCGCCAGGCCGATCTGGTGCAAGCTGCCGTCGACCGGCAGGTGGCGCAGGAACAACCACGCGCAGTGCAGCAGTCTCGGGGCGGCCGCGAGCGCGCCGAGCACGGTGGCGAAGGCGAGCGCCAACCCCGCTGCCCGCCAGTTGCCTCCCGTTGCCGCACCGCGCAGCGCCTGGGCCTGAACGAACGCGAACAGGAAGAAGGCCTCGACCAGCAGCGCGGCCAAGGTGCGGCGGAAGTGCACGCCGCGCCAGCTCGGCGGGTGGGCGGCGCGGACTGCTGGAGCCACGCGGCCTTCGCCGGGGCGCTCCAGCGCATTCTTCCAGGCGGCGGCGAGCTGGCCGAGTGCGCGGTGCCGCCGGCGGGTCTCGGCGTCGAGCGCGTCGAAGCCGTCCTCCGCGTCGGGTGCCGGCAGCTGCAGCCGCGCCAGCCCGCTCTCGATCCGCGCGCCGTCGCCCGACAGGCCGACGAAGGCGCGGAATCGCTCCTGCAGATCCTGCCAATCGCTCCAGCCCGACTCGCTTTCGGGGTCGATCGCCGCGACGTGCCAGATGCTCGCCACCTTGCGCGGATGCTTGCGGTCGACGCGGATCGCGCGGCCGCGCATCTGGTTGGTGGTCACGAAGGAGCCGACGAAGCTCGCCAGCACCAGCGAATTGACGGACGGCGCGTCCCAGCCCTCGCCGAGCAGCGCGCGGGTGCCGACCAGGACTCCGAGCGAACCGTCCTCGAGCAGCGCGGTCAGCGCACGGACCAGCGTGCCGCCGCCCAGCCGCACGCGCAGGAACCCGGGCAGCGGTGCGAGCTCCTGGGTTTCCATGTGCTCGGCGCGCGCGCCGATCTGCGTGCAGAGCTGCTGCAGGCGCGAGCGGTGCAGCACGACCAGGCGGCCGGTGAGCAGCGCGAGCGACGGCGCGGCGGCCGGATCGGCGGCCTTGGCGAGGCTCCGGAACACCGGCCAAGCGCCGAGCCGCAGCGGGCCTTCGGGATGTTCGTGGTCGAGGCCCTCGTCGCGGATGTAGTCGGTGAGCACCACCATGCGGAGTTCCGCGCCGCGCTGCTCGCGCTCGAGCCGGTGGATGTCGAGGCACGCGGTGATCTTGGCGACCGAGAGCTGCAGCCGCGCCTTGACCGGCGGCGATTCCAGCAGGCGCAACTCCTGGCGCCGCAGCAAGCCCTCGTCGCGCAGGCGCCGGATCCACTTGCGGCGGTGCTCCTGGAGCTCGGGGTCCTGCAGCCATCCGCCGCCGAGCAGCCAGCCGCGCAACAGCACCTGCCACCAGCGCCGGGTCAGCGGCGGCAGCTCGCGGCGGCGCAAGCCGAGCAGCGCGAGCAGCGGCTTGGGCTGGCGCAGGCCCAGCGCTTCGCGGTGGACCAGGAGCGCGGTCGCGAATTCGGGGTCTTCGAGCACTTCGGCCGGATCAGGCTCGGCGCCGCGCACGAACGGGTGCAGGTCGAGCGCGCACAAGAAGCCCGCGTCGCCGGTGAGCTCGGTGCAGAGCTGCGCGACCGCGGCGTCGTAGTCGCGCACCGCGGCGGTTTCGCTCTCTCCGGGCTGCACCGCCCAGACGAAGTCGTGGTGCGGCGCGAGCGTGGCCGCGCGGACGAGCTCGGGGACCGAAATCTCTTCGTCGATCGGTCCGCAAAGCTCCTGGTAGCGCGTCCATTCGCGGCCTGCGGCGTCGTAGGGCGGGGTGCCGGTCAGCGCGACCAGGCGGACTCCCGGCAGGCCCTCGGCGAGGCGGCGCAAGGCCCGCCACCACTCTTGGCGCAAGTGGTGGGCTTCATCGAGGATCAGCGTGCGCACGCCGGCCTGCTTGAGCTGCGCCACAACCCGGTGCAGCTCGTCGGCGCTCGGCGCCGCACCGCTCCCCGCGTCGTCGTCGTCGTCGGGTGCTTCGTCCTCGGCCTCTTCCACGCGGGTGCGGGCATGCAGCGCCTGGTAGGTCGCCGAAGTGAAGAAAGCGGGCCGCGCCAGGTCGTCGCTGGTCCAGTCCGGCTCCGGCGCGCCTTCGGGAAGGAAGTCGCGCAGCCGCCGCAGCCACTGGTCGCGGATGGTGCGGGTCGGCGACAGGACCACCGCCGGGTCGCCGAGCAGGCGGAAGACCTCGAGACCGAGCGTGGTCTTGCCGGCTCCCGGCGCCGCCACCACGTGCAAGCGCCGGTCGCGCAGGTGCGACTCGACCGCCGCGAGCACGCGCTGCTGATAGGGCCGCCACGGCCAGCGGAACCTCAGTTCCGCCGCGGGGCCGGCGGCGGCCACAGGAGGCGCCTTCATGCGGGCCGGAGCATAGCTTCGACCGCGCTGGCGGCGCCAAGGCGCGGCTTCAGACGCCGACGCCGACCGCTGTTTCCGCGCGGCGCGCGTCGAGGACCGCGATGGCGGTCAAGCGCACCACTTCGGACACGCCCGCCGAGTGCGGCTGCAGCATGTGCGCGGGGCGTTCGAGGCCGAGCATGATCGGGCCCACCAGCGAAGCGTCGGCGTAGTAGCGCATCATGTTGAAGCCGATGTTCGCCGCTTCGAGGTTGGGAAAGACCAGCACGTTGGCTTTGCGGCCTTGCAGGCGGCTCAACGGATAGCGCGCTTGCACGGTGGGGTCGATCGCCGCGTCGAGCCGCATTTCGCCGTCGATCAGCAGGTCAGGAGCCTCTTGGCGCGCGAGTTCGACCGCTTGGCGCACCATGTCGCTGCGCGGGTGCCGCGTGCCGCCGTAGCTGCTGAACGAGAGCATGGCGACCACCGGCTCGATGCCGAGGTAGCGCACTTCGTCGGCGGCGAGGATCGCGATCTCGGCGAGTTCCTCGGCGCCGGGTTCGATGTTGACCGCGGTGTCGGCCAGGAACACCAGGCCGCGGCGCGTGAACGCCATGGTCATGCTGGCGGCGCGGCGCACGCCGGCGCGCAACGGCACCACCTTGAGGATCGGCGGCATGGACTTGCGTACCTGGCGGGTCACGCCGCAGACCAGGCCGTCGAGGTCGCCCTTGCGCAGCATCATGCAGCCGAAGAAGGCCGGGTCGACGATCTGTTCCATCGCCTCTTCGAGCGTGCGGCCGCGGTGGCTGCGGATCCGCGCCAGTTCTTCGCCGTAGGCCGCGAGATCCGGGGAGCGGGCCGGGTCGACGATTGCGACTCCGTTCAGCGAGACGCCGATCTTGGCCGCCAGAGCGTGGATGCGCGTGTCGTTGCCGATCAGGACCGGCTTGGCGATGCGTTCCTGCACCACGGCCTCGGCGGCGATGATGCACTTCTCGTCCTCGCCCTCGGGGTAGCCGATGCGGCGCGGCGACTTGCTGGCGCGCGTGACCAGCGTGTCCATCAAGTCGCGTTCTTCGCCGAGGCGCTCGCCGAGCTTGCGCACGTAGGCTTCCATCTCGACCGGCCGGCGCGCGACGCCGGTGTCGATCGCGGCCTGCGCGACCGCCGCGGCCACGCGCCGGATCACGCGGTGGTCGAGCGGCTTGGGAACGAAGTAGTCGCGCCCGAAGTCGATCTGTTCCAGGCCGTAGGCGCGCGCCACGGCTTCCGGCACCGGCTCCTTGGCGAGTTCGGCCAGCGCGCGCGTGGCCGCGAGCAGCATGGTGTCGTTGATGCAGCTCGCCTGCACGTCGAGCGCGCCCCGGAACACGTAGGGGAAACCGAGGACGTTGTTGACCTGGTTGGGATAGTCCGAGCGCCCGGTCGCCATGATCACGTCGGGGCGCGCGGCCTTGGCGACCGGGTAGTCGATCTCCGGGTCGGGATTGGCCATCGCCAGCACCACCGGATTGGCCGCCATGCTGCGCAGCATGTCCGCGTCGACCACGTTGCCGACCGAGACGCCGACGAAGACGTCCGCGCCGACCATCGCATCGGCGAGCGTGCGGCAGCCGGTCTTGCGCAGGAATGGCGCCTTGTACTCGTTGATGCCCTCGGTCCGGCCTTCGTAGAGCACGCCCTTGCTGTCGCACATGATCACGTTCTCGGGCGTCATGCCGAGCCGGATCGCCAGGTTCATGCACGCGACCGCGGCGGCGCCCGCGCCGTTGACCACCACGCGCACGTCGGCGAGCTGCTTGCCCGCGATCTCGAGCGCGTTCATCAGCGCGGCCCCGGTGATGAGCGCGGTGCCGTGCTGGTCGTCGTGGA
>DASWJW010000281.1:0-2862 GCA_036396955.1 Planctomycetota bacterium
CCGTGGTCGCGGACCAGCGCTTCGGCCGCTGCGCGCAAGGCCTCGAGATCCTCGAGGTCGGCCGCCACGGACGCCGCTCGCGGGGCGCCGGCGCTCCGAAGCTCCGGCAGCAGAGCCGCGAGCCGGACGCGTGATCGGGCCAGCACGCTGACCGCCGCCCCGCGCGCCGCGAGAGCGAGCGCGGCGGCGCGGCCGATTCCCGCACTCGCGCCGCACACGAGCGCATGCCGGCCTTCGAGATCGCGGACGCCGCTCATCCCTCGCGCTCTCCCTCGACGCGGGCGTGGATGGCGTTGCGGACCTCCCAGAGTTCGGGGAAGAAGCGGTGCGGCAAGCGCGACTCGAGGAACCTGTGGCCGGCGCTGCCACCGGTTCCGCTCTGCGTGCCGATCGTGCGCGCGACCATCAGCACGTGCACCGCGCGCCACTTGCGGAACAATGTGTCGAGGTCGAGCAGCGCCTCGCAGAGCAGGACCCAGTGGTAGTTTTCGCCAGGCGCCCAGTAGAGCTGGCACAGCGCTTCGACCAGCTCGGAGTCGCTTTCCCGGGGCCCCACGGCGCCGGTCTGGAGCAATCCGTCCGGAACGGCCACGCCGGTGCGCGACAGCGCCCCCAGGAATTCGTCGTACACGGACGGCGCGCCCAGCCGCGCCTCCAGTCTGGCCAGCGCCAGCGGGTCCTTGCGGAAGAATTCGAGGAAGAAGCGGTCCTGGAGTCCGAACGCGAATTCGATCTCGCGGAACTGCACCGACTGGAAACCGCTCGCCGGGCGCAAGCGGTCGCGAAAACCGGCGAACTCGACCGGTGTGAGAGTTGCGAGCAGCTGGATCTGGTCGGAGAGGTTGGCCAGGATCGCCGCGACCCGCTTGACGACCTTGAGCGCGCGGCTGACCTTGTCGCGTTGCAGGTATTCGACGAGGACGTCGGTCTCGTGGAGGATCTCCTTGAACCAGAGCTCGAAGCTCTGGTGGATCACGATGAAGAACATCTCGTCGCGGTGCGGCGGCTCGCTGATCTCGTGCTGCAAATCCAGCAATTCCGGCACCCGCAGGTACGAGGAGTAGTTCAGCTCCTCGAGCCGGAGTCCCGCGTAATCCACCGAGTCGGAGGCCACGGCGGCAAGGATACAATCGCCGCATGGGCTGCTGGCTGGTCAAGGAGGAACCCACCAAGTATTCGTTCGCGTGCTTCCTCGCCGACGGGAGGACCGAATGGACCGGCGTGCGGAACTACCAGGCGCGCAACCACCTCCGTGCCATGCGCCTGGGCGACGAAGTGGTCTTCTACCACTCCGGCAAGCTCAAGGCCGCGCTCGGCACGGCGGTCGTGGCCGGCGAAGCCTTCGCCGACCCCACCGCCGAGGACGGCGACTGGTCCTGCGTCGTCCTCGAAGCCGCCGCCGCGTTCGCCGAGCCGGTGCCCTTGTCGAGCGTGCGCAAGGATCCGGCGTTCGCCGAGTGCGTCCTGGTCAAGAACTCGCGCTTGAGCGTAATGCCCCTCACCGCGGCGGAATACCGCCGCTTCTGCCAGCTCGGCCGCGCAAGGAAGCGCGCGAAGGCTTGAACGGCCCCTCTTCGCAGATCGCCGCGGGAACGGACTGGGTGCGCTTGCGCCTGTGGCCCCCCGGACCGCGGGTGTTCCGCAAGCAGATCGCAGCCACCTCACCCGGCCTGCGCGCCGCCGGACGCGTGGCCGTGCTCGACCGCGACGGCGGCCTGGTCGGCTGGGGCCTCTGGCACCCCCGCTCGGCGATCGCCGTGCGCCTGCTGCGCCGCGGCGCGGAACCGGCCGACGATGCATGGGTGCGGGAGCGCGCCGCCGCCGCCGTCGCGCGCCGGCTCGCGACTCCGGAGCTGGCCGGCGCGCAGTCGTTCCGCGTGCTGCACGCCGAAGGCGACGACTTCCCCGGCCTGGTGGTCGACCGCTACGGTCCGGTGCTCTCCGCGACCATCTACACGGCGACCGCGGAGCACCTTTGGGAACTCGCCCAGCCGATCCTCGCGGCAGCGCTGGACGCGCCGCACTGGCGGCTCTCGTTCGACACCGCCAGCGCCGACGCCGAGTACGAGAACGTCTTCGAGAAGACCTCGGCGGACTGCCCGTGGAGCGTCAAGATCGAGGAGCACGGACTGCGCTTCGAAGTCGACTTCCGCGGCGGCCACAAGACCGGCTTTTTCTGCGATCAGCGGGAGAACCGCGCCCGCTTTGCGACGCTCTGCGCGGGCCGGAGCGTGCTCGACGTCTGCTGCTACACCGGCGGCTTCGCGCTCAACGCCGCGGGGCACGGCGCCACCGAGGTCCTCGCGATCGACCTCGACGAAGTCGCGGTCGCGCAGGCCCAGCGCAACGCCAACTTGAACAGCGAGCGCCTCGGCGCCGCGCGCAAGAACCTGCGTTTCGTGCACGCCGACGCCTTCTCCTACCTGCGCACGCTGCAGCGCAGCGACCAGAGCTTCGACGTGGTGGTCCTCGACCCGCCCAAGTTCCTGCGCAGCCGCCGCGACACGGAAGACGCCGAGTCGCGCTACCACGACCTCAACAAGCTCGGCATCGGCCGGGTGAAGCCGGGCGGACTGCTGCTGACCTGCTCTTGCTCGGGCATGCTGCCGCTGGATGAGTTCCAGGAGTTGGTACGCCGGGCTGCGCGCGGGACCGGCCGCAATGCGCGCTTGCTGCGGACGACCGGAGCCGGCCCCGACCACCCTTGCCGGCTCGACTTCCCCGAAGGCGCCTATCTGAAGGCGCTCTGGCTGCAAGTCGACTGAAGACCGCGCCTACTGCTGGTCGGGGTCGAAGAGGTAGCCGGTCAGGCCGCGGTGCACGCGTTCCCCGCCCGGGCCGTCCTCGGCCTGCGTGCGCCGC
>DASWJW010000282.1:0-9030 GCA_036396955.1 Planctomycetota bacterium
TTCCGATCGAAGAGCGGGCGGCCGCTGAAATCCGCGGCACCGGCGACTCCGGGTCCTACCTTCCGGGTGTTGCAGTCTCCAATCCGGCTTTCGACGTGACCCCCGCCGCGCTGGTCCGCGCGCTGATCACCGAGCGCGGCGTGCTTCCGGCACCCGACCGCGAGCGCCTCGCCGCGCACCTCGGCGGCTAGACCGCGGCCGCTGCCAGGTCGGGGTAGATCGGTTTGGAGCGGCAGAGCGCCGCAACCGCCTCCCCCACCGAAGCGAGCGCCGCCGCGTCGTCCGGGGCCCGCAGCAAGTCGTCGATCCAGCCGGCGACCCGGCGCAGATCGGCCGCGCCGAAGCCCCGGGTCGTCACCGCGGGCGTCCCCAAGCGGATTCCGGACGCCTGCATCGGCTTCTCGGGGTCGAAGGGAATCAGGTTCTTGTTCACCGTGATTCCAGCCCGGTGCAGCGTGTCTTCGGCGGTCCGCCCGGTGATCCCGGGACCTTTCGGGCCACGCAAGTCGACGAGCAGCAGGTGGTTGTCGGTGCCGCCGCTCACCAGCCGGTAGCCGCGCCCGGTCAGGCCGTCGGCGAGCGCTTTCGCGTTGCCGAGCACGCGTTCCTGGTAGTCGCGGAAGCCCGGCTCGAGGGCCTCCTGGAAAGCCACCGCTTTGGCCGCGACCACGTGCATCAACGGGCCGCCCTGCATGCCGGGAAACACCGCCGAATCGATCTTCTTGGCCCACTCGGCGCTGCAGACGATCGCGCCGCCGCGCGGGCCGCGCAGCGTCTTGTGCGTGGTCATGGTGACCACGTCCGCGTGCGGCACCGGCGAAGGATGGTGGCCGCTGGCGACCAGCCCCGCGATGTGCGCCATGTCCACCAGGAAGCTCGCGCCGGCTTCGTGGGCGATCGCGGCCAGGCGTTCGAAGTCGATCACGCGCGGGTACGCGCTCGCGCCGGCCATCAAGACCGCCGGTCGGTGTTCGCGCGCGAGCGCCGCGACCGCGTCGTAGTCGATTCGTTCGCTTTCGCGGTCGACGCCGTAGTGGGCGAACTTGTAGTAGATCCCCGAAGCGTTCTTGGGATGGCCGTGCGAGAGGTGGCCGCCGTGGTTGAGTTCCATCGCCAGGATCGTCGCCCCCGGCGCCGCCATCGCGAGCAGCGCGGCCTGGTTGGCCTGCGAACCGCTGCTCGGCTGCACGTTGGAGTGCGCGGCACCGAACAGCGCCTTGAGCCGCTCGCGGGCGAGTTCCTCGACCACGTCGACGTGTTCGCAGCCGCCGTAGTAGCGGCGGCCCGGATAGCCTTCCGCGTACTTGTTGGTGAGCACCGAACCGAGTGCTTCGAGCACCGCGGGGCTGGTGTGGTTCTCGCTGGCGATGAGTTCGATCTGCACCTCCTGGCGGTGCAGTTCGGCGACCAGGGCGGCGTGGACCGGAGGGTCTGCGGCGGCGACGAGCGGGTAGGGTTCGACCATGGGAAGGACGCGGATTGGCGGAAACTGCCTCGCGCGGGCCGCGTAGGATACACACGGCAGCATGCATCGAAGGGCCAGGACATTCGCCGCCGGCCGCGCCGGATTCCGCGCGCGGCGCGCGCGCTCCGCCGCCCCGCTCGTGCTCGGAGCGCTGGGCCTGCTGGGCGGGACCGCCTGCGGCGACGACGCACCCGCCGCCATCGAGTCGGGCGCCGCCCGGGCCAGGTCCGGCGCGCTCCTCGTCGTTCCGGGAATCCTCCAATTCGAACCGATTCCCTTCGGCGGCCGCGGTGCGGGCAGCTTCGAATTGCAGAACACGGGTGCGGCGCCGCTCACGCTCACCCGCATCGGCCCCTTGAGCTGCGGCTGCGAAACGGCTGAACTCGAATTGCCCGCGCGCGCCGCTCCCGGCGACCGCGTGGCGATCGATCCCGACGGCATGTACCTGGTGCTCGCGCCGGGAGAGCGCGCGCTTCTGCACATGCGGGTCGACACTTCACGCTTTCGCGAGCCGATCTCGCGGCGCATCGGCTCCTTCGCGGTGCACCACGACGGCGGCGACGCGCTGCTGCTCGAGTACGCCGTCGACATCTTCACGCCCTTCCAGCTCGAGCCGTGGTCGCTCGATCTCGGGGAGATCGGTCCGCACGACCGTGCGAGCGGCGCCGTGACGCTCCTGGCCCACGACGTCGACTCCTTCGGCCTGGACCTCCCCGCCCAGGTCGACGGGTGGGACATCGCCAAGGAACGCATCGAAGTCGGCACGACTTTCGCCTGGCGCATCCACGTGACGGCTCCACCCGAGCTGCCTTACGGACCCTTTCAACGCGAATTCCGGTTCCGCACCGATCTTCCCGACGCGCCGCCGGTGCGCTTCTGGGTCATGGGCCGGGTCGAACCCGACCTCGGGTGGGCCCCCAAACGGCTTCTGCTGCATGGCGAACCCGGGCCGGTGAGCGCGAGCCTGCGCGTGCAGCTGCGGCCGGCCGGCGAGCGCATGGCCGCGCCGCGTCTGGAATTCGACGCCGGCGAAGTCGCGCCCGCGGCGGTCGCGGCGGACCTCGAGACCCTCGTCGAGGGGCGCCAGTGGCGGGTCGTGCTCACCCGCACCGGACCTGCCCCTGCGGCGATCGTGAACGGCACCTTGCGACTGCGCACGGAGCACCCCGAGCAGGAGTGGATCGAGGTTCCCTACACCCTGTTCCCCGCGCCGGCAGCGGCCGCCGACGGCCAGGGCCGCTGAACGCCGATGCGCACGCACCGGACCGCCCGGGCCCGCGCGGCCGGAATCACCCTCCTCGGCGCCGCCGCGCTCGCCGTGCTTCCGGTTGCGTGCGGCGGCTCCGGCGGCGCGCGCCGGAACGTGCTCCTGATCAGCATCGATTCGCTGCGCCAGGACCGCCTGGGCATCGCCGGGCACCGGCCCGAGTTCGCGCCGGAGATCGCGGTTTCGCCCAACCTCGACCTGCTCGGTGCCGAAGGCGCGGTCTTCGACGCCGCGTGGTCACCGACGTCCTGGACGCTCCCGGCCCACGTCAGCCTGCTCACCGGCGTGTCCCCGCGGCTGCACGGCGTCGAGACCGACGAGTTCGCGCTGCACCCCGACCGCCCGACCCTCGCGCAAGTCTTCCAGGCCGCGGGCTACGCGACCGCCGGTGTGTACAGCGGCCCGTTCCTGGATCCGCGCTATGGATTCGGGCGCGGTTTCGACCGCTACGAATCCGCGATGGCGAGTCCGGAGAGCAAGACGGAGCAGATCCGGGCCTTCGAACTGCAACGGATCGCCGCCGGCGGATCGCCGCTCGACGACGCCGAGAAGCGCATCCTGGTGGGCCAGTTCGCCCATTGGGACATCACTTCGCCGCGAGTGAACGAACTCGCGCTCGCGTTCTTGCGCGGGCAGACTCCTGGAACGCCCTTCTTCCTGTTCCTGCACTATTTCGACGTCCACTACGACTACATCCCCGACCGCGCCGAAGCGGGGCTGGGCGAACGCTTCGATCCTGGCTACCGCGGCCCTTTCAACGGCGACAACTGGTACAAGGACGAACGCGTCCGCGACGTCATGAGCGGCGAGCGCCGCATCGGCGAGCGCGACCTGCGGCACGTGATGGCGTTGTACGACGCCGAGATCCACTGGGTCGACCGCCACGTCGGCGCCGTGCTCGGCGCGCTCGAAGAGCTCGGTCTGGCGGATGAGACGCTGGTCTGCGTCACCGCGGACCACGGCGACGAATTCTTCGAACACGGCGGGATCGGCCACCGCAGCACCTTGTTCAGCGAACTCACGCACGTGCCCTTGCTGCTGCGCGTTCCGGGCGAAACGCCGCCCGGCCTCCGGGTTCGCACGAGCGTCGGCCTGGTCGACGTGGCGCCGACCCTGCTCGACTACGCGGGCGTCGCGGGCTTCGGTGTCCCGGTCGAGGGCCTGTCGCTGCGCGAATTGGTCGAGAACGACCGCGGCTCCGACCGCCCGGTCCTGCAACGGCTGATCGCCCACGAGCCGGCGCGCCACCACTTGAACATTCGCGACGGCTGGCGGCGGGGCGACCGCGCGGTCCTCCGCCGGTTCGAGATCGATCCGCAGGCCAGCAGCGCGGACAGCTTGCGGGTTCGCCAGGAGCGCGCCGTCGACGGCACGCCCCGGCACTTCGTCTTCGTCACCGGCCGGCGCGAACGCGAACGCGTGGCGCTCGCCGCCGAGGATCCGCGGCGCAGTGCGGCCCTGGGCGACTTCTGCGGCGATTTCCGGTGCGCCGAGCAGCGCCGCGCCGCCTGGGCGGGCACCACGCCGGTGGCCCTGCCGCCGCCCGGAGAAGACGATATGCAGGCTCTCGCCGCCCTCGGCTACGCCATGGCCGGGCCGGCGGCCGCCTCTCCGCTCCGTTTCCTGGCGCCGCTTCCCGAACCGTGTCTGCCTTGAGCCCCATGTCCAATTCCTCCCGCGCGCTCGCCGCCCTGCTGGCCGGCACGCTCTTCGTCCCGGCGTGCGGCGACGAGCCGCCGCGCGTGAACGTGGTGCTCATCAGCATCGATTCGCTGCGCCAGGACCACCTGGGCTGCTACGGACACAAGGCGGAGTTCGCGCCGGACCTTCCGGTCAGCCCCAACATCGACGCGCTCGCGGCCGTCGGCGTGCTCTTCGGCGAAGCCTGGAGCACCTCGTCCTGGACGCTCCCCGCGCACATGAGCATATTCACGGGCCTGGACGACGCCGCCCACGGAGTGAGCGCCGACGATTTCCGGCTCGACCCCTTGCGCGCCACCCTGCCCGAGGAACTCGCGGATGCCGGCTACACAACCGGGGGCTTCTACAGCGGTCCCTATCTCGATCCCAAGTACGGCTTCGGGCGCGGCTTCGACTCCTACACCTCGGCAATGGCCAGCGCCGCCGGCATCGCCGCGGAGATTGCGCGGCTCAACGCCGAGCGCACCGCGCAGGGCGGCCAGCCGCTGGCGCCCGCCGAAGTCGCCGCGTTCCGCGACCGCTTGTCGCACCGCGACGTGACTTCGCCGCGGGTCAACGAACTGGGTCTGGAATTCCTCGCGGAGCACGCGGGCAAGGAGCCGTTCTTCCTGTTCCTGCACTACTTCGACGTCCACTACGACTACACGCCGCCGGCCGAACTCGCCGCGGCCTTCGATCCCGACTACAGCGGCTGGCTCGACGGCAGCAACTGGTATTTCGATCCGCGGGTATGGGACCGCGAGAACCGGCGCCCGGTCTTGAGCCAACGCGATCTGCGGCACGCGCTCGCGCTCTACGACGCGGAGATCCACTGGGTCGACCGCCACGTCGGGGCGGTGGTGCAAGCGCTCAAGGACGCCGGCGTGTGGGACGACACCCTGCTGGTGCTCACCGCGGACCACGGCGACGAGTTCTTCGAACGCGGCGGCATCGGGCACCGCAGTACGCTCTACGCCGAGCAGCTGCGCGTGCCGCTGGTCCTCAAGCTTCCCGCGGGCGACCGCGCCGGTGCGCGCCCGGCCGCGCTCGCGCGCGCCTACGACCTCGCGCCCACGATCCTCGACTACGCCGGCTACGGCGCGCTGCCTGAAGCGCGCGGCCGCTCCCTGCGCACGGCCATCGAAGGCGGCGGCGAAGCCAAGGTCAGCGCGCTCGGCCGGATCGTGGCGGGTCCGCAGCCGATCGACGCGTGGCGGGACGAGCGCTTCACCGTGATCCGGCCGCTCGAATTCGACCGCCAGGCGCTGCTGCGCGAACGGCGGCTGGTGAGCCGCCCGCTCGAAGATGCCGGCGGCCGACCGGTCTTCGAGGTCTACGACCGCGACGCCGACCCGCGCGAACTCGGGCCGCCCTTGGCGCCGGACGATCCGGGCCGGCAGGCCGCAATCGATGCGTTCTGCCGCGATTTCGCGGCTGCGCGCGATCAGGACCTGCGCATGCTGATCTCACCGCTCGCCGATCGCTACGCGCCCGACAAGACCGACGAAGAGGCCGCGACCCTTGCCGCGCTCGGCTACGTCGGCGGCAACGAGCCGTCCGGCGGCCAGCGGCGCTTTCCGCCGATCGCGCCGTTCCCTTCGCCTTGCCGGCGCTAGCTCGCGCTGATGCGCGCGAAGCGCCGCTTGCCGGCTTGCACCAGGCGCGCCGCCGCGCCCTTGTCGAACACGATCGTCAAGGCCACGTCCTTGACGGTTTCGCCGTCGATCCGCACGCCGCCTTGTTCCACCAGACGCCGCGCCTCGCTCGTGCTGGACGCAAGTCCGGCGGTCTTGAGCAGCAGCGGGAGACCGTATTCGCCGGCGGCCACGAGGACCGCCGGAATTTCGGCCGGAAGCTCCCCGTGCTTGAACCGGCGCTCGAATTCGGCGGCGGCGGCCTCGGCGGCGACGGCGTCGTGGACCCAGCCCACGACTTCGCGCGCGAGCCGGTCCTTGGCGGCGCGCGGGTGGCCCGCCAGCAGTTCTTCGACTTCGGCAGGCGGCACGTCGCTCGCCAGCCGGAACCATTCGGCCATGCCTTCGTCGGACAGGCTCATTACCTTGCCGTAGACATCGTCGGCCGAAGCCGTGAGCGGCACGTGGTTGCCATAGGTCTTCGACATCTTGCGGCCGTCCGTGCCGAGCAGGAGCGGCGTCGTGAAGCAGACCTGCGGCCGCTGCCCTTCGCGCTCCTGGAGCAGGCGCCCCATGTGAAGATTGAAGAGCTGGTCGTTGCCGCCGAGTTCGACGTCGGCGCGGACTTGCACGGAATCCCAGCCCTGCATGAGCGGGTACATCATCTCGTGCAGGTGGACCGGGCGGTTCTCCTGCATCCGCTTGCGGAAGTCGTCGCGCTCCAGAAGGCGGGCGATCGTGCCGCGGGCGGCCAGCTTGAGGCCGTCGAAGAAGTCCATCGCCCCGAACCACTCGCTGTTGCGGCGGATCTCACAAGCGCCGGCGGCGAGATCGAGGATGCGGCCGATCTGCTCGAGGTAGGTGCCGGCGTTGTGTTCGACCTCTTCGGCGGAGAGCTGCGGCCGCTGGTCGTTGCGGCCGGTCGGGTCGCCGAGCCGGGCAGTGGCGTCGCCGAGGATCAGCACGGGCAGGTGGCCCAGCTCCTGGAAGCGCCGCAACACCCGGATCGGCACCGCGTGGCCGATGTGCACGTCGGTGAAGGTCGGGTCGATGCCGAACTTGACGCGCAGCCGCGTTCCCGCGGCGCGCGACTCCTGCAGCCGCCGTACGAGCTCGTCGCGGCTGACGATTTCGGAGGCCAGCCTTTCCAGAGCCGGCAAGGGGTCCGCGTCGGTCTTGCTCATCGGGGCGCTGCGCTGCCTTGTTCGAGCCAAGTCCGCCATGCGCTCGCCGAGACGCTCGGTTCCGCGCCGGTGAGCCAGGCCAGTGCGGCGCCGATCGTACGCGCGCGCCGCTCGTTCGGCGCGGTCTCGAGCGCAGCGATCAGGTCTTCGATGCCGGCGCTCCGCTGGGCCGGCGGCAACAGCGCCGCGCACACCAGCAGGTGACGGTCGACGCTGGCGTTGGGCAGCGCCGCGGCGCGCCGCAGACCGTCGAGCGGATCCGTTCGATAAGCCTCCCAGCCCTCGGGAAACGCGAGGAAACTCCCCGGCTGCAAGATTGCCTGGTGGGCGGGAATCTGCCGCTCGCCGAACCGGGCGCCGTCGAAGCGCAGCCGCGCCGACAAGCTCACCTTCCACAAGCTGGCGGGGTCGCCATGCTCGAGCAGCGGGATCTCGACGTACTCGTCGTACGCCGCGCCCGGTTCGAGGGCCACGCTTTCGGTCAGGCGCACCACGCGGCGCGCGTACACGCGGTCGTGGTCGCCCTGCGGCAGCCAGCGGTCGATTTCGAAGTCGAGTTCCAGAGTCAGTCCCTGCGCGGTCTCGAACAATTCGAACGGCCGGCCGAGCCGGTTGAAGATCTCGATCCGCACCGCCACGGTGTCGCCGAGCGTGCTCGGGCCTTCCGGCACCGCCAATCGGGAACTCTCCCCCAGGCTCAGCTCGAAGGCGCGCGCGCGCAGCACCTCGCGTCCCAGCCGTCCTTGCGTTTCGATGAGATCGGCGTCGGCGCGGTGCGACTTGGGGAGTCCTTCGGCCCGCGGCTCCGCAGCGAGTCCGGCGGCCGGATCCGCCGGCGCTCCAGCTTGGTCCGGCGGCGCGCCTGGACCGGCGCCCGCGGGCGCGGCGTCGCCGCCGAAGACCGCGCAAGCCGTCGTCGCGGCGCACAACAGCCCCGCCAACGCAATGCCGCCCACGGAACGGACTCCGTGGGCGGCCTGCGGGGCTCGACGAGCGAGCTCTCGGTGCATCCGCAAGGAATTCAGCCCTGCGGCTCGGCGGCCTTCTCCTCGGTCGGAGCTGCTTCCACCGCCGGAGCCGGCGCCGGCGTCTTGATGATCGCAGCGGCCGGAGCCGGTGCGTCGTCGTCCGCGTCGTCCGCGTCGTCCGGTGCCGATTTCTGCATGCTGCTCGGCTTGCCGAATGCGCCTTCGGGGGCCTCGACCTCGTCCGGCCCGTCCGCGGCATGCTCGCCGTCGTCGTCGCCGTCATCGTCGTCGCCGTCCTTCTTCTTGGCTTCCTTGGCGGCCTTGCGCGCCTTCTTGCGCTCCTGCGCCTCGTTCCACTTGGCGATGACGTCGTCGTTCTCCTCGAAGTCGGCGTGCAGGAACGCCAGGCCGATGCGCTCTTCGCCGCAATCGACGCGGGTGACGCGAACCTCGCACTTGAGGCCCGGGATGCAGTGTCCTTCCGGGTCGCCCTGCCACTCGTGCGGCAGCGTGGAGTAGTGCATGAAGGCTTCCAGTTCCTCTTCGAGCTTGACGAAGGCGCCCGAGGAGATGTTCTTGGTCAGCGTTCCCGCCATCACGTCGCCGACGTGGTAGTTGGCCGGAATGTAGTCTTCCCAAGGGTTCTTGGTCAGCTGCTTCATGCCCAGCGAGATGCGCTGCTTCTCGCGGTCCACCGCCAGCACCACGCACTGGATCCGGTCGCCCTTGCGGACCATCTCGCTCGGGTGCTGGATCTTGCGCGTCCAGTGGAAGTCGGTGTTGTGCAGCAGGCCGTCGATGCCGTCTTCGATCTCGACGAAAGCACCGTAGG
>DASWJW010000283.1:0-4078 GCA_036396955.1 Planctomycetota bacterium
GGCCGCGGTATGCGGCCATCGGCGCGGTCGCGTTTGCCGCCATCGCCGGCGCGGCGCTGCTGCTGATACGCGAAGAGGTGCCTGAGACCGACACGGCCGCGCGCGCGCCGCAGACCGCTCCGGCGCCGGACGCGAAAGTCCAGCCTGCCGCGAAGGTCGAGCCACCTGCGGTCGTGGTGGCCCCGGCGCAGTCGACGAGCGACTCGACACCGCCCAAGTCAGCTCTGCCGTCGCCCGAACCGAAAGCCGAGCCCGACGCTGCGGCAGGCAAGCAGGCGCAATCCGCGCCTGCGACCGAACCGAAGGCGCCGGCGGCCAAGGCGGTGACGCCGGCACCGAAGACGCAGGCGCCGGCAACGAAACCCGCGCCGGCCACCAAGCCGCCCGCGACGTCGAAGCTCGTGCCGGTGGCGCAGATGGCGCCACTGTCGGCGTTCCGGGATTGTCCGCACTGTCCGCAGATGATTCCGCTGGCCGCCGGCAGCTACCAGATGGGCGCGCAGCCGGCGGACATCGGCAATGCCTGGGAGGGCCCGCCGCACACGGTCAGGATCGCAAAGGCCTTCGCCATCGGCCGCAACGAGGTCACCGTGACGGAGTGGCAGGCCTGCGTCTCGGCCAAGGCCTGCCCGGCGGCCAGGGCGGGTCCCGCGACGGGCCCGGCGGCGCGCGCGCCCGTCGTGAACGTGAACTGGAACGACGCGCAGGCCTACGCGACCTGGCTCGGCGCGAGCACCGGCCGCCGCTACCGCCTGCCGAGCGAAAGCGATTGGGAATTCGCGATCCGCGCGCGTACCGCCAGCGCGCGCTACTGGGGCGGCGACCGCCGCCTGCAGTGCCGCTACGGCAACGGCGCGGACTTGTCCGCGCTGAAGAAGAATCCCAAGCTGTCCGGCGCCGAGTGCGACGACCGCTTCGCGCGACTGGCGCCGGTGGGCAGCTTCGAGCCGAACGCGTTCGGCCTCTACGACATGGCCGGCAACGCCTGGGAGTGGGTCCAGGACTGCTGGCGCGACTCGTACCACGGAGCGCCGACCAATGGCAGCGCCCTCGAGCTGCCCGGGTGCACCTTGCGCGTGATCCGCGGCGGCAGCTGGCGCGCGCGTCCCAACTCGCTGCGCTCCTTCGGCCGCGGCAACAGCCCCGCGGCCACGCGCAGCGAGGACCTCGGCCTGCGGGTTGCAGCCGAGTAGGCTGGGATGAGCGAAGCGAATCCCGGCTTTTCACCCCCGGCGACGGCGCTCGCGTTGCTCGTCGCAGCCTGCGCGACGTTGCCCGCCAGCGGCCTGCGGTACCCGGCGACGGCCCGCGGTGACACCGTCGACGATTATTTCGGCACTCGCGTCGCCGATCCCTACCGCTGGCTCGAGGACCTCGGCTCGGCCGAGACGCGCGCCTGGGTCGAGGCGCAGAACGCGCTGTCGCGGCCGCTGCTGGCCGCCCTGCCGGCGCGCGGCTCGATCCGGCAGCGCCTGGGCGAGCTGTGGAGCTACGAGCGTTACAGCCCGCCGCGGGTTGCGCCCTCGGGCGCGCGGGTCTACACGCGCCATGACGGGCTGCAGAACCAGCCGGTGCTTTATGTGCAGGACGCCCCGGACCGCGCGCCGCGCGTGCTGCTGGACCCCAACGCCTGGTCCGGCGACGGCACCGAGGCGATGGTGGACTGGAAGCTGTCGCCGGATGGCCGGCACCTGGCCTACGCCGTGCAGTCCGGCGGCACGGACTGGGTCGAATACCGCGTGCTGCAGGTGGCGACCGGCAGGCAATTACCCGACCGCGTCGCCGGGGTCAATTTCAATTTCGATTTCTCGCGGATCTTCTGGCGCGGCGGCAACAGCGGTTTCTTCTACTCGCGCTTCCCCGATCCGCCCGGCAACGAGCCGGGCGCCCCGCGCGAGATCACGCACCAGAAGGTCTACTTTCACCGACTCGGCTCGGCGCAGAAGGACGACGTACTGGTCTACGAGCGCTCCGGCGAGCCGAAGTGGTTCGTCTGGGGCGAGCCCAGCGACGACGGCCGCTACCTGCTGATCTACGTCGAGCAGACCGAGGACGGGGAGAAGCAGGTCCTGGTGAAGGACCTGCGCGATCCGGGGCGGCCCCAACTCGACGCGCCGTCGCGCCAGCTGGTCGGCGACTGGAACGGCAAGTACTACTTCGCCGGCAACGCCGGCCCGGTGCTGTATTTCCGCACCAGCGCCGGCGCCCCGCGCTATCGCATCGTCTCGTTCGACCTGCGCCGGCGCGGTGCGGCGGTGCTGCGCGAAGTGGTCCCCGAGTCTGCCGACGTGATGCTCGACGCCAAGCTGCTCGGCGGGCACATGGTCGTGAGCTACCTGCACGATGCGGCGAGCCGGCTCGCACGCTTCACCGCGAAGGGTGCGCCGCTCGGGGAAATCGCCCTGCCCGGCCCCGGCACGGTCAGCGACCTGCGCGGCTCGGTGGCGAACCCGTCGCTGTATTTCAGCTTCCAGTCGTTCAACCGGCCGGGCACGGTCTACCGCCACGACGTCGTGCGCGGCGCCACCGAGCCGTTCAATCCGCCGCAGGTCGCGTTCACGGCGGAGGGCTTCACGACCGAGCAGGTGTTCTTCCAGTCGAAGGACGGCACGCGCGTGCCGATGTTCATCAGCCGCCACAAGAAGACGCCGGCGGGACCCGCGCCGACGCTGCTGTACGGTTACGGCGGCTTCGCCAATCCGCTGACACCCACGTTCTCGGTGCCGAACCTGGTGTGGATGGAGCGCGGCGGCGTCTACGCGCAGGTCAGCCTGCGCGGCGGCACCGAGTACGGCGAGGCCTGGCACGAGGCCGGCATGCTCGCGAACAAGCAGAACGTGTTCGACGACTTCATCGCGGCCGCCGAATTCCTGATTCGCGAAGGCGTGACCACGCCCGCACAGCTAGCCGCCAAGGGCCGCTCCAACGGCGGCCTGCTGGTCGGCGCCGTCGTGAACCAGCGCCCCGACCTGTTCGGCGCAGCCACGCCGGCGGTCGGCGTGCTCGACATGCTCCGCTACCACAAGTTCGGCATCGCCTACGCCTGGGCCGGCGACTACGGCATGTCCGACAACGAGCAAGGTTTCCGCACACTCCACGCCTACTCACCGGTCCACAACGTCCGCCCCGGCCTGCGCTACCCCGCCGTCCTCGTCACCACCGCCGACCACGACGATCGGGTGCACCCTCTCCATTCCTTCAAATACACCGCCGCCCTTCAAGCCGCCCAGACCGGCGACCGCCCCATCCTGATCCGCGTAGACACCCGCTCCGGCCACGGCGCCGGCGGCGTCGGCACGCCGATGTCGAAGCAGATCGAAGAGAACGCGGACGTGCTGGCGTTTCTGGAGCGGTACACGTCTCGGCGGTAGTTCGGCTTTGGACAAAGGCTCGCTTCGGCGAGGGGCGGGTCGGGTACCGGTCTGCGCGAATGGCTCGCCGGACAGCCGCATGGGGAATCGCGGGCCCAGTCCCGCGCTTCCCCACGCGGCACCCCTTCGCGGCTCCGGTCCGTCTGCGCTTGTATGTTTCCCGACGGCAGGTGAAAAGAGCCTGTCGGGGCGGAGGGACGAACTGCGCATCTGGCCGTAAGGCACAGACAAGTAAAGAGATCGTCCCGCCCCTCACCTTAAGCGCCGATAAGGAATCCATCGGCCGGTGTGCAATCACCGGACCCACGATCCAGGCAAGCCAGCGCTGGTGAGCCCCGACAAGCAAGCCCACGTTAATCGGGAGACTCTCAGATGGCAAAACAGGTTGAGTCGCTGCGGATCGGTGCCGACGTCAGCAAGGCTGAAATCGTCTTGTGCCTGCAGGGCAGGTCCGGGATCGAAACCCTGGTCAATGAGCGGACAGTGATCCGCCGTTGGCTCAGATCCTTGGGGGGCCCCATCCAGATCGGCGTCGAGGCAACAAATACTTTCCACCTGGCCTTGGTGGAAGAAGCCCATGCCTTGGGTCACGTGATCTACGTGATCGACGGCTATCGGCTGAATCGGTATCGGGAAAGCATCGGCGGACGAGCCAAGACCGACCAGAAGGATGCTGAGCTGCTACTGCGGTATCTCGAGCGTGAGGG
>DASWJW010000284.1:0-13176 GCA_036396955.1 Planctomycetota bacterium
ATTCGCTGGAGCGGACGCATCAAGAGGCCGCCAGCCTAGCGCCAGGTCGGCCGGAGCCGCCTCGGAGGAGTCGTGATTTGCCCCGAATCGGCGGTGGCGGTGGCCTCAGGAGCCACTACACTCCGCGCGGGCCCCCCAGTCCGGGGTTTTGCCCGCACCCCCGGTCCTTCGAGGAGATCCATGCCTGAATCCAGCAACGAAGTCCTAGTCATCGTTTCCAAACTCAAGAACTACATCAAGGCGAAGTCGGGGATGAACACCTCCGGAAGCGTCGCTCCGGCCGTGTCCGATATCTTGCGCCGGATGTGCGATCAAGCGATCGAGAGCGCCCGCTCCGATGGCCGAAAGACCGTCATGGATCGCGACTTCGGCGGCAACGAAGGCTAGACCGCCCCGCGGCGCCGAGGCCGGAGCCCCGAGCGGCGCCGCCAAAGAAAGACGGGCCCCGGATCCACTGGATCCGGGGCCCGTTCGTATTCCTGGCCGGACTAGAGCGGGTTGACGCCGTCGTGAGCCTCGAGCAGCAGGCTGTCGAAGCCGTCCTGCCGCTGGACCCACGGCTCGAGCGCCGCCGGACTCAGCACCGCCGGGTCGGTCAGCGAAAGCAGGAAAGCGACCACGTCGGCGACTTGCGCGTCGGTGAAGACGTAGTCCTCGATCGTGGTGCCGCCGCCGCTGCGGAAGGTGATCAGGTGCGAGAGCTGCTCCTGCGTGTTGGGCCAGGTGTCGCCGGTCTGGACGCCGGGAGCCAGCTGGGAGTAGTCGTAGTTGGCCCACGCCATCTGCGCGTTGAGGTGGTGGCGGACCATCCCATCCAGCGTGGTGTAGGCACCCGAGTGTCCGTAGGGGCCCGTCGCCGCAAGGTTGAGAAGGGACGGCACGCGCTGCGCGAAGTCGTCGGCGGGATCGCCGCTGACCGCCATGCGGCCGTGGTCCTGGCTCGACAAGCTGTTGGTCCCGGCCTTGCCCTTGCCGCGGCCGAGCTGCGGGATCGCCAGCGGGTAGTGCTGCTTGTCGGTGAAGAAGTCGCCGGAGTGGCAGCTCGCGCAGTTGAAGCCGCCGCGCTGGCGCGGACGGAAGAACAAGAGCGCCCCGCGCTTGGCCGCCGGCGAGATCGCGGCGTTGTTGCCCTGTACGAAGGCCTTCCACGGCGAGTTGACGAACACCTGCGAGCGTTCGTACTCGCCGATTGCGTGGGCGATGTTCGAATAGGTGATCAGCGACATGGCCGTGCCGCCCGGATCGGAGAATCCGGTCTGGAACAGCGGCAGCCAGTTCTCGGCGATTTCACCGGCGCCGACGCCGTAGTTGCCGACGCGCGCGGCCAGGTGGTCGCGGATGACGTCGTTGCTGTTGCCTTGCTCGAAGACGAAGGCGCGCATCTCCTCGCCCGACGTGATCGGGAAGCGCGCTTGCGCGGCCGCCAGGTTGGCGCCCGCGTTCAGGTCGACGGTGCCGAAGCCGGGCGAATCCGGCGTGTCGATGTTGCCGGCGCCGTTGGCGCCCGGGGCCTTGGTCAAGCTCTCGACGCGGCTGTCCCAGAACACGCCCGAGTCCCACATGCCCAGGTTGAAGGTCGTCGGCGAGTTGCGCGGCACGGTCGGGCCGCCGTCGTGGTTCACGCCGGTGGGGTCGTGCAAGCGGTTGGGGCCGAGCAGGTCTTCATCGACCGCGTCGACGCCGATCGCCAGCGAAAGGCCGTCGCCGCCGCCCAGCATCGGGTGGTGGCAGGTGACGCAGGCCGCGTCCATCTGGCCGCCGAGGCCCTTGGTGAAGAACAGGCGACGCCCGAGCAGCGGCAAGGGGTCGGTGATCGCCGGCAGGACCCGCCCCGTGGACGGATCACCGGTCAGGCCGAGAGCCTCGACCACCGCCAGGACCTGATCGTTCAGCGACGCCTAGTTCGGCCCGGCGCCGGCACCGTTGTTGTTGCTGGACTGGTCGTGGAAGCAGCCCATGGTGGGCAGGAGAGCGCTGGAGCTGATTGCGAGCAACCAGGGTGAGGCGTGCCGTGTGAAGTTGCGGATCATCCGATGCTGTGGGCGGGGGCCTGGAAGAACGGAAGGTCGGGAAGAACGCGGAGGCCGAGCGGGCCCCTTTGCCGGGAGCGAGACAGAATTAATCCCCAAATCCCAGGGTCTCAATGGGGCAACCCTTACTTTCGGCCCGAATCGCGCCCTCGCTTGACGCGATATAGTCGGCCGGAGCGCCCATCCGCGCCCCACTGACCCATGCAAATCCGTCTATTGCTCCCGCTTCTGTTCGCCGTCGCCGGCCCGCTGCGCTCCCAGGAGCCCGCTCCCGGGGCGAAGTCGACCCCGCCGCCGGTCTACGACGAGGCTGCGGATGCCGGTGCCGACCTCCGCGCCGCGCTGGCGGTCGCCAAGCGCGACAACAAGCGGGTGATCTTGCAGTGGGGCGCCAACTGGTGCGGCTGGTGCAAGCTGCTCGATGCCCGGATGAAGAGCGATCCGACCCTGAGCCGCAAGCTGCTCTACGAATACGAGATCGTCCACGTGGACATCGGCCGCTTCGACAAGAACATGGACCTGGCCGAGAAGCTCGGCGCGACGCTGCGCGACTCCGGGGTGCCTTTCCTGACCGTGCTCGACGCCGACGGCAAGCCGATCGCCAATCAAGAGACCGGCGGCCTGGAGAAGGAGCAGGACGGCAAGCCGGGCCACAATCCCGCCGCGGTGCTTGCATTCCTCGAGCGGAACCAGGCGCCGGCGCGGCCGGCCGCGCCGCGCCTCGACGGCGCGCTGGCCGCGGCCAAGGCGAGCGGCCGCCGCGTCTTCCTGTCGTTCGGCGCCCCGTGGTGCGGCTGGTGCCACAAGCTCGAGGACACGCTCGCGCGGCCCGAGGTCGCCAAGCCCTTCGGCAAGGACTTCGTGGTGACCAAGCTCGACGTCGACCGCGAGCCCGGCGCCAAGGAATTGCTGCAGCGCTATCGCGGCCCGGTCGAGGGCGGCATTCCCTGGTTCGCGTTCCTCGCCGCCGACGGCGAGCTGCTCGCCCACAGCGGCTCGGGCGGCGAGAATCTCGGCTGCCCGTATCGAGAGGACGAAGTCGCCCGATTCGGCGACCTGCTCGAAACGGCCGCACGGCACATGAGCGCCGCCGACCGCGCCGCGGTCCTCGCCGCGTTCACCGCCAACCGGGTGCCGGTCAAGAAGGCCGTCAGTGCGGAAGAGGCTTCGTCGTGAGCGGCCTGTCCCGCCGCCATTTGCTGGGAGCCGGCTCTGCGGCCGGCGCTCTGGGTCTCATGACCGCGGTACGGCCCGGTCTGCTGCCCGGCTGGCTGCGCCAGGATCCGGCCGCGGCGCCGCTCCGGCTGGGAACCGGCAAGCACACCTATGAGTGGGTCGCCGACTGGGTCAAGCTCCCCGCCGGCCGCACGCTCGGCAACACGCACGGCTGCATGGTGTCCGACAGCAAGGGCCGGATCGTGGTCAACACCGACACCGAGCACGCGGTGCTGCTGTTCGACGCGGACGGCCGCCTGCTGAATTCGTGGGGCAAGGAGCTCGCCGGCGGCGCGCATGGCATGGCGGTCTTGAAGGAAGGCGAGAGCGAATTCCTCTACTTGACCCACACCGGCCGCGGCGAGCTGCTCAAGTGCACGCTCGAGGGCGAAGTGCTCTGGCGGCTCGGCGTGCCGACCGAATCGGGCCACTACGAGAATCCCAACCAGTACAAGCCCACCAGCGTGGCGGTGGCGCCCGACGGCCGCATCTTCGTGGCCGACGGCTACGGACTCAGCTGGGTGCACCTGTACTCGCCGGAGCGCAAGTACCTGCGCTCGATCGGCGGACCCGGAGCCGAACCCGGCCAGATGCGCACGCCGCACGGCTTGTGGATGGATTCCCGCCGCGGCGCGCCGATGCTCACGGTCGCCGACCGCGAGAACCACCGCCTGCAGTACTTCGACCTGGACGGCGAGCACCTCGGCATGCTCGACCACGATCTGCGCCGGCCCTGCCACGCGCACCAGCACGGCAGCGACCTGGTCGTGGCCGACCTCGCGGGGCGCGTGAGCATATTCGATGCCGAAGACAAGCTCGTGACGCATCTCGGCGACCAGCCCGATCCCGCCAAGCGCGCCAACAACGGCGTCGCCCGCGAGTTGTGGCAGACCGGCGAATTCATCTCGCCGCACTGCGCGCACTGGGATGCCTCCGGCGACCTCTACGTGATGGACTGGCTGTCGGCGGGTCGCTTGACCAAGTTGCGCCGGGTCGGGATTTCGTGAGCCGCGCGACGGCCGGTGTGCTGCTCTGCGCAGCCGTTGCCGCGGGCCTGCTCGCGGACGGCGCTGGGGCGCAGCAGGCCGCGCCGCTCTCCGAGCGTTACGTCAAGCGCGAGGTGCGCATCCCGATGCGCGACGGCGTGCACCTCTTCACCAGCATCTACGCGCCGCGCGACCGCTCGCGGCCGCTGCCGATCTTGATGAAGCGCACGCCTTATTCGGTGAGCCCCTACGGCGCCGACGCGTTCCCCGGCAGCCTGGGGCCGAGCCCGGACACCGAGGCCGACGGCTACATCTTCGTGTTCCAGGACGTGCGCGGCGCCTACATGTCGGAAGGCGAGTTCGTCAACATGACGCCGCACCGGCCCGCGGCCGGCGTGACGGCGGCGGACAAGCAGGTCGACGAGAGCCGCGACACCTACGACACCATCGAGTGGCTGCTCGCCAACGTCGAGAACCACAACGGGCGCGTTGGCATGTGGGGGATCAGCTACCCGGGTTTCTACGCCGCGGCGAGCATGGTCGACGCGCACCCCGCCTTGCGCGCGGTGTCGCCGCAGGCGCCGATCGCCGACTGGTTCTTCGACGACTTCCACCATCACGGGGCCTTCTTCTTGCCGCACGGATTCAACTTCCTTGCGTCCTTCGGCCTGCCGCGGTCCGGCCCGACCACTTCGCGCAGCGGGCGCTTCGACCACGGCACCCGCGACGGCTACCGCTTCTTCCTGGAACTCGGGCCGCTGCGCAACGCCAACGAGAAGCACTTCCACGACCGCGTCGCGTTCTGGAACGACATCGTCGCGCATCCGAATTACGACGCTTTCTGGCAAGAACGCAACCTGCTGCCGCACTTGGCGAAGGTCGCGCCCGCGGTGCTGACCGTCGGTGGCTGGTTCGACGCGGAAGACCTCTACGGTCCGCTGCAGATCTACCGGAGCGTCGAAGCGCGCAATCCGGGGATCTTCAACGCGCTGGTCATGGGTCCGTGGGCGCACGGCGGCTGGGCGCGCGGCGCGGGCGAACGCCTGGGGCGCGCGGAGTTCGGCGCGGCGACTTCCGCCTGGTACCGCGCCGAGATCGAGCGGCCGTTCTTCCGGCATTTCCTGCACGGCGAGGGCGAGCACGGCCTGGCCGAGGCCACGGTCTTCGAGACCGGCGCCAACCGCTGGCGCCGCTTCGCGGCGTGGCCGCCGGCGGGCGTCCAGGAACGCTCGCTCTGGATGCAGGCGGACCACGGTCTGTCGTGGAGTGCGCCGTCGGCCGACGTCCTCGCCCACGACGCGTGGATTTCCGATCCCGCCAAGCCGGTGCCGTTCACCGAAGCCGTTTCGACCGGCATGACCCGCGAGTACATGAGCGACGACCAGCGCTTCGCCGCGCGCCGGCCCGACGTCGTCGTCTACCGCAGCGAGGCGCTCGAAGCGCCGCTCACGCTGGCCGGGCCCGTGCTCGCCGACTTGTGGGTGTCGACTTCCGGCACGGCGTCGGACTGGGTGGTCAAGCTGATCGACGAATTCCCGCCCGACGCGGCCGAACCGGACCCGGCGGTGGCCGGCTGGAGCCGAGGCGGCGCCCAGATGATGGTGCGCAGCGAAGTCCTGCGCGGACGTTTCCGCAACTCCTACGCGTTTCCCGAGCCATTCGTCCCCAACGCGCCGACGGAGGTGCGCGTGCCGATGCAGGACATCCTGCACACCTTCGAGTCCGGGCACCGCGTGGTGGTGCAGGTGCAGTGCACGTGGTTCCCGCTCGTCGACCGCAACCCTCACCACTACGTCGACAATGTCTTCCTCGCCGCGGAAAGCGATTTCGTCCCCGCGACGCAGCGGGTGTTCCGCGGCGGCGTGCACCGCTCGCGCTTGGTGGTGGGGGTGCTGGAGCAGGTCACCGCCAAGTAGCGAATCTGGCCCCTTTCAGTGGGTTCCGATCCGGAAGAAGTATTCGGCTCGCCAACGCAGGACCTCGCTCCACTCGTACTTTCTCTGCGCGACTCCCAGCGCCATGGCGGAGGTCACTTCCGGCGCCTTCCGAGTGATCCCCCGCACGTAGTTGCGAAAGAGCGCGAAGATCCAAAGGTGCCGCGTGAGACGCGAGCGCTTCTTGCTGTGCGCCCAACTCCTGCGCACCAATCGGCTCACGTGGTCGCGAAGCATCGCGTTAGTGTGGTTGATCGGGAAGAGCAGGTTTCGGTAGTCGCGCGTGGCCTTGGAGGAGCCGGCCTGGTGGCTGTGCCCGCGGGTTCCGAATACTGCTCGCAGTTGGGCCCGGTAGCTCTGCTTCTTGTCGGATTGCAGTTGGGGAAGCGCGACCGGGTGATGCCACCGTCGCCACGCCTCGAGGGTGCGGCGGACCGCATCCCGTGACTGTCCGACGCGCGTTCCGTGGACGTCTTGCCATTGTTTCTTTCGGGCTTCATCCCGGTCGGAAAGGCCGCCACGGGCCGCCAATGGCGCGGTCTCGACATGCACGAGGAAGTAGCTGCCGCGTTCGATGAGCACCGGGACCGTGACGGGCTGGAGCCGGCGGTCGGTTTCGAAGGTCTCGAGCTCGTCGAGTTGGAAAGTCCCGGCCAGCCCTCCGCGCACGACCTTGTGCCGGGCGAGGAAGGCTTCGTGCAGCAGACTGCCGTGACGTCCAAATCGCTCGAGCCGCCGTTCGAGGGTGGGCCTCCGGACGCCAAGCATCTCCGCACCCCGACGGAGGCTGACCTTGGCGCTGAACAGGCGCGCGATCGGCGCGTCGAGCCACGGCTTCCGTAGGCCGTAGTCGACGCGGAAGGTCTGCGAACTGAAGCCCCTACCGCAGTCCAGGCACCGGAATCGGGGCACCCTTCGAGCGTCGCAACGCCGCTGGTAGTAACCATGACGCCGCCAGCGCTGCGGGCGGCATTCGAGGCGGCTTGGGCACGCTTCGTGTGGGCAACAGGGTGGATGGAATCGCATCGAGGAACGTGACCGGCCACCTGCAGCACGGTCCCGTCTGGACGACGCCTTCGGCGGCCCTCGTTACGCGAATACGAAGACTCTCCACACACCCAAGGAGGCCAGATTCCCTAGAGCATGCGCCGGGGCGCAACCACGGCGTTGGCGACCAGCAACCCGACCACGATCGAGATCCCCACCAGCGCCATGGCGAAGGCCGTTTCGAGTCCAGTCAAGGTGTCGTGTTCGATCATGGCCGCGAGGCTGCGGAAACCGAGGCTTCCCGGCACCAGCATCAGCAGGCCGGGCACGATCAGCGTGAGCGAGGGGCGCCGCAGCAGGCGGCCGTAAAGATTGCCGGCGGTGCCGAGTACGAACGCGCCGAAACTCGCACCGACTTCGGGGCCGACTGTGAGTGAGCCGATCCGCGCGCCCGCGTACGCGAGCGCGGCGGCGGCGATCACCCATGGAAGGCCGCGCCAGGGAGCTCGGAACAGCACACCGAAAGCGAGGCCCGCCGCGAGCAAGGCGGCGTACTCGGTCCAGGCGGGCAGCGGCACGGGCGCTACGGCCGCAGCTTCGCCCCACAACGCCGTCGCACTGCGTTCGCCGACCACGACGCCGAAGCCGATCTCCAGGAAAACCACCGCGGCGGCGGTCAAGCGCGTGGTGCCCGACGCGAGGTGGCGGGTGGCGATCTCGTTCAGACCGACCGTCAGCGTGAGTCCCGGCACCAGGACGATCACCCCGGCGAGCGCGCACAAGGACGCGTGCAGCGCCGCGACGTGCGCCGCGCCCACCGCGGCGAAGGCCGCGAGGAAGCTCGCCGCGACCGGGAACAGCGGAGTGCCGTTCTCGGCGCGGCCGAGCAGCAGCGCGAGGAGGCCGTTGGCGCCGCCGATCGCCACCGCAACGGCGACTTCCGGCAAGCCGCCGCCGAAGAAACGCGCCGCGGCGCCGCTCGCCACCGCGAACGCGGCGATGGTGAGCGCGGGCCCGGTGGCGTGGTCCTTCGCCAGGATCTCGCGCACGCTCGCCGTGCCTTCTTCGATGCCAACCCGGCCGTCGGCGACGTCGTCGGCCAGCGCGTAGAGCCGGCCGAGGCGGTCGAGGTCGACTTCGCCGGGGTCGACGCGGATCAAGCTGGTGCGCTGGCGCTCCGGCGGGCCGAACGCGGCCATCAGCGCGGTCGGCGAGGAGAAGAAGCGCGCGGGGATTCCGAGCCGCCCGGCGACTTGCGCGAGCGCGTCTTCGAGACGGTTGGCCGGAGTGCCGAAACGGTGCAGCGCGAGCCCGAGCTCGAGGATGAAAGCCACGGAGGCTTCGGAGTCGCGGGACAGCTGCGGCACGGTCAAGTCCTGCGAGCCGCATTCGGACCGTCCGGGGCGCGCGCGCAGCCCGGCATGGTAGCGCCAGGTGGCAGCCGTGCGGGGCCGCTGCGATGATGTCGCGGCCATGACCGCGACCCGCGCCCCGGCCTTGTGGACGCCCGCCCCCGAACGCGTGGCGGCGTCGCGCATGCACGCGTTCCGCATCCGCGCCCAAGCCGTGGCCGGGCGCGCGCTCGCCGACTACGACGCGCTGTGGCGCTGGTCGGTCCGCTCTCCCGAGCTGTTCTGGCCGCTGGTCTGGGACTTCTGCGGAGTGATCGGCGGACGCGGCGAGCGGGTGCTGGTCGATCCCGGCGCGATGCCGGGTGCGCGCTTCTTCCCCGACGCCGAGCTGAATTTCGCCGAGAACCTTCTGGACGGCGGCGCCGGCGGCGACGACCGGAATCTGGCGCTCCTGTTCCGCCGCGAAGATGGGCTGCGCCGCTCGTTCGACCGCGCCGAATTGCGGCGCCTGGTCGCGCGCTGCCAGGCCGGTCTGCGCGCCGCCGGCGTGCAGCCGGGGGACCGGGTGGCGGCCTTCGTGCCGAATTTTCCCGAAGCGGTGATCGCGATGCTCGCCACGGCCGCTTGCGGCGCGACCTGGTCGTCGTGCTCGCCCGACTTCGGCACGGCCGGCGTGCTCGACCGCTTCGGCCAGATCGAGCCCAAGATCCTGCTGCTCGCCGACGGCTACATCTACAAAGGAAAAGCGCACGACTGCCTGGCCCGCGGCGCCCAGGTCCGTGCCGGGCTCCCGAGCGTCACCACGGTGGTCGTGGTGCCCTACGTCGCCGCGCAGCCCGACCTCGCGGGATTGCCCGGAGCCGTGCTTTGGGAAGACTTTCTCGGCGCCGCCGAAGCGCCCGGCTTCCCGTGCTTCGGTTTTGATCATCCGCTCTACGTGATGTACTCGTCGGGCACCACGGGCCGGCCCAAGTGCATCGTCCACGGCGCCGGCGGCACGCTCTTGCAGCACCTCAAGGAGCACCAGCTGCACTGCGACCTGCGCGCGGAAGAGAAGCTGTTCTACTTCACGACCACCGGCTGGATGATGTGGAACTGGCTGGTCACCGGGCTGGCGAGCGGGGCGGCTCTCGTCCTATTCGACGGCAGCCCGTTCCATCCCGGCCCCGCCGCGCTCTGGGATCTGGTCGCCGAAGAACGCGTCGAGCACTTCGGCACGTCCGCCAAGTATCTCGACGCTTGCAAGAAGGCCGGCGTGGAACCGGCGGCGGGCCACGATCTGGGCGCGCTGCGCGCGATCTACAGCACCGGCTCGCCGCTGGTCCCCGAGTCCTTCGACTGGGTCTACGACCGGGTCAAGGCCGACGTGCAGCTCGCGTCGATCTCGGGCGGCACCGACATCATCAGCTGTTTCGTCCTCGGCTGTCCGCTGCTGCCCGTGCGGCGCGGCGAGATCCAGGCGCGCGGGCTGGGGATGGCGGTCGAAGTGCGCGACGCGCATGGCCGGTCGGCGGTGGGCGAACCCGGCGAATTGGTGTGCTCCCGGCCGTTCCCCAGTATGCCGACGGGCTTCTGGAATGACCCCGGCGGCGCGCGCTACCGCGCGGCCTACTTCGAGCACTTCCCCGGCGTCTGGCGGCACGGCGACTGGGTCGAGCTGACAGAGCACGGCGGGGTCGTGATCCACGGCCGCTCCGACGCGACGCTCAACCCGGGCGGTGTGCGGATCGGCACCGCCGAGATCTACCGGCAGGTGGAGCAATTCGACGAAGTCGAAGAAGCCGTGGTGGTGGGGCAGTCGACCGGCGACGGCGACCAGCGTGTGATCCTCTTCTTGCGCTTGCGCGCCGGCCTGCAGCTCGGTCCGGAGCTGGTGGAGCGCGTCCGTGCCCGCGTCCGCGAAGGCGCCACCCCGCGGCACGTTCCCGCGGCGGTGCTGCAGGTGCACGACATTCCGCGCACGCGCAGCGGCAAGATCTCCGAAATCGCCGTGCGCGACGTGCTGGAAGGCCGTCAGGTCGCCAATGCCGAGGCCCTGGCAAACCCCGAGGCGCTCGCCGAATACCGCGACCGTCCCGAATTGCGAGCCTGAGCGGCGGCCGCGGCACCCCTCTCCGGATCTGCGCTATGCTGGCGCCATGATCGATCCGTCCGCCGCGCAGTCCGCGACCGAGCCCGCCAAGGACTCGCGCTCTCAGTCGTCGCGGCGCTGGCAAGTGGTGCTGCTCGACGACGACCAACACACTTTCGACTACGTGATCGAAATGCTCGCGCGCCTGTTCGGGCACCCCGAATCGGTCGCCTACCGCTTTGCGGAGGAGATCGACCGCGAGTCCCGCGCGGTCGTGTGGACCGGCTACAGGGAGGCCGCCGAGTTCAAGCAGGACCAGATCCTGCAGTACGGCGCCGATCCCCGCATCGCGACCAGCACGGGTTCGATGACCGCGGTCCTCGAAGCGGCGGTCTGAGCGGAGCCGGACCGGTGCGGCGCGCCACGATCCGCATCGCCCTGGCGGCGCTCGGTGTATTGGCCGTCGCCGCGCCGGCGGCGTTCGCAGCGCAGCGCGGCGCTTTTCCGACGGCGGCGCAGTGCCCTTACTGCGGCGGCGATCCCGAGCTCATGGCCAGCGCCGGGGTCGTCTCGCACGGTCCGCTCGCGCTGGGCTCGGACGGCAGCGAAGCGCTGCAGAAGCTGCTTCCCGAATACGAGTGGCGCTTCCTCGAGACGCAGCACCTGCGCTGGGCGTCGTCGCTGCCCAACGCCAATCTCTCGGCGAAGGAGCGTAAGCGGCTCGAACCCGAGCTCGAGCGCTTGCGGATCCTGCTGCCGTCGATGCCCAGGAAAGTGAAGAGCCTGGACCCGTGGCTGCGCCTGCACTTGCTGGCGATGCGCGGGGAAGAGTTCTACGCGCGCTTCCAAAGCCTGCTCGGCGTGAGCGACGCCGACTTTGCGGAGACCCGCGCGGCGGACGGGCCGTTCATGGGCGACGGCCGGTACCTCGGCGAAAAGGACAAGTTCGAAGTGGTGCTGCACGAGCGGCGCGCGAGCCACGAGATCTTCACCCGCGTGCGCACGGGAGTGAAGGTGACCGACGCCTTGCGCTGGCACAGCAAGGATCCGCACAAGCTGATCCTGTCCGCGCCGTGCGAAGACGGCGACTTGCGCGAAGACCGCTGGCTGTGGCCGTACCTGGTCCACAACCTCTCGCACATGCTGCTGGCGGCGTACAAGCACTTCTCCTACGACCCGCCGGTGTGGCTCGACGAAGGCCTCGCACACGCGATGGAAAAGGAAGCCGAGCCCGAAAGCTGGACGCGCGAGGGCGAAGAAGGCGCCTACCGGGAGCGCGGCCGGTCCTCGAACTGGCCGGACCGCGCGCGCGAGCTCGCGGGCAAGAAGCGCGCGCCGGCGCTCGCCGAATTGCTGCGCCGCAACACGGTCGGCGAATTCAGCGACGACGAGCACGTCGCGATCTGGGCGGCGGTCCGCCACCTGCTCGACGCCCATTCGCTCTCCTTCGCGCGCTTCCTGGGCGAAGTGAGCGGCCAGCTCGACGAGCGCGGCTATCCGAGCGGCCGGGACCTGGTGGGCTTGCAGCGCCGCGCGCTGCGCGAAATCTGGGAGTGGGCGCCGGCCGACCTCGATTCGAGCTGGCAAGCCGCATTTTCGGGCAAGGACTAGCGCGCGCCGAACGGGGCGAGCCCTGGCTGCGCCAGGCTGCGGCCTTCGGCGCGCCACGCAGCATCGACCATCGCGCGCACGTCGGCGAGCAGCGCCGGGGCGTCGAAGATCACGCCGCCCTTGATGGTCCAGCGGACGCCGCCGACCCGCACCGGCTGGTTGCCGGCGTCGAGGCGCACCGCGCCCGTGCCGTAGAGCACCTTGAAGTTGGCGAGCGGGTTGGCGGGCACCAGCACCATGTCGGCGAGCTTGCCGGGTTCGATGCTGCCGAGTTCGCTGGCGCGGCCAAGGGCCTCGGCGCCGTGCAGGGTCGCGGCGCGGACCACTTCGAGCGGGTGGAAACCGGCCTCCTGGAGAAGCTCGAGCTCGCGCACGTAGCCGAAACCGTACAGCTTGAAGATGAAGCCCGAATCGGACCCGGTGGTGACGCGGCCGCCGCGGTCCTTGTATTCGTCGAGGAAGCGCATCCACAGGCGGAAGTTCTCTTTCCAGGCGATCTCGTCGGCGGTGGTCCAGTCGAACCAGTAGCTGCCGTGCGCGTTGCGGCTCGGCTGGTAGAAGTCCCAGAGGCTCGGCAGCGTGTAGAGCTCGTGCCACTCGGCGCGGCGCGCGCGCTGCAGATCGCGGCTCGCTTCGTAGATCGTCAGCGTGGGGTCGAGCGTGAAGTCGAGCGCGAGCAGTTCGTCCATCACCGCGTTCCAGCGCGCGCTGCCTTGCGGCGCCGCCTGCGCCCACAGGCGCCCGGCCTGGCCGAAACGGTGCTGCTCGTCGTTGTAGTTGTAGTCGGCCGGGTAGTCCTGGACCACGCGGTCGGTGAAGAGCGCTTCGGGAAGTCCGTACCAGTGCTCCATGGTCGTCAGGCCCCAGCGCGCGGTGTCGAGCGCGTTCGCCCCGGTCACCGCGAGCTGCGCGTGGTGGCAGGCGGTCCGCAGGCCGCGCTCCTTGGCTTCTTGCAGCGCCGCCGCGAATACCGCGGGCGGAGCGCCGAAG
>DASWJW010000285.1:0-38152 GCA_036396955.1 Planctomycetota bacterium
GTGGTCTTGCCGCTGCCGTTGGGGCCGAGCAGGCCGATGACGCCCTGTTCGACGTCGACCGAGAGCCCGGACAAGCCCTGAACCTCGCCGTACCAGCGCGAGAGGCCCACGCAGCGCAGGACGAGCGCGCTCAACCGATCACCGCCTGGCGCTTGATGCGCCGCAGCAGGACGACCAGCGATACGCCCGAGATCGCCAGGAAGATTGAGAGCGACAGACCGAACGGTGCGTGCCGCGCGGTTTCTTCCGGCGAACCGAGCATGCCGTTGGACACGACCCAGATGTTCTCCCAGAACGCCGCCGCGAGCATCGTCGGCTCGTTGGTCACTTCGTAGAGGATCGGACCGAGCATGCCGGAAAGCACGAACAGGATCACCACCACCAGCGCGGTCCAGATGCCGCTGCGGGTGATCGTCGTGAGCGCCTGCACGAACAGGGCGAGCGTGAGCGCCGTGAGTCCGAGCGAGGCAGTGAGACCGAGAGGTACCGACTTCACGCGCTGGTAATGGCCCGCGGGAGCGGTGAAGACGTCGAAGCACCAGATCCAGAGCAGCGGGAGGAGCGTCGCCATCAGCAAGAAGCTGGTGAACGCGAGCGTGCGGCCGAACACGTAGCCGGCCGGCGTGATGGGGCGGGAGAAGTAGCTCTCGAGCGCATTGCCCCTCAAGTCGCCGGCGATCAGGTCGTAGCCGAGCAGGACCGAGAGCGGCATCAGGAACGGGTAGATGAACCAGTGGAGCAGGATCAGGTAGATGCGGCTGTCGAAGACGAGGTTGGGACCGTTCCCGCCGGCCTGCTCGCCCAGCCGCTCGAGAGTCTCGCGCCACTCGGGAACGACCTCCTGGACGAAATAGAGCATGATCGTTACGGCGAGCGACATGCCAAGTCCGCCGAGCACGAACATCTTGACCCACTTGGAGCGCCAGCCGCGGCGGAAGGTCGCGCGCCACAACGGCCACCATGCGGGAGTACGCGTGCGCTCCCCGGTGAAGCGTTCGTAATCGGCGGCGCGGAAGGCCAAGGCTAGTGGACTCCCGTTTCCAGGGCTTCGAGGAAGGCGTCTTCGAGCGAGCGTGCGGCCGGCTTGATGCCGAGCACCCGCGCGCCGCTCGTCTTGGCGAGCGCGAAGACCTGCCGGCTCTCGACGATCTCTTCGGGATGGCTCAGCGTCCACTCGGAGCTGCCCTGGTCCTGCGCCTCCAGACCGGCGGCGCGGGCGGCGGCGGCGAAGGCGGCGCCGCCGTCCGCGCTCGGTCCCAGGCGGACGCGCTTGGCGCCGCGCGCGGCGGCGGTCAGGTTCGAGACCGTGTCTGCCTTGCGCAATTCGCCTTTGTCCAGCACCCAGACCTGGTCGCAAAGGCGTTCGACGTCGGGCAGCAAGTGGCTCGCGAACACCAGGTGGATGCCGTGGTCGGTCTGGACCTTTTCGATCAGCCGCAGCATGCGCACGCGGCCTTGAGGGTCGAGGCCGTTGGTGGGCTCGTCGAGGATCAGCAGATCGGGGTCGTGGACGAGCGCCGCCGCCAGCTTGTAGCGCTGGCGCATGCCCACCGAGTAGGTGTCGACCTCGCGGTAGCGCTCTTCACCGAGGCCGACGAAGTGCAGCACGTCGTGCGCGCGGAGCATGGCGTCGCTCGGCCGCAGCCCGCAGATCTCGGCCATGTGCGCCATGGCGGAGACGCCCGAAATCCCGACGATGTGGCTGTCGCGTTCGGGCATATAGCCGATGCGGCGGCGCAGCAAGGGACCGGCCTTGCGTGCGTCCTGGCCGAAGACCGAGATCCGCCCGCCGGCCGGCTTCAACAGGCCCAGGACCGCGCGCAGCATCGAGGACTTGCCGGCGCCGTTGGGGCCGAGAAGGCCGAGCGCGCCGCCCTGGAAGCGCGCGCTGACGCCACGCAGCGCACGAAAGCGCCCGTAGCGGACCTCGAGATCGCTGAGTTCGAGAACGCTGTCCCGCGTCGGCGCGCTGTCGTCAGTCGGCAAGGGTCAGGGGCGCGAGGACCTGTCGATCGAGCCCGCGAGTGATCGCGGACAGCCGGTTGTGCAGGAGCTTCTCCTGCAGGGAACGAGCTACTTGCGGCCGCACGCGCTCGAGGTCGACCACGCCACGCGTCTGCATGGCTTCGATGCGCACGAGATAGGCGAAGCGCTGGCCCAGGACCGGGCCGCGGAGGATGGCGCCGTCGGGGCGGCGGAAGCCGAGGTCCTTGAAGGTCTCGCGCAGGAAGGCCTCTTCGAAGCGGCCGGTGTCGCCGCGCCGGACGATTCCGGCGGCGCCCTTGGCGGCCATGTCGCGCGGCAGCACCGTGTACGTTTCCACGGCCTCGGCCCAGGGGAGTTCGCCGGCGAGCACGGCGCGGGCGACATCGTCGAGCTGGTCGTAGAGCGCGCGGCGGGCGGGGCCGGACAGGGCGGACCCCGTTTCGAGATCGACGAGGGGCAGCCGGATCCAGGCGATCTGCAGTTCGCCGAAGAACTCCGGCACCGAGGTCAGCATGTGCTGGCGCAGGCGGGTGGTGCTGAAGTCGCCTTGCTGGTCGGCCACCAGCCGCGCCCGCCAGTCGATCTCGAGCAGGTGCGTGGCGAGGATGGCGTCGCCCGGCAGCTCCAGCCCGCGGTCCTTCGCCCAGGCCGAGGCTTCGGCGAGCAACGCGGGTTCGTCGACGGCTTCGTAGCCCGCTGCCTCGACCGCGAGGTGGTTGCTGAACTGCTGGACCAGGTCGAGGAAACGCGGCGAGGCCAGGTAGAGCTGCAAATAGCCGGCGTTGGCTTCGAGCGAACGCAGCAGGCTCGCGTCGCGCGCCGAGCTCGCGGTCAAGACCTGGCGCGCCGTGTAGCGGACGCCTTCCTGGATCAGCACGGGCGCGGCGAGCAAGTCGCCGACGGGAGTCTCGGCGTCCGGCGCCTGCGCGGGCAGGGCGGTCGCGAGTGCGAGGAACAAGAGGAATGCAGTGCGCATGGGCTCGGTGGGGAGCGCTGCGAACAAGGGGCCGCCATCGTACCCTGGCCGCGGATGCCGGTTACCACCCGCTTGCGCGACGCCGCGCTCGCGCTGCACCGCGAACTGACGGGCGGCGGCGCCGAGCCGCGGTTGTTCTTCGCGCCGGGGCGCGTCAACCTGCTGGGCGCCCACGTCGACTACAACGGCGGCGTGGTCATGCCCGCAGCGCTTTCGCGCGGAACCTGCATGGCGATCTCGCCGCGCGCCGACGGCCGGCTGCGCGTGCGCTCCTCGAACTTCCCCAACGATGCGGTCGAAGTCGCGCTCGCCGACCTCCGGCCCGGGCGGACCCGCGGTTGGTCGGCCTATCTCGAAGGCGCGGTCTGGAGCGCGTCGCGCGACTGGGGCCAGCCGCCCGGCCTGGACGTGGCCGTCTGCGCGGACCTGCCCATGGCCAAGGGCCTGTCGTCCTCGGCAAGCATCGAATGCGTGACGGTGTTCGCGCTCGCCGCGCTGCTCGACGTGCGCACGACGGAAGACGAGATGATCCGCCTCGCGCACGACGCCGAGACCTGCTACGTGGGCGTGCGATGCGGCATCCTGGACCAGGCGGCGATCCTGCTCGCCAAAGCCGGTTCGCTGCTCCACTTCGACTGCCTCGAACTCACTCGCGAGCATCTTCCTTTCGACGCCGAGCGGCTGGCGATCGCCGTCGTCGACAGCGGCATGCAGCGCGAGCTCGCGTCATCGGCTTTCAACCAGCGCGTGGCGGAATGCACGCAGGCGCTGGCGGTGCTGCAAGAGCAACTGCCGGGCGTGACCTGCTTGCGCGACGTCAAGCGCGAGGACTTCGAGCGCCTGCGCGGGCGCTTGCGAGCGCCCTTGGAGCGGCGCGTGCAGCACGTGGTCGAAGAGGTCGAGCGCACCATGGAAGGCGCCATGCGCCTGCGCGCCGGCGACTTGGAGGGCTTCGGCGCGCTGGTGAGCGCTTGCCACCGCTCGCTGCGCGACGCGTACGAGGTCTCCACTCCCGAGCTCGACGTGCTGGCCGAAGCCAGCTGGCAGGTCGACGGCTGTCTCGGCGCCCGGCTCGCCGGCGCGGGCTTCGGCGGATGCGTGGTCGCGCTCGTCGACCCCGAAGCCACGGCGGACTTCGAGAAGGCAGTGCCCGCCGCGTACGCGGAAGCCACTGGTCGCGTGGCCGAAGTGCGGTGGTTCCGTCCGTCCGGCGGTCCGTTCGAATACGGCGCCTGACGCGCTCAGCGCTTGGGCTGCTCGACCGGCAGCAGGAATTCCTGCCAGTGGAGCTGGCCGTCGGCGAGCACTACGCGCGCCCACGCCGGGCCGCGGACTTCGAGCTGGTTGCTCGCGGCCGCCGAGCGCAGCTCGGCCACCGCCTTGAGCGGATCCTGGGCGCCGAATTCGATCCAGCGGAGGAAGAGGCCGGCAGGCTCTTCGTGCAGTTCCACGCCGGGCGGCAGCGCGGCCGGAGGATCGCCGTCGAGCGGCCGCGCATAGCGGGCGGCGCCTTCGAGTGGAATGCGCAGCCAGTCCGGCGCCAGGCGCGGATCGACTCGGGGAAGGAGACCGGCCCAAGCGGCGGGGTCGTCGGCCTGGAGATAGGCGATCGCAGCGCGATCCACCAGTTCGATGCGGCGTTCAGCCTGCTCGGCAAGGCCGGGTTCCAGGACGAGGAACGCGCCCCAGTTCTGGATGGTCGGCCCCGCGCCTTGCGGCGTGAAGCTGCGGTCGAGGAAGAGCACGCCACCGTCGGCGCTGGTGAAGCTCTCGGCCAGCTCGCCCCATTCGTGCGTCCAAGTCCAGCGCCTCGGCATCTGCCGGCCGTCGGCGATCGGCTCCCAGCCGTCGAGGACGACCGCGACGTCCGGGTGGACCAGCCGTCGCGGGCGCCACTCCGCGTCGAGTTCCACCGTCACGGTTCCGGCGGGCCCCGTGATCTCGAGCGCGGCGGGAGCCGCATCGCCGCCCGGTTCGAACGCCGCGAGTTCGGCCTCCGCTCCCCACGGGAAGCGCAGCAACAGCCAGCGGATCCACGTCTCCCGGGCGAGCGTGTCGGCCCGGTAGGTCACGAACTCGCGCTTGTCTCCGGACATCACCCACGCTGCCGCCGGCGATTCGAGCAGGAACACGTTGGAGCTCTTGTCGGTGAACAACTCGTAGCGCAGCTGGGCCGGCCCGCCGATGCCGGCGACGCACTCCTGCTCGAGCGGCGTGCGTCCGGTCTGGGTGAAGCGCGCCTTGCCGCGGAAGAAGTAGTGCTGGAACAGGCCTTCCGGCGGCTGCGCCGGCATGGCGCGCGCCGCGAGAGCGCGCTCGAGCGGTGACTGCGGCGCAGCCGCTGCCGGCACGCTTGCTTGCGCCGGCGCCGGGTCGTCCTGTGCCGCGGCCGGCGCGACGGCCGTGGGGCTCGCGGTGGGACCGGCGGCGTCGACCTGGCCGCTGCAAGCGGCCAGGCAGAGAATGCCGAATCCGGCGATCAGGCGGACGCGCTCCACTGTTCCAGGCGGGTCACGGCTTGGCGCAGAGTCTCCATTCTCTTGGCGTAGCAGAACCGTACTTGTCCGGCGCCGTCGGCGGGATCGGCGTAGAACGAGGAACCCGGCACCGTGGCGACGCCGGCCTCTTCGACCAGGCGCATGGCGAAGGCGACGTCGTTCTCGCCGGGCCGCTGGTGCGCGCGTACGTCCACCATCACGTAGTAGGCGCCGTCCGGGATCTCGCAACCAAACCCGGCGGCGCGCAGACCGGCGATCATCACGTCGCGCCGTTCGCGGTACTCGACCTGGATCGCGTCGAAATACGCGTCCTCCCAAGCAAGGGCTTCGGCCACGGCTTCCTGGAGCGGCGCTGGCGCGCCGACGGTCAGGAAGTCGTGCACCTTGCGCACTCCGGAAGTCAACTCCGGCGGGCTGACCACCCAGCCCACGCGCCAGCCGGTCACGCTGAAAGTCTTGCTGGCGCCGCTGACCATCAGCGTGCGCTCCGCCATTCCGGGCTCGAGCAAGGGGCAGCGATGCGGGCCGGTGAAGAGGATTTCCTCGTAGATCTCGTCGGTGAAGAGCAGCAAGTCGTGTTCGCGCACCAGATCGCACAGACCGCGCACTTCTTCCGGTGAGAACACGCGCCCGGTGGGGTTGTGGGGCGTGTTGAGCACCACGCCGCGGGTGCGCGGCCCGATCGCCGCTCGCAGTGCACCAAGATCGAGCCGGAATCCCGGCCCCATGGGCACGAAGCGCGGCACGGCTCCGCTCAGGATCCCGTCGGGCCCGTAATTCTCGTAGAAGGGCTCCGGCACCAGGACTTCGTCGCCGGGATCCAGGACGCCCATCATCGCGGCGATCATGCCCTCGGTCGCGCCGCAGGTGACGGTGACTTGCGCGTCCGCGTCGATCCGGACGCCGCGCCGCCGCGCCATGTAGCTTTCGATCGCGGCGCGCAGCCGCGGCGCGCCCCAAGTCACCGCGTACTGATTCACGTCGCCGCGAATGGCCCGCACGGCGGCTTCTTTCAGCGCGTCGGGCGCCGGAAAGTCGGGGAATCCCTGGGCCAGGTTGATCGCGCCGTACCGGTCGGCGACGCGGGTCATCTCCCGGATGACCGACTCGGTGAAGCGGCCGGCCTTGGCCGAAATGCGGAGCTTGGAAGGGGCGGGCTTGGCGGCGCGCGGCACTAGGCCAGCTTAGCCGCCGTATTCCTTGCGCCAGTCTGCGGGCGAGGAGCCGAGGTCCTTGCCATGGATCTTGGTGAGCGATCCGCGCGCGGTTCCGGCGACGAGCCGGTTGGTGTCCTGGAGGGCTTCGATCAAAATCTTGGTCGACGCCGCCGAGCCGATTTCGCCGAGCGCGAACACGGCCGCGGTGCGGACCATGGAATCCTGGTCTCCGGTCGCCAAGGTGTTCAGGCGCGGCAGCATGCTCGTGCTGCGCATCAAGCCGAGGCCGCTCGCCGCCTGGGCACGGACCGGTCCTTCCGGGTGCGAAAGCAGCGGTGCGAAGATCGCCGTCAAGGTTCCGCCGGTGTCTTCGTGGCCGGCGCTGGCGAGCCGGTAGCCGGCGTAGGCGGCATTGCGCAGCACCATGTCGGGGCTGGTGGCGTCCATCACCGCGGCGTAGATCGGCTCGAGGGGCGTATCGGGAGAAGCCATGATTCCGACGCCGAGCAGCGCGTTGGCGCGCACGGTCGGGTCGGAGTCGGAAAGATTGTTGGCGATCGCGCTCAACGAATTCGGATTGCGGCTGAAACCGAGCGCCGCCGAGGCGACGGCACGGTTGCGGGGCGGACCGGAGATCGCCTGGGCTTCGAGCCGCAATCGTTCGCGATGCACCAGCGCGGTCGTGGCGCGCTCCAGGAAATCCACCGTCTCCAGGTTTTCCTTGTTGCGCGGAGCCGCCAGCGCCTGCTGCCAGGCCCGCAGGTGGCGCTCGCACTCGAAGATCATCTGCCCGGTGGTCAGGTCTTCGCGCGCCAGCCCCGGCTGGAAGGGCTCGAGGCGGTAGCCGCCGAGTTCGCCATCTGCGGCGTCGCCGCCCGCGGACGAGCACGCGGAGAGCACCGCGAGGCCCGCACCCGCAAGAGTCCGGGCCGCAAGAACTCCGAGAACGCGCAATCCCGACCCCGCGAGGACGGTATTGGTGCGCAAGTGACTCTGGACGATGCGTTTGCGAAGCTGGTGCATGGGGGGCTTGGGACGGTCGCTTAGACTATAGACCGGTCAAGAAGGCGGCTTCTTCCCGGGAGAATTGGAACTGGAACTACTCGATTGGATGGCCCGTGGCGGGCACAACCGCGTGCTGGCGGTCCAGGACGAGATGTCCGGCCTGCGCGCGTGGATCGCGCTGCACCACACGCGGCGCGGCCCCGCGTTCGGCGGCATCCGCGTCTGGCGGTACCGCGACGAGGCCGAAGCGGCGCTCGACGCACTGCGTTTGTCGCGGGCGATGACCTACAAGTGCGTGCTGGCCGGAATTCCCGGCGGCGGCGCCAAGACCGTGGTGCTGGCCGACCGCCTGATCGACCGGCCGAGCGCCATGGCGCGCTTGGGAGAGCACGTCGAGTCGCTCAACGGCGCCTACCGCGCCGGACCGGACGTCGGCTTCACCGCGTCCGACGAGAAAGCCTTCGCGAGCCGGACCCAGTGGCTCGCGCACCGCACGGGCGACGGCTTGCGGCCCGCGGGCGAGGCCACCGCCGAGGGCGCCGAGTGGGGGATGCGCGCCGCCCTGCGCCACCTCGGCGCCGAGCGCGGCAGCGAATTCGAAGGCTTGACCATTGCCGTGCAGGGGCTCGGTTCGGTCGGCGGAGCGCTCGTGCGCCGGCTGGTGGCGGCCGGCGCGCGCGTGATCGGCGCCGACTCCAACGCCGCCGCCTGCGAAAACGCCCGTTCGATGGGCGCCGAAGTGATCGATCCCGGCGACCTCACCGAGGTCGAATGCGACGTCTTCGCGCCCTGCGCGCTCGGCGGCACGCTGCACGATCTCTCGATCCAGCGCCTCAAGGCGCGCGTCGTCGCGGGCTGCGCAAACAACGTGCTCGCGCGCCCCGATCACGCCCAATTGCTGCACGAGCGCGGCATCCTGTTCGTCCCCGACTTCGTGCTCAACGCCGGCGCCTTGATCGAAGGCTCGGGCTTCGAGCGCACGGGGCGGACCGACTGGTCGGAGGACCTACGGCGCATCGGCGACACGCTCGAGGCCGTGCTGGAACGCGCGCGCCGCGAGAAGTCGACCACCGTCGAGGCCGCGTACCTGATGGCTCAGGAGATCCTGGAGTCGGAAGAAGGCGCCCCGGCCGCGGACCCCGCGGCGTCCCTGCAGCGCAGCTAACCGCCCGCGAGCGGGTGCCGCCCGCCGGCGCCTAGACCGAGAAGGACTCGCCGCATCCGCAAGTCCCGGTCGCATTGGGATTGCGGAATTGGAAGCCGCGGCCTTGCAATCCGTCGGTGTAGTCGAGGGTCGTGCCTTGCAGGTACGGCAGCGACTTGGGATCCACGAAGATGCGCACGCCGCTGCGCTCGTAGATGTGGTCGTCCTCGCGCGCCGCCTTGTCGAAGTCCAGCGAATAGCTGAAGCCCGAGCAGCCGCCACCACGGACGCCCACGCGCACGCCGGACTCTTCCGGCAGCTTCTGCTGCTCGAGCAACCGGCGGATCTGCGCCGCCGCGCTTTCCGAGACGAGGATTTCGGTTTCCATACCCAGTATTCTAATCGATGGAGGCCGAGTTCTTGGGGTTTCCGCCGGCAGTTCGTGGCGAGCGGGAGCGCACCGCCGCCACAGCGGCCGCCACCTGCTCCGCGGCGGCATCGACCTCCCGCAAAGTTGTGAACCGGGACAAGCCGAACCGGAGCGATGCGCGCGCCAGCGCCGGCGACAGCCCCATGGCGGCGAGCACGTGGCTGGGCCGCTGGGAAGCCGACGCACAGGCCGAGCCGCTGCTGACGGCCAGACCCTCGAGTTCCGCGAGGACGGCCTCGATCGCCACGCCCGGGATCGACAGGTTCAGGTTGGCGGCCAAGCGGTCGCGGTCCGGACCGTTGCGCCGGGCTCCGGAAACGGAGTCGAGCAGCAAGCTCTCCAGCCGGTCGCGGAGCGCGGCGATCCGCGCCTGTTCGCCTTCGCGGTCGGCGAGCGCGATTTCGAGAGCGGTGGCGAAACCGACGATGGCGGGAACGTCGAGGGTCCCGGGCCGCAGTCCGCGCTCGTGCCCGCCGCCGAAGAACACCGGTTCGAGCGTGACGTGCGGCGCCCGGCTGCGGCAGAACAGCAGGCCTGCGCCCTTGGGGCCGTGCATCTTGTGGGCCGAAGCGGAGAGCAATTCGACCGGCAGCTCCGCCAGGTCGATCGGCAGCCTGCCGAGGGCCTGCGCGGCGTCGACGTGCAGCCAGACGCCGCGCGCACGGCATGCGGCGCCGATCTTCGCGATCGGCTGAATGGCGCCGACTTCGTTGTTGGCGAACATCACCGAGGCGAGGGTCGTGTCTTCGCGGAGCGCGGCGGCAAATTCCGCCGGATCGACGCGGCCTGCGCCGTCGACACCGACGACCTCCAGTTCGAATCCTTCGTTCGTGAGCGCCTCCAGCGTTTCCAGAACGGCCGGGTGCTCGATCGCGGTGGTGACCAAGTGGCGGCCGCGGGGCCGGCGGGCTCGTGCGGCGCCCTGCAGGGCGAGATTCACCGATTCGGTTGTCCCCGAAGTGAAGACGATCTCGTTTGGCGCCGCGCCGAGAGCCGAGGCCAGGGTTCTTCGCGCGCGGTCGACCGCCCGTTCGGCATCCCAACCAAAAGCGTGGTGGCGCGATGCGGCATTGCCGTAGCTTTCCTCGAGGTAAGGCAGCATGGCCGCCACGACGCGCGGATCGGGGCGCGTGGTGGCGTGGTTGTCGAGGTAGATGGGAGCCGTGTCCCGCACGATCGGCGACTCAGACCTCGATGGGTCGCGCCGCGGCGTCTTTGGCGTGGAGGAAGCTCGCGAGGGTCGTGCCCCGGAGCACGTCCAGGATGCGTCCGTGGACCTGGCGCATGCCGTCCTGCACCAGGCAATGGGCTTCGAGTTCGCAGCTCTGTCCGTTGGTGCAGGCGACCAGCTTCGGTTCCTGGCCTTCGAGGGCGCCGACGATCGCGGCGAGATGGATGTCCTCCGGTCGGACCCGCAGGCGGTAGCCTCCGTTCGGCCCGCGGAGTCCGTCGATCAAGCCGGCCTGCGCGAGTTCCTTCAGGACTTCGGCGAGCAGCCGGCGCGGCAGGCAAAGGCCTTCCACGATCGTCTTGGCGCTGACGTAGCCGGAATCATTGCCGGCCAGGTACGCGAGAGCGAGGATCCCGTATTCCGAGCGACGAGTGAATCGGAGCATCTGCCCTTAATTTCGCACCTGAAGGCCGCATGGGCAATGGCAGAAATGCGCGGAGTCTCGCGAGCACGTTCTCAAGAGCGCTTCCGGCCCTTGGATTCCGGCGCCAAATCGTCGAGAACGGTCCGCAGCCGCTCGGGGAGCCTCGCGGGGCGCCGCTCCGCGGCGTCCATGCACCCGAGCTCGACTTCGCCCGTCGCGCAGAGTCGTCCGTCGTCCGAACTCAGGACTTCGTGCGCGAAGCGCAGCGTGGTGGCGCTCCATGCGGCAACGCGGGTGCGGATCCGCGCAAGGTCGTCGTACCGCAGCGGCGCGCGGTAGCGGCAATGCGCTTGCGTGACCGGCAGCATGAGCCCTTCTTGCTGCTCGACGTCGCGATAGCGGACGCCTCCTTCGCGCATCCATTCCACCCGGCCGAGCTCGAACAAAGCCAGGTAGCGGCCGTAGTACAGGTAGCCCATGGAGTCGATGTCCCGGTAGAGAATGCGGTATGTGGCCTCGCGGAAGATCATGGAAGGCGGATTCTAGGAGGCCGTGCGCTAGAATCGGTGCCCGGAGAATTCGCGCCGAATCAATCGCTCGCAGGGCGACAATCGGCCCAGCGCCGGATCATGAACCCCCTCCAGCTCCCGGAATCCGTCCGCTCCCGCGTTGCGGGCACGGTCGTGGTATCGGCGCTGTTCCCGGGCGCGGGGCATTTCCTGCTCGGCCGGGCCGTCCAAGGCGTGATCTGGTTCGTGGCGGTGCAGGCGCTGCTCTTCGGCGGCATCGCCCTTGCCCAAGGCAGCCAGCTCGACTACGGAACATGGTTCCAGATCGGCGACCTGCGGCTGGTCTTCCTTCTGCTCCCCGAGATGGGCAATTTCCTTGGCACGCAGGTCGCGGCGGGCTTGTTCCACAGCGTGGAGCTCGGCGGCACGCAGCCCCAGGAAATTCCGCTCCGAGAACTCGGCTACATCATGTCCGGCGCGGCAGGAATCCTCGCGGCCTTCGCCGCCGCGCATGCTGCCGGAATCGCACTGGCCACGTCGCTGTCGGCGCCGGGACGCCGCCCGCACCCGGGAACCGCGGCGCTCGCATCCTTGCTGGTGCCGGGACTCGGCCACTTGCTCACAGGTCGGCGTTTCAAGGGCTATCTGCTTGGCGGCACCGTCCTCGGCCTGTTCTTGCTCGGCATGGCGCTCGGCGATTTCGCCGACATGGACCGCCAGCGCCACCCCTACTACTGGGCTGGCCAGATGATGCTCGGCGGAGTCGGCTGGGTCGTTGGCCTGTTCACGTCCTCGTTGCGTTTCGAGCGCTTGCTGCCGTTCCAAGACGCCGGCCTGCTCTTCGTGACCACATCGGGCCTCTTCGTTGTGATCGTCAGTCTCGACGCCTGGCATCGTGCGGCCCAGGACTGGGCCGCAGCCGCCGGACTCGGCAAGGATTCCACCGACGAACCGGACGAGACGACTGCGACCAGCGCGTCAGCGGTCGTGTTGGAGGGCGAACCCGCATGACCTCGCTCCTCGGACAGCTGGTCCTGTTGATCGTGTTCAGTCTCGCGCTGGCGGTCGTGGCGAGCGCCTACCGCGACGATGAACCGCGCGTGGTCCTCAAGGGCATTCTGCGCCGCACTCTGCTCTTCGGTGGTTCGGTCGCGCTGCTCGGCGCAACGAGCTTGATTCTCGAGACTCTGCTCCTGCGCCCCTAAGGGCGTCAGCGCGGCGCGTCGACGTAGCCGAGCTCGGCGAGAGCCCGCTGCAGCGCCGGATCGAGTTCGGCCGGCGCGCCTTGCGCCGCGTGGCGTTGCGGATCGAAGGGCAGCCAGCCCGACTTGTCGCTCGCGGTCCCGAAGATGCGGCCGCCGAATTCGCTCGGATAGAGCGGCTGCAAGGAGCGTGGTGACACCAGCGGAGCCCACAACGAGCCGGTCCAGCCGGGCGGTCGCGGCACTCCGGCCCAGTCGAGCAGGCTCGGCCCCAGGTCGCGGACCGCAACGCTGTCCTGCGCATCGAAGTCCTGTCGTCGGGCGGGTCCGAGCACGCCGAGCGGGACGCGCACCACGGCGTCGGCGAAGGAGTGGCCGTGCTCGAAGGAGCCGTCGTCCCAGTGCTCTTCGCCGTGGTCGGAGTGCAGCACCAGGATCGTGCCCGTTCCTGCGAGGCTTTCGAGCCAGCCCGCGGCCGCGGCATCGACGGCGCCGATCTCCGCCCGGTAGCGGCGGCGCAGGATCTCGCGCGCGTCTTCGGGCAGGTCGAAGAACGCCCGGCGCTGCTCCGCGGTCGGAGATCCAGCGAGGAAGTCGCGCCACGGCATTCCCGCGAGCGGGTCCGCGGGCAAGGGTTCCCCAAGTGCATCGACGTCGCCGGGCGGCGAATAGGGGAGGTGAGGCCCCATCAGGTGCAGGATCAGGAAGCGCGGCCGGTGGGCTTCGTCTTCCCACCACTCCCGGGCGGCCGCGACGCCGAGCGCGGCGTTCTCGCGAGTGCGCACGTAGCGTTCGAAGCCGCGTTCCAGTCCCGACCAAGGTTCGAGGAAAGGGTTCTGGTGGAACATCGCGGTGGTGTAACCCGCATCTCGAAACGCTTCGGCGAGCGTGGGCAGCGCCGCCCCGATGCCCACGAAGTCGCGCGCGTGCGGCTCGTCCACCGTCGGGTATCGGGCGCGGCCCGCGCCGTGCACGTCGGCATCGAGCGCGGTGAACAGCGAGGCATAGGACGGCAAGGTCCAATTCGAAGGCGCCACCGCGCGGGTCCAAAGGCTGCCGCGCGCGAACAGCCCGGACAGCCGCGGCGCGGACGCGAGAGCGTCTGCGCGCATGGTGTCGATGGTGAGCAGCAACACGTCCGGCCGCCGCGGGCCGGCAGGGTCTGGCGCAGCCGTGACGACTGGCGCGGCCCAGGCCAGCCCCGGCCCCGGCCGTCCGGCCGACGCGGGGTCGGCGCGCCGCGCGATGAACTCGAGGACCGTGGCGGATCCAGCCGGAATTTCGGCTTGGAATTCCGTCCACTCCGGAACATCGCGAGGATCCACACCCGAAGGCACGTCGATGGCTCCGAGCGACTTCAATCCGGAGTCGTCGCGCAGGAATACCTCCGCGTGCATGCGCGCGTTGGGCGCCCGCGGGTCGCCGTCGAGCCGCACTGCCGAGCGCAGCAGGCGCGGTCGGGAATCGGCCGGCAAGCGGACCCGCCACAGGGACGGAGTGGTGACCCGTATCGCCGGCCGCGAGTCCGAGAGGAATCGTCCGGCGGCCTCTCCAGCTTCGGCTTCGCTGCCGAACCAGCGAGACAAGCGGTGGACCGTCCCGAGCTGGCTGCTCCCCCGGTCCAACTCGATGCGGTCGGGTTCGAGCGCCGCATTCCAGACCGTCTCCACCGCCGAAGAATCGCCGCTGCATGCGGCGAGAAGCAGCACCGGCAGGCTCGCCGCCCAATGGTGGAGCGTCGGACTCAAGGGGTGGTTCCGGACGAGCAACAAACAGACCTAGGGATCCTCCGCGGGTCCGCACCGATGATAGAGACCGCCGGGCACCTGTGTGACGCGGCCGCGAAGCTCGCACTCCACGAGTTCGAGCAGGATGATCTCGATCGGCAGGCCGAGGCGAGCTGCTAGAGCGTCCGGCGAAGCGTCGCCCGCGGCGAGTCCTGCAAGCACGGGCGATTCCGCTTGCGGTGCGAGGCCTTCCCACGGAGATCGCAGCGCATCGAGCAGATCCTGGGCCGACGCGGCGATCCCGGCACCTTCGCGCAGGAGCTTGTGCGGGCCGCGAGAGACGGAGCAGTCCACCGGCCCGGGCACGGCGAGGACCTCGCGCCCGAGTTCGAGCGCCGCGCGGACGGTGGACATGCTTCCGGAGAGCTCGCCGGCCTGCACGACGAGCACCGCCCGGGCAAGTGCGGCGAGGATGCGGTTGCGCTGGGGGAAGTGGTGCCGGAGCGGCGGAGTGCCGCAGGGGAACTCGGACACCACCGCGCCGCCCGCAGCCACGATGCGTTGCAGCAATCCGCGCGCTTCGGGAGGGTATGGCCGGTCGATTCCCGATCCGAGGACCGCGATCACGCGTCCACCGGTTTCGAGCGCGCCTTCCATCGCGGCCTGGTCGATGCCGCGTGCCGCGCCGCTTGCGACGACCACGCCAGCGCCCCCGGCGATCGCCCCGAAGCGGCGCGCCTGTTCGCGACCGTATGGCGTGCAGGCTCGCGCACCGATCACGCTCAATACCGGCCCGGGCGGGGCCAGCACCGCGGTTTCGCCCTGCACGGCGAGCAGCGGCGGCGGATCGGCGAGTTGAAGCAGGAGCGGCGGATAGCCAGGATCGGTGGCCGCGATGGTCCTGGCGCCGGCCATGTCCAGTGCGCGACGTTGCAAACCACCCTCACTCCGCACGAGCGCCAGCAACTCGTGGGGTGCGCGCTCCGTCCACCCGCGCGGCAGAAACTCCTGGCAGCGGGTGGGAGCCGCGAGCGCTTCGAGGAACGAGTTCGCTGCACCTCGCAGCCCTGCGATCGGGCCGGCCCGGCCGCCGTGCGCGGCGTGCAAGGCAAGCAGCGCCAGGGTCTCGTCTTCTTCCATTCGAAGAGGACGGACCGTGGCCGTGAAGTTACGGCAGGATCCTTGCCTGCTGGACCGCGGCGTAGAACGCCGCCTCGTCTTCGTGCAGCACGTCGGTTGGGCCGATCGCCTTGATGTAGACGGGACCCGAGCTCGTGTCGAGTACGGCGCCGAGCAGCATCCAATTCTCGCGCGCCGCGCCGCCGCCGACCTGCCGGGTGGCGGTGAGCGTGCCTTCGAGCTGCACCCAGGTCCCCGGGTAGCGAGCACCATCTAGAGCCTTGATCTGCAGCGCACCGTGCGCACCGGCGGCCGGCACGTCGACGAACTGCCCGATCCAGCGTTCAATGTTCGTTTGTCGTTGTTCGGCGCCCGGACCGAGCCAGGTCACGGTACAGACGCCGACGCTGGCTCCCGGAATCAGCCATTTGGCCAGATAGAAGCTCTGATCGGGGATCACGGCTTCCCACGTCGCAGGAGCCTCGAGCGCCAACTCCGGGCGTTGCGCATCCGGATCGACCATCGGCGCGGGCGCCATGTCGGGCGAAGCGGCGCCCATCGCGCCAGCGGGATCCGGCGCTTTCATGCAGGCGGACGCGAAGACGAGAAACAGGACGAGGGCGCGCGGGCTCATTGCAGGCGGAAGTCTACCGGGACCAACTAGAATCTGCGCGTGTCATCTCCCGCGCCGACGAAAGGCCTGCTGCAGCTCGCCATGCCGTTGGTGGTGAGCTTCTGGCTGCGGCAGGCATTCGTGCTCCTTGATGCCTTCTACGCGGGCCAATTGACGGGACTCGAGGACGCGAGCCAGGCCGCCATCGGTCTCACTGCGCCGTTCGACTTCTTGATGATCGCATTCTGGGTCGGCACTTCGAACGCGCTGACTTCGAGGATGGGAGCGGCGATGGGGGCGGGCCAAGGCGAGCGGATCGAGCAGCTCAAACGCGCGACTTCGCGGATCATCGCGTTCCTTGTGGTCTTGTTCCTGCTGATCGCCGTGGCGATCTGGTTCTTCGCCGAGCGGACCGCTCTCGCGCCCGACACTGCGCGCCAGTTCAAGATCTACGCAACCGTGCTTCTCGCCGGTTCGGCGTTCACGTCCTTCTGGTCGATCCTGCCGGACTCGATCGTCAAGGCGCACCACGACACGCGCACCACCATGTGGGCTGGCCTGCTCTCGGGCGGCACCAACGCGGTCTTCAACACCGTGTTCGTGTTCGTCTTCCACTGGGGCATCTTCGGCATCGCCTTGTCCACGGTGATCGGCCGCCTTGCCGGGCTGGTGTATGCCCAGGCGCGCGCGAATGCGCACGAACGCCGCCGCCTCGCGGCCGCGAGCGACAACACGCCCGGAACCTTCGAGCGGCCGTTGCTGGTCCTCCTCACGCTCGCCGTGCCCTCGGCGATCACGTTCGTGCTGATGGCGCTCGAAACCTTCGCGGTCAATCAGATCCTGCTGGGTCAGCCCGACTCGACGCCGCTCCTGGCGGCCTGGTCCGTCTTCGATCGCATCATGCGATTCTTGGCGATGCCCTTGATCGCCGTGGGCGTCGCGACGCTGCCTCTCGTCGCCCGACTCTGGGGACGTCAAGATCACTCGGGAATCCGCCGGGAGCTCCGCACCGCGATGCTGGCGAGCTTGGGTTACGTGCTCGTGGTGGTTCTCCCGGCGGCCTTGTTCCTCGGCCCGCCGATCGCGCGCCAGTGGACAGGCAGCGAAGTCACGCTGCAACTCGCCGTACAGACACTGCCATTCGTGCCCGCGGCGGTGCTGGCGATGGCCCCGCTCTTCGTGCTGCGCTCGGCCTTCGAAGGCATGCAGCGTCCCCGTCCGGGCCTGTTCTTCGCCGTGGTGCGCTCGCTCGTCCTGGTGGTGCCCTTGGTCTGGCTCGCGGCGCGTTTCGGCGAGGACTTCGGCATGAGCACGGTGCAGGCCGTATGCGCGGCCTACCTCGTCGGCGTGGGAATCGCTTCAGCGGGCATGCATTCCTGGATGTTCCGCGACCTCAAACGGGCCTCCTTGGCAAGCCGGACGGTCTAGCCGGAAGCTCGGGGCCGAAACGCGCAAACACGTAGACCCAGTACGGGTCGAGCAGGAACCGGCGCGCCGCGCGGGCGAGCGGCCGCCAGCCGTGGGCCGCGAAAGCTCGTTCGACCGTCCGGTGGCGCCGCCGCGCTCCGCCGCCCCACGGCGGCAAGACGTGCCGGCAACCGATCACCACGTAGCGCTCTGCAACGCCGCAAAGCTGTCCGCAACGGGTCTCGAACGCCTCTGCGGAACCGAGGGGGAATGGTTCGGGCGCGATCGCAGCGAGGAACTCGCCCGGCGCGAAGGGCAGGTCCGCGCCACGGTGTTCGACCACCGAGTCGCCGCGCGAAGCGGCGAGAGAGCGGGCCGCGGGCGCGTCGTCCAGGCACAGAACCCGACCGCCGGCCGGCACCGCGCGCAAGGCGCGGTGCAGTGCCGGCAGGTGATCCAAGTCCGTGCCCGCGAACCGGCCGGGACTAGTCGCCGTTCTCGTCGCCGGAAGTCGTCGCGGCGGCGGGTTCCGGGGACGGCGGGTCGGTGGAGGGTTCCGGAGTGAAGACCAATTCTTCGCTGCCCTCGACGTGGTTGATCCCGATCAGCGAATTGGTCGGCAGGTTGCCTCGCAGCAGCTCGTCGGCCATCGGGTCTTCGATCAAGCGCTCGATGGTGCGCCGCAGCGGCCGCGCGCCGTACTCGGGGTTGTAGCCACGGTTGATGATGTAGTCCCGCGCGCTGTCGCTCAGGTGCAGCACCAAATTGCGGTCCTTCAGCCGGCTCTCGACCTTGCTCATCTCGAGGTCGATGATCGAGTACAGGTCCTCGCGCCGCAGCGGGTTGAAGATCACGATGTCGTCGAGGCGGTTGAGGAATTCCGGGCGGAAGAAGCGCTGCACTTCGTCCATGATTCCGGCGCGGACCCTGTCCATGGTCTGGGCCTCGGTAACCGAGAAGCCGAGTCCGCCACCCTCGCGCATCAAGTGTGCCCCGATGTTGGAGGTCATGATGATGATCGTGTTCCGGAAGTCGATGTTGCGGCCGAAAGAGTCGGTCAGGCGACCTTCTTCCATGATCTGCAGCAGCATGTTGAAGACGTCCGGGTGCGCCTTTTCGATCTCGTCGAAGAGGATCACGGAGTAGGGCCGGCGGCGCACCTTCTCGGTGAGCTGACCGCCTTCGTCGTAGCCGACGTATCCCGGGGGCGAACCGACCAGGCGGCTCGCGTTGTGCTTCTCCATGTACTCGCTCATGTCGACGGTGATGAGCGCTTCCTCATTGCCGAACATGAACTTGGCGAGCTGCTTGGAGAGCCAGGTCTTGCCCACGCCCGACGGGCCCAGGAACATGAAAGTCCCGGTCGGACGGTTGGGGTCCTTGAGGCCCGAACGCGACCGCCGCACGGCCTTGCTGATCGCCTTCAGCGCGGCATCCTGGCGGATCACCGTGAGCTCGAGCTCGGCTTCCATCTGCAAGAGACGCTCGGCTTCGGCCTTCTCCAAGCGGGTCACCGGGATGCCCGTCATCTTGGAGATGGTCTCGGCGATGATCTCTTCGTCGACGACGGCCTGTTCCTTCTCCGCGGACTCGGAATTGCGCCATTCCTGGAGCACTGCTTCGCGCTTGCGGCGCAACTGGTAGGCCTCGTCGCGCTTGCGCGCTGCGGCCTCGAAGTCCTGGTTCTGGACCGACTCTTCCTTGGCCTTCTCGAACGAGGTGATCTGGCGGTCGAGCTCGCGCAGGTCCGGCGGCGGATTCATGGTGCGCAAGCGCAGGCGCGCGCCGGCTTCGTCGATCACGTCGATCGCCTTGTCCGGCAAGAAGCGGCCATTGATGAACTTGATGCTCATGTCGACCGCGGCCTCGAGCGCGCCGTCGGTGAAACGCACCTTGTGGTGGGCTTCGTAGCGCTCGCGCAGGCCGATCAGGATCGCGATCGTGTCGTCGCGGTTGGGCGGCTCGACGATCACCGACTGGAAGCGGCGTTCGAGCGCGCCGTCTTTCTCGATGTGCTTGCGGTACTCGTCGAGAGTGGTGGCCCCGATGCACTGGATCTCGCCGCGGGACAATGCGGGTTTGAGGACGTTGGAGGCGTCGATGGCGCCCTCCGCACCGCCCGCGCCGACGAGCGTGTGCAGCTCGTCGATGAACAAGATCACGTTCTTCGCGCGCCGGACTTCGGTCATGACGGCCTTGATCCGCTCCTCGAATTGACCGCGGTACTTGGTGCCGGCGACCATCATGGCGAGGTCGAGCACCACCATGCGGCGGTCGCGGAGGACTTCCGGCACGGTGCCAGCGATGATTGCCTGGGCCAGGCCTTCGACGATGGCGGTCTTGCCGACGCCCGGTTCGCCGAGGAGCACCGGGTTGTTCTTGGTGCGGCGCGAAAGCACCTGCACCACGCGCTCGATCTCGTCGGCGCGGCCGATCACCGGGTCGAGCTCGTTCTTGCGAGCCATTTCGGTCAGGTCGCGGCCGAACGCGTCGAGGGCGGGGGTCTTGGACTTGCCCTGAGTTGCCGGCGCCGGCTCGACGCTGGTTTCTTCGTCGACCTCTTCTTCTTCGTCTTCGCTCACCGGGCCGCCGAGGAATTCGATGACTTCCTGGCGCACTTCGTCGAGCTTGACTCCGAGCTTCTGCAGCACGTGGGCCGCGATGCCTTCCTTTTCACGCAGCAGCGCGAGGAGCAGGTGCTCGGTGCCGATGTAGTTGTGGCCGAGGTTGTTGGCCTCTTCCAGCGCGAGTTCGACGACCTTCTTCGCGCGCGGCGTAAAGGGGATCTGCACCGAGGGCTCGACCGCCGGGCCGGCCTTGACGATCATCTCCACCTCGCGGCGGATCTTCTCGAGGTCGATGTTCATCGTCCTGAGCACGTTGGCGGCGACGCCCTGGCCTTCCTGGATCAAGCCCAGGAGGATGTGCTCGGTACCGATGTACTCGTGGTGGAACCGTTGCGCCTCGCGGCGCGCGAATCCCATGACTTTCCTGGCTCGTTCGGTGAAGCGGTCAAACATGAATTTGGTTTCGAAGCAGCGCCTCCGCGGCACCAATACTCATTATCGGGCTTCGGAGTCGGTCATTATTAGCTATTCCGAGCCTTCCACGGCCTTCAGAGTGGCCTCGAGACCTTGAATCTGGTCTCGTAGCCTTGCAGCGGTCTCGTAGTCCTCGCGGCTGACCGCGTCGGTCATTTCGCGCGAGAGGCGCGCCAGGTCCGCTTCTTCCGGGCCAGCGGGATGCTCGGTCGCACCATGGAGGCGTTCGAGGAGGTCCTCGACGAAGTTTCCGAAGATTTCGTAGTCCTTCGGACAGCCGAAGCGGCTGGTTTGGCGGAAATCCCTCAAGGTCCAGCCGCAATCCGGACAGGCGGCCTCTTTCTCTGCGGGTACGCCCATGGAACCCTTGAGCAGGGCCTTGCCCAACATGCTGACCATCTGAGGAAAGGAATGCACTTGCGAGCCGACCGGGATGCCGGCGGCTTTCGCGCATGGCGGGCAAAGGTGCAACTCACGAATCTCCCGGTCGTCCGGGCCCGTTCCGGAACCCGGATAGTCGACCTCGATCTGGTGCACCTTGGCGGCGTGCTTCTGGCAGGATTGGCATTGCATCGGCATCACTGACTAGGCTCCTGCCCCGCCCGCGTCACGGTAGTCCTATCGGCAGCGGTGCCCGCATTTGCGCAGATTTCCCGGAACAAGCCCGCGCGTTCGCGGAAGTTGCGGAATTCGTCGTAGCTCGAGAACGAAGGAGAGAAGAGCAGGGTCTCTCCTGGGCGGAGGCCCGCGACCGCCGCTTCGATCGCTGACCGGCATCCAGAATGGTGTACGGCGCCGGCTGCGCGGCCGCCCAAGACCTGGAAAAGACGCGCGCCGCCCGCGCCGAAGAGGTGCAGGGCACGACAGTTCCGCGCGACCGCAGCGAGCGCCTCGAGGCCGAGTCCCTTGTCCTTGCCTCCGGCCAGGAGAACCACGGGGCCCTGAATCCAGGTCAGGGCGGCGGTGGTCGGATCGGGATGCGTAGCGACTCCGTTGTCCACGAACTTCAGACCTGCCGGGGACGGAATCGGTTCCATCCGGTGCGGCAGACCGGGGAAACTCCGAAGTCTCGCCGCCACGACCTCGGTGGCGAGACCGAGCGCCCTGGCTCCGGCCACCGCCGCCACGGCGGAGGCCGCGCGGTAGGGCTCAGGAAAGGGGAGGGCGGTGGCATCGGCCAACTCCCGCACTCGGCCCGCGTGGCGTTCGCGCAAGACCCCCCCTGCCAGCTCCCAGCCGTCGCGGCCGGGAGGGAGCGGGGCTGCCGAGAACCAGGCGATGCGTCCCCGGGCATGCCCGACCCAGTCTTCGGCCGCGGCGTCGCCCGCGGGAAGCACGACCAGGCCCTCGGTGTCCTGGCTCGCGAGGATTCGCCGTTTGGCGAGATGGTATTGGGAAAGGTCGCCGTGCCGGTCGAGGTGATCGGCACCCAGGCCGGTCAGCAAGGCGACGTGCGGCCAGCCCGGCGGCGCTTGCAGGCGCTCGGTCTGGAACGAGGAGAGTTCCAGCACCAGTCGTCCGAGCGGGCCGAGCTCGCCGACGCGCTCGAATACCGATCCGCCGAGATTGCCTGCCAGCACGGAACCTGGAAAGGCCCGCTCCAGCAGGTGATGCGCGAGCGCTGCGCAACTCGACTTGCCGTGCGTGCCGGTGACGGCGAGCGCTGGCCACCGGGCGGCGCGCTCGATGCCGAGTTCGGCGTCACTGGTGACGATGCAGCCGCGCTGACGGGCGAAATCGAGCCAGGGCGAGGTCGACGGCACCGCCGGGTTCACCACCACGAGGGGGGCCGACGCGAACAACTCAGCGGAGTGACCGCCGAGCGCCCACTCGACCGGCAGTCCGGCGAGAGCCGCGCAGGCTTCCTGCAGTTCGCCGGCCTGGCGCAGGTCGGTCACCGTGACGCGTGCGCCCTCCCGGACGAGTTGGCGGGCGCAGCCGGCGCCGCCGCCAAAAGCGCCCAGGCCCAGGACCAGGCAGGCACGGTCGCGGAATTCCGTTCCGGAAGTCATTCTGCGCGACCCTTCGCGCGAAAAAACTGGCGGAGAGGGCGGGATTTGAACCCGCGGTCGGGAGTATTTACCCGACAACAGATTAGCAATCTGCCGCATTCGGCCACTCTGCCACCTCTCCGCCGAAACGAGCCGGAGAGTCTAGCGGGGTCCGCGCCGGCCGGCCAGCCGCGCCGCTCACAGCGGTGGCGGAGAGGGCGGGATTCGAACCCGCGGGCCCCTGCGGGCCTCCGGTTTTCAAAACCGGTCCGTTCGGCCACTCCGGCACCTCTCCATCTGTTTGCCAGCTCAGTCCGCGGGCGGTGACGCCAGGACCTTTTCGGTGGCGAAGATCGGCTTCGATGCCAGGAGCGAAAGGGCCACGGCGTCGCTCGGCCGGCAGTCGACCGCCAAGGAACCGCCTTGATGGTCGATCCGCAATTCGGCGAAGAACGTGTGCTCCTTGAGATCGTGGATCACGACCTCGCGCAGCTCGCCCCCGAGCTTCTCGAGGATGCTCTCGAGCAATTCGTGGGTCAGCGGCCTCAGGGATGGGACCTGCCGCAGCAATCGGCTGATTTCGCGGGCCTCGCCGCGGCCGATCACCATCGTCAGGACGCGCGGCGTTCGGTCGGACTCTTCGGGCAGCACTTCCTGGAGCTGGATGTACTGCTGGTCCTCGCCGTCGATGAGCAGCACCTGGCTCACACGGACCGGGATCGCGTCTTGCTCCGCCACTGACTTGCCTTGTTATCGTCCGCTGCCGACCGCTGCCGTCCGATCTGGGCGGCGGCTCGCGGCCTCCGCCGCGGTCCGCCAGCCTATCCTGGCGGTATGGCGGAGCCCTACCACGAACGCTATCGGAGCGCGCTCGGCGACCTCCACGTCTTCTTCGACGACCAAGGGGCTCTCGCCGAAATCGCCCTTCCCGGGCGCGTGGGGGTCACCGCGTCCGTCGGTCGCCGTCCGGCCGGTGCGCCGCCCCGCAGCGCGGTCCAGCGCTGGTTCGACCAGTACCTCCGTGGCGTCCAGGAGCCTTGGCCCGGTGCTTGGAGGATCCCCGGCGAGACTCCGTTCTTCCACCGCGTCTACCGCGCCGTCCACCGGATCCCGGTCGGGCAGACCCGCAGCTACGGTGAAATCGCGCGCCAGTGCGGTTCGCCGGGCGCGGCGCGCGCGGTCGGCTCGGCGATGGCCCGCAATCCGCTTCCGCTTCTGGTGCCGTGCCACCGCGTGCTGGCCGCCGGATCGCGGATCGGCGGCTTCGGTTGCGGAGTCGCGATGAAGCGCGAACTGCTGGTGCGCGAAGCGGACGCCGCCGGGCGGCCGTATCCGATTCAGGAAACCACGCCGCCGAGCCAGCGTCCGGCGACGAACAGCGCGTAGAGCAGGAGCGCAGTACCGGCCGCAGGCGCAAGTCTGGGCTGGCGACCGCGACGGTCGTGCAGGGCCGTCAGCAGCGCCGCCGTGCCTGCACCCGCGACCAAGGCGGCGGGCAGCCCGCGCAGAGTCTCGGGAAGCCCGGCGAATGCTCCCGGCAGCCAGGCCGCAGCCACCTGCACGGCGACCAGGTGCAGGGCGAAGGCGCCGAGCAGCGTGGCCGCCAGCACGCGGGCCTCGTCCACGCGGGTCGCCGTCTTCGCGCCGTGACCGCGCCGCAGCCAGGCGCCGCCAGCCGCGCCGAGCAGGGCGACCGGCAGGACGAAGGCGAGCTGGCCCGCTTCGACGCCGAGGTTGAAGGCGATCAAGGCGACCGCCCGAGCTCCCGGCGGCAGGCCGATTTCCCCCAGGATGCCCGCAAATCCAAAGCCGTGCAGCAAGCCGAACGCGAACGCCGGGATCCAGACTCGCGCGCGAGCCGGGCCGGTGGAAGCGTGCATCCAGACGACCGCGAGCACGCTGAACGCGATACCCGGCTCGACGATGGCCGGCGAGAGAGACAACACCCCCAGAGCGGACAGCGCGAGCGTGAGGCTGTGCGCAAGGGTGAAGGCCGTGACTGCCGCGAGCAGGCTGCCGAGGCCGGCGACGCCGAGCAGCAGACCCAGCAAGAAAGCCAGGTGGTCGTGCCCGCCGAGCACGTGCCCGAATCCCAGCCGCAAATACGTGGCGAACGGTGCCTGGCGTTCCACGCTCGCCCGGCGGGCCTCGGCAGAAAGGAGATAGAGGCGCGGTTCGGCATCCAAGCCGCGCACGGTCAAATGTGCGCGGTGATCAGGATTGCCGTCCTCGAAGAACAGCTCGTAGCGCAGTTCGATCTGCTTGGCGCGTGACGCGGTCGGCAACGCGGCGCGCAAGTCGAGCCGTTCGAAGTACGGCGACGCGGCGCCGCCCAGGGCTTCCGGCAAGGCTTCGAAACGGGGTTCGGGGAAGCTCGGTCGCCATTCATTCCCGTCGACCTTCAGCCACAGCCCGCTTTCGAGGTAGGCGCGAACTTGCGGCCAGGCTTGCAGGACTTCTTCGCGCGTCAGAGCCTGGTCGCGGTCGGCGTCGACGGCGAGGCCTTCGACTTCGAGGATCGTGAGCGCCTGCGGCCGGAAACGGAGCAGCGCCGCGTCGGCCTCCACGTCGACCTCGAGGTAGGCGATCGAGAGCGGGTGCGGCGCAAGCGGCGTGCCGTCCGCCGCCGGAGGCGCGACCCAGGCGGCGAGCCCGAGGGCGAGCCGGAGGGTCCAGGCTCTGCGCTCCGCCACCGCGGTCAGTAGCGCGGTTCGGGCAGGACGGCGAGGACCCGCTCGAATACCGGCACGAGTGCGGGGTCGAATTGGGTACCCGATCCCTCGCGCATCACTTGGAGCGCGTGGTCCTTGCTCAAGGCCTTCCGGTAGGGACGGGTCGAACAGATCGCGTCGTAGGTGTCGGCGATCATGATCAGGCGGGCCCCGAGCGGGATGGCTTCGCCGGCGATTCCGTCGGGGTAGCCGCGGCCGTCCCAGCGTTCGTGTTCGTGCCGAACGATCTTCTGCACTTCGGGGTGGTTCTTGGCGAGCGGCTGCAGGATGCGCGCGCCGAACAGCGGGTGCTGCTTGACGAGGTCCCACTCGGCGTCGGTGAGCGGGCCGTTCTTGTGCAGGATCGCCTGCGGAACGCCGATCTTGCCGACATCGTGGAGGAGCGCGCCGACGCGGATCTCGCGGATTTCCTTGCGGCCCAGGCCGCCGAGCTCGCGCGCCATGGTCATCGACACGCCGGCGACCTTCTTGGAGTGGTCGCGCGTGTACTGGTCCTTCATTTCGAGACTGTTGATGAGCGCGTGCACTCCGCGCAGGAAGCCGATCAACCCGGCCGTCTCGGCCTGTCTGGCCTGGCGGCCTGCCGCCGCCTTCTCGGCGCGCTGCACGATGGCCGTGCGCAGGCGCTCGCGCAGCGTGACCGGGTCGACGGGTTTGAGCAGGTACTCGTCGGCGCCGTCGCGCATGCTGGATACGGCAGTCGGCACGTCGTTCATGCCGGTGAGCATCACGAAGGGAAGATCGCTGCGGTAGAGACGCACGTAGCGGAGGAATTGCACGCCGCTCATCCCCGGCAGACGCAGGTCCGAGACGACCACGTCGAAGTCCTGCGCGTGCAACTGCTTGACCGCCGCGTGCGCGTCGCCGACGCCCGTGACCTGGAAGCCCTCGCGTTCGAGCGCGAGGCGGGCGAAGTTGAGTTGCTCGACGTCGTCCTCGACGAGGAGGACGCAAGGACTTTGGGCGCTGGTGCTGGTCAATGGATCGAGGCTCCGGTCTGCGCGGACGGCGCGCTGCGTTCGCTGCGCAGCAGTCTCGGCCGCTCGGGGACGACCACGGTGCCGGGAGCGACGGACGCAGTCAACATGACGCCCGCGCCGACCACGCTGCCTGCGCCGACGACGGTCGCGCCGCCGAGGATCGTCGCGTTCGCGTAGACCACGACCTGGTCCTCCAGGGTCGGATGGCGCTTGGCGACGCGGATCACCCTGCCGTGTTCGTCGCGCGGGAAATGCAGCGCTCCCAGGGTCACGCCTTGGTAGAGCACGACCTGCGCGCCGATCGTCGTGGTCTCGCCGATGACCACGCCGCTGCCGTGATCGATGAAGAATCCACAGCCGATCTCGGCGCCGGGATGGATGTCGACGCCGGTTCCTGCATGGGAGCGGGCGGCGAGCATCCGCGGCAGGAGCGGCACGCCCTCGGCGACCAGCAGGCGTGCAAGCCGGTGCACACCGATGGCCCTCACACCGGGGTAGCAGGCTTCGATTTCCAGGCGGCTCTGGGCGGCAGGATCGTTGCGGAGCGCGGCGTTCACGTCCTGGCGGTGGTGTTCGCGCAGTTCCGCGAGCTTGCCGACCACGGCTGCCGCCGCTCCCGTCGGGGCGGCGGAACCGCCGCAGCGGGCGATCAAACCGGCGAGTTCGAGCTCGAACCGGCGTTCGCACGCGGCCGCTCCGGCCGGAACGTCCTCGGCCGGACGGAATTGTTCGGCCACCAAGGCCAGATGGATGCGCAGGAGCCGGTCGATTTCGGCCTGTCCCGGGTGCGGCAGCTCGGCTGCGGCCGCGCGCACGCGCCGGATCCGGGCGGAGGGCGGGCGGGCGGGGACGGGATCGGGCATCGACGACACGGCCGCGGCGCGGCGCCGGCACAATAGCGGAATGGAGGTGCCGAACGCGACGGTGCTGTTGGCGCCGGCCGAGATCGAGCGCGGTCTGGACCGGCTCGCGGCCCGCTTGCGTCCGCGCTTCTCCGGCCGCAAGCTGACCGTCGTTGCGGTCCTCAACGGCGCGGCGATCTTCGCGGCCGACCTCGTCCGGCGGCTCGAACCCGGCCTGCAGCTCGAGTTCCTGCGCATGTGCAGCTACGGCTCCGGGACCGCGCCGGCGCACGTTCCCGAACTCCTGCTGCGCCCCGACGCCGCGCGCGTCCGCGGCCGCCACGTGCTGCTGCTCGACGACATCCTGGACACGGGCCGGACCCTCGCCGGCGCCCAGGAGGTCGTGCGTGGGATGGGTGCCGCCGGCCTGACCTCGGTGGTGCTCATCGACAAGACGCCCCGGCGGCGCGTTCCAGTCGTGCTCGACGACCGCTTGCTGCAACTGGACCGCGATGCCTTCGTGGTCGGATACGGGCTCGATCATGACGGGCTCTGGCGCAATCTGCCGGCCTTGATGGCTCTGGAATCCGCCGCGCTCGAGGCCTCGGACGCCTGATCGAGAACCGGATGATGGAAGACCACCTGGTCGTGCCCGATGACTTGGGCGGGATGCCGCTCGACGAATTCCTCGCGCTGCGCTGGCCGCGCATCTCCAAGGGCGCCTTGCGCGACCTGGTGCGCACTGGCCGGATCACGCTCGGCGGCCAGCGCGTGCAGCCTTCGCAGCGGCTGCGGCCGGGGCAGCTGATCTTGATCGACGCGCCGGAGAACGCGCCCCGCGAGGTCGCGCGGACCGGCCTCGCGCTCGAAGTCCTCTATCAGGATGAACACCTGGTCGCGGTCAACAAGCCGGCCGGCTTTCCCGTCGAGCCCGGGCGGTGGGGCGAGCACCCGGTGACTCTCACCGGCGCCCTGCTCGACTGGGCCGAAGACCGCCGCCGGCCGGACGGCTTGCCCGTGGCGCGCCCCCGGGCCTTGCACCGGCTCGATCTCGGAACCAGCGGAGTGCTGCTGTACGCGCTGTCGCTCGAGGCCGAACGGTTCTACCGCAGCTTGTTCGAGGTCGGATCGATGGAAAAGATCTACCACGCGGTGGTCATCGGTGAAGTGCGCCAAGGCGGCGTGATCGACGCGCCGCTCGCGCCCGACCGGCGCGACGGCGGGCGGATGCAGATCCAGGCCGGCGGCAAGCCTTCACGCACCGAATACACGCCCATGCGGCGGTTCCGGGGCTACTCGCTCGTCGAAGCGCGGCCGCGGACGGGGCGCACGCACCAGATCCGCGTGCACCTGGCTTCCTTGGGGCATCCGTTGGCGGTCGATCCGCGTTATGGCGGTTCGGATAGAATGCTGCTCTCGGAACTCAAGCCCGGGTACCGGGCGAAGCCGGGCCGGCAGGAGGCGCCGCTCATCGACCGGCTGACCTTGCACGCCGCTTCGATCAAGGCGCCGAAGTTCGACGGGGGAGAGCTCTTGGTGGAGGCTCCCTACCCCAAGGACCTTAAGGTCCTCCTCAGCAAAATGGAGAAGTGGCGGCGTGCGTCTCAAGCGAATTCAGAATGACTTCCGGGTCTTCGAAGTCCTCGACGAGGACTCGGACCTGTTGGGCCCGGGCGAGCACATCGTCTACCGGGTCACTAAACGCGGGATGACCACGCCGGAGGCGGTGACGATCGTCGCGCGGGAAGCGGGCGTCGAGCGCAGCGCCGTGGCGATCGCCGGCCTCAAGGACAAGGACGGCATTTCGGGCCAGTTCATGTCCGTCACGGGCGGCCGCAAGATCTCCTTCAAGGACGACCGGCTGACCATCCGCTCGGTCGGTCCGGCGACGCGCCCGCTCGAGAGCCGCGACAACCGCGCCAACTCCTTCGAAATCGTGGTGCGCGACCTGCGCGGCGACGACATGCGGCGCGTGCGCGTCAACCTGCAGGAAGTGCGCGACCAGAGCTTGCCGGCGTACTTCGACGACCAGCGCTTCGGCTGCTTGCGCCACGGCCAGGGCTTCGTGGTGCGCCGGCTCCTGCGCGGCGACCTCGACGGCGCGCTCAAGGACTTGATGTGCGCTCCGTCGCCCTACGGCAGCGAAGAAATCGAGCGCTACAAGTCCGGAATCGCGTCGCGCTGGGGGATGTGGGGAGAACTGGCTGCGTTCAGCAAGGGCCGCCGCGGCCAGAGCTTGTTTGCGGCTTTGCTCGAGAATCCCGACGACCTGCCGGCCGCGCTCGCCCGCGGCATCGCGACCACCGAACGCACGATCCACCTGTTCGCGTACCAGTCGCACTTGTGGAACCGGGCCGCGGGCTTGTGGATCAAGAGCGTGGTGCCCAAGGAAAAGCTCGCCTGGCTGCCGTGCGACGACGGCGCGCTGCCGGTCTACCGCCACCTCGAAGCCGACGTGCTCGCGGAACTGCAGGCTGCGAGGCTGCCGCTGTTCGGCGAGGGCGTAGACCTCGACGAGCGCGCGACCCGCCTTTACGAGGCCGTTTTCCGCTCCGAAGGCGTTGCCGCCGAAGACTTTCTCAAGCTCGATCTGCCCGGTTTCCGGCCGAAGGGCGAAGACCGCGGCTTGTTGCTCGTGCCCGAATTCCTGCGCGCGGCGCCGGCGGAGCGCGACGAACTGTACGACCGGCAGCACAAGATGCGCTTGCGCTTCACGCTCCCGCGCGGCGCGTACGCGACGCTCGTCGCCAAGCGTCTGGTGATGCCGACCGAACCCGGAGACCACCGTTTGATCCTCTTCGTGTCGCGGCACCGGCTGCCCTGGCCCGACGACGAAGGCCGGATTTCCGCTCGGCCGGAACGCTTCCAGCCGGGGGCGGGGGACGGCGGAGACGACCGCCGCAAGGTCTGGCAGGACCGGAGCCGTCCCGCCGGCCGGCCGCAGGAGCGGTCCGGAGCGCGCGCTCCCGGCGTTTCCAGCAGCCACTGGAAACCGGCGCGGAACGAAGACCGGTCGCGGGGCAAGGACCGGGACGACGTCCGCACCCGCGCCGGCGAAAGCACCCGGGAAACCGCCCGGGACGGCGCCCGCGACCGCACGAGCGAGTGGCCCGAAAAACCTGCGGTGAAGGCGCCCAGTCCCTGGGCGAACGCCGGCAAGAACCGCAAGCGGCCGCCGGAACGGAAGTCCGAACCCGGCAGCGGCGAGGACCAGTGAACGCAACGGCGCGGATTGGCGTTCTCGGCGGCAGCGGCGTCTACGGCCTCGACGGCATGGATTCCGTCGGCGAACTGGCGATCGACACGCCCTACGGGCCGACTTCGGATGCGGTCCAGTTGGGCGAGCTCACCGGGGTCCCGATCGCATTCCTCGCGCGCCACGGCGCGGGCCACCGCTTTCTCCCGAGCGAGGTTCCGTATCGCGCCAACCTCCATGCCTTGCGCTCGCTCGGTGTCCGCCGGGTCCTCTCGGTCTCGGCCGCCGGATCTTTGCGCGAGGACTTGCCGCCCGGTACCTTCGTGTTGCCGGACCAATTCATCGACCGCACCACGCGGCGCGAGTCGACCTTTTTCGGCGACGGGATCGTCGCGCACGTGCCGATGTCCGAGCCGGTCGACGCGGCCATGATCGACGTGCTGCAGCGAGCCGCCCACTCACTGGGGTTGCAAGCGCGTTCCGGCGGCACCTACGTCTGCATCGAAGGCCCGCAGTTCTCGACCCGTGCGGAATCGGAGCTGTACCGGAGCTGGGGCTGCGACGTGATCGGAATGACGAACGCGACCGAAGCCAAGCTCTGCCGCGAAGCGGGCATGTCCTACTGCAGCGTGGCCATGATCACCGACTTCGACTGCTGGCACTCCCAGCACGGCCAGGTGACGATCGAACGGATCATCGCCACCGCGCGCGCGAATGCCGCCAACGCGCGGCGGCTGGTGTCCGCGGCGATCCCGCACCTCGACCGGCTCGGCCCTTCGCCTTGGAACGATGTGCTGAAGGGCGCGGTCATGACGGCGCCGGATCAGGTGCCGCCGCAAGCGCGCGCGCGCACCGCCGTGCTGTTCGGCGACCAGCTGGCCGACTCCCAGCCGTGACCGGGGACGGGGTCCTCGTGCCGGCGCGCGATGGCCGCGGCGACTTCGAAGACCGCGGCTCGCGATTCCTCGGCAGCGTTTTCCGGATGCCGGACGAAGCTGCCTTCGTGGCCGCGCTGGCCGGTGCGCGCGCGAAGCACCCCAAGGCCCGCCATCATTGCTGGGCCTGGCGCCTCGAATCCACGCATCGCTTCCACGACGACGGCGAACCGGGCGGGACGGCCGGCCGGCCAATGCTGCAGGTCCTCGACAGCGCCGGCCTCGTGCAGGCGGGAGTGATCGTCGTCCGCTACTTCGGGGGCGTGAAACTCGGCACTGGCGGCCTCGTGCGGGCGTACACCGCGGCAACGCAGCGGGCGCTGCTGGACGCCGGTACGCTGTTCCTGGAAGCTCGCGAACGCTGGCGGGTGCGGCTGCCATTCGAGCGGCTGGGCCTGCGCGCCGAGTTGGAAGCGCTCTGCGGCGGCCTCGTCTGGACCGAAGCCGCCTTCGACGAGGCTGGATGGACCGGGACGGCGGAATTGCCCGTTTCGGCGTCCGCCACCTTGGCGGAGCTGCTCGTCGAACACGGCGGCGGGGCGGTCTCCTGGGAGAAGGCCGCCAGCTGACCCGCGGCGAGGACACAATCGTGGCCATGAGTTCGTTCACTCGCCGCCAGCTCCTGGAAGGTGCCGGCGCCGGCCTGTTCGCCGGCGCCGCCGCCCGTTCCGCATCCGCCACTGCCGCCCGCCCGCGCGCCGGCGCCCTGGTCATTGCTTCGGCGAACGGTCTGCGCACCGTCGAGAAAGCCTGGCAAGACGCGGCCGGCGGCTCGGTCGCGCCCGTGCACGCTGCCGTGATGGGTGTGGCGATCCAAGAAGACGACCCCGACGACACCAGCGTCGGTTTCGGCGGCTTGCCGAACGAAGAAGGCGTCGTGCAGCTCGACGCGGCTTGCATGGACGGCCCGCGGCACACGGCCGGCGCGGTCGCGGCGATCGAAGGGATCCGCAATCCCGCGCAAGTCGCCGAGAAAGTCATGCTGTACACCGACCACGTCCTGCTGGTGGGAGAAGGCGCGCAGCGCTTCGCGCTCTCGTACGGCTTCCCCAAGCAGGACCTGCTTACTGACCGCGCGCGCGAGATCTGGCGCAACTGGCGCGCCTCGCACAGCAAGTCCGACGACTACCTTTCGCCAGAGGACGGCGGCAAAGTCTCCGAGGCGGGCTTCGACCGGCCCATGGGCACGATCCACTGTTCCGTGCTCGGGCCGACCGGAGATCTCGGCTGTTGCACGACCACCAGCGGACTGGCGTTCAAAATTCCCGGCCGGGTCGGCGACTCTCCGCTGATCGGCTGCGGTCTCTATTGCGACAACGGCGTCGGCAGCGCGGGAGCCACCGGTCGCGGGGAGGCCGCGATCCACTCGGGCGGTTCGTGGCTGGTGGTCGAGAGGATGCGCGCGGGCGACACGCCCGAAGCGGCTTGCTTGTACGCACTTCGTCGCGTGGCGGAGCAGACCGAGCGCATGGCGCGCTGGCAGCCCGGACTCTGGAGTTCCGGGCGGCCGACATTCCAATTGCGCTTCTATGCGCTGCGCAAGGACGGTCTCTACGGCTCGGCGAGCATGCTCGGCCGCGAAGGCGAAAAGAATTTCGCCGTTTGCGATGCCACCGGCGCGCGGCGCGAAGCCGGCGCGATCGCCTTCTCCGGCTGATCGACGTCCCACGTGGTTGGCAAGCGAGCGCGCGCCGGGGTCGACACCGGCGGCACCTTCACCGATGCCGTGATGCCGACGGCGGATGGTTGGCGCGTGCACAAGCGGCCTACCACGCCGAGCAGGCCGGAACAGGCGGTTCTGGGTGCCCTCGAAGCGTTGCATCCGGCCGGCCCGGCTGCCGCCGGTGTCGAGCTCGTGCACGGCACCACGCACGCGACCAACGCCTTGCTCACCGGCCGGCTTGCGCGCACCGTCCTGGTCGCCACCGAGGGTTTCGGCGACGTGCTCGCCATCGGGCGCCAGGCGCGCGACCGGCTCTACGACCTGGAACCGGACCCGCCGCGCCCGCCGTTGCCGCGCGCGCTCATCGTCGAGGCGCGCGAGCGCCTGGACGCCCTGGGCGAGACGGTCACTCCGCTGACGGCCGCCGAAGTGACTCGGGTGGTCGCGGCAGTCCGTGCCCTGAAGCCTCAGGCAGTCGCCGTCGCGCTGTTGCACGCCTATCGGGACGGACGGCACGAGCGGCGCCTCGGCCGGGCGCTGCGCGGCCTCGGTGTTCCGGTCGTGCTGTCCTGCGAAGTCGCTCCGGAGCACCGTGAATACGAACGCACCACCACGACCTGGGCCGACGCCGCGCTCCATCCCGTGATCGGACCCGCGCTGGGTGCCCTCGACGCGGCGCTTCGGGAACGCTGGGGACCGGCCAGCCGGCTGCGCGTGATGCGCAGCGACGGCGGCACGGCCAGCGCGCAAGCGGCCGCCGCGCGGCCTGTGCACTTGGCTCTGAGCGGCCCGGCCGGCGGCCTGTCTTCGGCACGAAGTCTGGCGGACGCGCGCGGCGACCTGGCGATCCTCACTCTCGACATGGGCGGCACGAGCACGGACGTGGCGCTGCTGCCGGGGGGCGAGGACGGCGAACTGCCGCTCGAACCGCTCGAACTCGCCGGCCTGCCGCTGCTGGCCCGCGGCCTGCCGCTGCATTCGGTCGGCACCGGCGGTGGCAGTCTGGCGCGGTGGGACGCGGGCGGCGCGCTTGCTGTGGGCCCGGAGTCGGCTGGCGCCGAACCTGGTCCGGCCTGCTACGGCCGCGGGGGTACGCGCGCGACCGTGAGCGATGCGCATCTGGTTTGCGGCCGTCTCCATCCGCAGGCGTTTCTGGGCGGTGAATTCCCCCTCGATCCGCGCGCGAGCGCGCGAGCCCTCGCGGCCCTCGGCAAGCAGGGCGGAATTAGCGCCGAACGCGCGGCGACCGCCGTTCTCGAAGTCGCAAGCGCCGAAATGGAGCGCGCGCTGCGGCACGTGAGCCTGGCCGAAGGCTGGGATCCCCGCGGACTTCCGCTCTACGCTTTTGGCGGTGCGGGCGGGCTCCACGCCGCCTGGGTCGCCGACCGGCTGGGCATGCCGCGCGTCGTGGTGCCGCCGTTTCCCGGGGCGTTCAGCGCGCTGGGCCTGCTCGCCGCGCCGGCGCGACGGACCTTGGCGCGCAGCGTGCTTGCGCCGCTGGCCGGCCCCGGCGAGCGGGCGAAGCTGTTCGCGCCGCTGGTCGCCGAAGCACGGGCCGGATTGAGCGAGGAAGGCGTTCCGGCACGAAAGGTGCGTGTGCGGCGCATCCTCGAATTGCGAGGAGAAGGCCAGGCCGGTTCCTTCGCGATTCCCGAAGGCGCACAGGCGTTGGAGCGATTCCATGCAGCCCACCAGCAGCGCTTCGGATACGCCCGCGACGATCGCCCGGTGATCCTGGTCGCCATCCGCGTGCAGGCCGACGGACCTTCGTACGCCGCATGGCGGGAGCAGCCGCTGCGACGCAAGGCGGCGCGAGCTTTCGAGACTCGGCCGGCGCGCTTTCCCGAGCACGGCGGCGGCACGCGCAAAGCCGGTTGGTACCGTCGCGAAGACCTGGCGCCCGGTCATCACCTGAGGGGGCCCGCAGTGGTCGTCGAGTATTCGGGCACGACCGTGGTGCCGCCTGGATGGCGCGCGGCCGTCGATGCCTACGGCGCACTGGTCATGGAGCCGCCGCAGTGAAGCACGACCGCACCAATCTCATGGTGTTCCGGCATCTCTTCGCCAGCGTCGCCGAAGAAATGGGGCTGGCTCTCCAGCAGAGTTCGGTGTCGCCGAACATCAAGGAACGCCGCGACTACTCGTGCGCCTTGCTCGATGCCGAAGGGCGCTTGATCGCCCATGCGGCGCACATCCCCGTGCATCTCGGCAGCGCGCACCTGACCGTACCGGCGGTGCTGCGCGAGATCGACCCGGGGCCCGGCGATGTGATCGTCCTCAACGACCCGCACCGGGGCGGCACGCATCTCAACGACGTGACCGTGGTCGCGCCGCTTTATTCGGGCCGGCGGCGCCTTGGCTTCTTGATGAACCGCGCCCACCACGCCGACGTCGGCGGGGCCGAACCCGGCAGCCTCTCAGGCGCGCGCGATCTCTATGGCGAAGGCCTGCGGCTGCCGCCCGTGCATCTGGTGCGGGCCGGCGGACGCTGCGAGGAAATTTGGCGCATCGTGGCCGCCAACATGCGCGACCCCGAAGCACGGGAAGCAGACTTGATGGCGCAATGGGCGTCCTTGCGGCGCGGCGCCGAGCGCTTCGGCGATCTCCGTAGCAGGTACGGCGCGAATGCGACCGTCGCCGCCATGCGCAGTCTGCTGGAACACGGGTCGCGGCTCACGGCGGCGCTGCTGCGTTCGTGGCCGCAAGGTGAATCGGCTGCCGAAGACACCCTCGACGGGCCGGGCACGCCCCGGATTGCGCTGAAATTGCGCAACCGCGCCGGTCGGCTTCGGCTCGATTTCGCCGGATCGTCGCCCCAAGTCCCGGGATCCTGGAACACGCACGGCGCCGTGACCTACAGCGCGATCTTCTACGTCCTCCAGGCACTCGCGGACGAGGACCTTCCGGAGACCAGCGGCACGCTGGAACGGACCGAACTGCTCTTCCCAAGAGCGTCCGTGATTTCCTCGGAAGCGCCGGCGGGGGTTGCGGCGGGCAACGTCGAGACCAGTCAGCGGATCGTCGACGTGCTGCTCGCCGCGCTGCGCGGCCTCTTGCCCGGCCGGCTGCCGGCGGCGAGCCAGGGCACCATGAACAACCTCACTTTCGGCGGCCGGCTGCCCTCGGACTGGCGCGGCGCGGGGCGGCCGGGCGCGGAATTCGTCTACTACGAAACGCTCGGTGGCGGCGCAGGCGGAGGGCCTCGCGGGCCGGGTGCGAGCTGCGTGCAGACGCACATGACCAATACGCGCAACACTCCTGTCGAAGTCATGGAGGCGGAACTTCCCGTGCGCGTGCACGAGCTGGCGTTGCGCAAGCGCAGCGGTGGCACTGGCCGGCACCGCGGCGGCGACGGCCTCGTCAAGGAGATCGAATTCCTCGCGCCCGTGCGGGCCGCGGTCACGGCGACGCGCCGGGCGACCCGTCCGGCCGGCGCGGAGGGCGGCGAGGATGGGCGGGCCGGCGAGGACGTGGTCCTGAGCTGTGGCCGGCGCACGAAGCTCGGGGCGGGGGAGCCGGTGGCCTTGCAGGCCGGCGACCGCTTGCGCATCGCGACTCCGGGCGGTGGCGGCTACGGCACGTCCGGGTCCAAGTGGCGCTGAACGAAATCGCCGCGCGCTCCCGATCGGAAGGGCGCGGCGCAAGCTGTGCGCACTGGCGCGGGCGGTTCGTCCGCGGTCAGCGGTAGAGGTGTTCCGCGGAAAGCGCGTGGTACTGGTCGACCGAGCGACCGAGAACTTCGGACATGCTCTCGCGGAACGCGCAGCACTCGACTTTGACGCCCTTGGCCTGCAGCATCGGGACGATGTCGGCGAAGACGCCGTTTCCGGACACGATGATGATCACGTCGACCTTCTCGGCGATGCGCAACATGTCGACCGCGATCCCGAGCTCCCACTCGGCCTTGCGCGAACCGTCGATGCGCTCGATCACTTCCCTGCGACGCACCTCGAGGCCGCAGTAGCGCAGATGGTCGAGGAAGGAGATCTGGTCGATGCCTTCACGCTCGATCACGTACGCGATGCCGCGGACGAGTCGCCGATTGCGGACACAGTGGCGCAGCATCCGGGCATAAGAAAGGTTGCTGCCGAATGTCTTCTTCGCCGAGTGGTACATGTTCTGCACGTCGACGAAGACAGCCACGCGCTGCCGGCTCAGAAAGCCGCCCGGCGCTGCGTAGCCGCCGTTGTTGGGCATCGCGCCGGAGGCCGGATTGAGATTGAGCGAGCGCCGCAGACGCCACACCTCGTCCTTCATGTCGAGGTAGCGCTCTTCGAGTTCCTCGCGCTCCAGGCTCTCGACGTCCTCGGAGGGATCGCACTGCGGCGCCGATCCACCCTCTTCACGGCCAAGGAATTCGGGCTGACTGTCGGCTCCGCCGTTGACGGGAGAACTGCCTGCCTCAGTGCCGGTGGGAAGGGTATCGATGTCGGTCATGGTTGCCTCGGTGTGGAAAATTGGCGAACGGGTAGCCCAGTTCGAAAGCCGCCGGAGCACATAGCTGAAGGCCCTGTGTTTGCGCCCGGTCTGTTTCGAAGTATACGCGATGAGGGGACAAGGTGGCCCCGGATACACCGCGCGAAGCTGCGAAACCGGCTCCGACAAGGAGCCCTCTCTACTAGGGCGCAGAATCCGCCCGCTCTCGCCCTTTTTTTCGCTTTGGGGACGGCCCTCGCAGGCCAGAACCGGCCATTTTCGCCTTCAGGCTCCGATCGCGAGCCGCCTGACGTGGACCGGAGGGGCGTCGAAGCACGGATGCGCGGCCGCGATCCGCTCCAGGCGGTAGCACTTGTAGTGCAGGGCCTGGTGGCACAGCGCCTCCATCAGGATCGCGCCGGAACGCCGGAAGAAGTAGCGGGGGCTCACCCGTGCGGAGACCGTGTGCTGGCTGGGAAGTCGGTAGACGATGTCCACCGCATCGCCCGATTCGGCCGCTTCGGACAGGAGGCGCCGCGAAAGAGGCAGGCGCGGCGGATCGGCCTGGTAGCTGCCCAAGTCCCTGCCGTGTCCCAGAGCCGAGACGTGGAACGCCGGGTCCACGGACTCTTGCAAGCGCCAAAGGAGGTTCAAGGCGTGCTGGGCGTCGTCCGTGGCGCGGTGGTGGCGCGCCGTCGGCAGGCCGAGTTCGCGTACCAGATTCACGAGCGAATGCGAGCGAAGCTTGAGGAGCTTGCGGGCGGCCTTGAGCGTGCACAGCACGGGGCAGGCCGGCGGCTGCAGCCCCAGTCGTGCGCACTCGGAAGCTAGCATCGCCGCATCGAAGGGCGCGTTGTGCGCCAGGAGCGGGAGATTTCCCGTCCAGGCGAAGAACTCCGGGAGCACGTCGGCGGCGGTCGGCGACTGGGCGACGTCGCCGTCGGTGATGCCGTGTACGGCGATGACTTCCTCGGGCATGGGGACTTCC
>DASWJW010000286.1:0-14977 GCA_036396955.1 Planctomycetota bacterium
CCCAGCGCCGTGCCTTGGTGTTTGCGCGCGAACCACACCGAGGTGTAGGCGATGCCGACGGCGAACGAGGCGCCGGCGAGCCCGAAACCGAGGCTCGCGAGCAGGAAGCCGCTGTACGAGTCGGCGTAGGAAAGCCGCCACAAGGGCACCGCCGCCAGCAGCATCAGCACCGTGTAGACCCGTCGGCCGCCGTACTTGTCGGTCAGCACCCCCACCGGCAGGCGGGTGAGCGAACCGGTCAGCACCGGAATGCCGATCAGCCAGCCCATCTGCACCTTGCTCCAGTCGTACACCGCGTTGTCGACCAGGAAGGTCACCAACACCCCGTTCATCATCCAGCAAGCGAAGCAGACGGTGAACGCCAGGGTATTCATCGTGAGCACCCGGACGGCCTTGGAATTCTCGCTCATCGCGGCGCCCGTTTCCCCGTCCGGATCGTTTCGCGGTCCCAGTTCCAGCGGACGACCTGAGTCTTGCGCCACAGGTACGGGTTGGGGAGCACCAGGACGTGCACCAGCCGCGTGAACGGGAACACCGCGATCAGGACGAACGCGCAGATCACGTGCAGCTTGACCAGCCACGGCAGGCCGGCGACCAGGCTCACGTCCGGTGCGAGGGTCGCGAGCGACCACAGCCAAGGCGACGCCGAGGTCGCGAACCACGAACTTCCCCAGGCGTGGAAGAGCGCGACGCCGATGCCGCTGATCACTTGCACGAACAAGAGCAGGAAGACGACCCAGTCGCCCATTGTCGTCACCCGGCGCGTCAAGCGGTCGCCGAGCCGCCGGGCGAGCAGGTTCACCAGGCCGACCAGGGTCAGCACGGCGAACGCGAGGCCGGTGACCTCGAGAATCGCGAGCCGCAGCGGCACGCGGTTCCAGGCGAGCACGCCGCGCGGCAGCAGGAGCGCGAGCAGGTGGATTGCCAGCACGGTGAGGATCCCGTAGTGGAACGGGACCGAGCCCCAGAAGTGGCTCTTGTTCTCCAGGAACTGCGAGGAAAGGCTCGAGTACGTGTACTTGCGCTGGCGGTAGCGCTGGATGGTCACCACCAGGAACAGCACCACGGCGACGTAGGGAAGGATTGCGAACCAGAAGAAGTCGTTCACGACACCGCCTCCTCCGTCGCGATTTCCGGCATGCCGGCGGCCAGGTCCTCGAGCGCCGTCAGGACCAGGTCGAGCACCGCTTCGTAGGCATCGCTGTTGGATGCCAGCCCCACGGCCATCTTGCGGACCGCGGGCGCGACCATGGCGGTCGCGAGTTCCGCCGCGTCCTCGGCGCGCATCGCGCCCAGGATCGGGAGCGCGTGCAGCAAGTGATCGGGCAGCTCGGGCGACTCGGGAAGCCCGAGATCGCGGAGCACCGAGCGCATCCAGACCAGGAAGGAGCCGCGCGAGTAGCTCTCGCCGTACACCTGCCAGCCGATCTCCATGCAGCAACGGGGATTGACCTCGAAAGTGCTGGTGTAGTTCTCCTGGAGTTCTTCGACCGTGTGGGTCCAGGCGAAGTCGAGGAAAGGCTGCAGCATTTCGCGGGCGCCGGGGAGTTCGCGCTCGAGCCGCTCCGCCGCGGCCTCGGTCGAGGCGGCGAAACCCTCCTGCGGATAGGCGAGCAGCGCTGCGAGCGCCTGCATGACTTGGGCGCGGTCGTTCATCTCACACGCTCCATTGCGCGGGCTTGGCGGTGAAGCCGAAGCCGGCCTCGCTGCGGTGTTCGTGCGGGTCCTTCATGAGTTCCATCGCCATCTCGCGCTGGAACGGCGGGATCACGAAACGTTCGTCGTGGGTCGGCAAGGACGTCATCCGGTAGATGCCGTCGGCCTCTTCGCGGGTGCAGTCGGCTTCGGCGAGAGCGCGGTCTGCGGTCGCCGCGTCGATGTCGCCCACGGTCAGGTGCCGGCGCAGGATCCGCACGGCGTGCTGCTTGCGCAGCGCGTAGCGCACCTTGCCTTGGTTTCCGGCCGCGAACAGTCCCGCCAGGTAGCCCATCACCGACCGCGACTTCTCGATGTCGGCGAACATCTCGTCGGTGTCGCTGCCGATCAAGTTGCCGTCCTGGCGTCCCATCACCGGCAGCAGCGGCGGCACGTAGAACAACATGGGGAAGGTCCGGTACTCGGCGTGCAGCGGCAGCGCGATCTTCCAGATCTTGGCGAACTTGTAGACCGGCGAGTTCTGCGCCGACTCGATCACGCCGTCGGGGACTCCGCCGCGTTTCGCCGCGGCGATCACTTCGGGATCGTGCGGGTCGAGGATCAAGCTGCGCTGGCCTTCGACGAGTTCGTCGTCGGGCAGGCCGGCGACTTCTTCGATCCGGTCGGCGTCGTACAGCACGTTGCCGAGGTAGCGGATGCGTCCGACGCACGAGTGGAAGCACGCCGGCGCCTGCCCCGACTCGAGCCGCGGGTAGCAGAGGATGCATTTCTCGGACTTGCCGGTCGACCAGTTGTAGTAGACCTTCTTGTAAGGGCACGCCGAGATGCACGAGCGCCACGCGCGGCAGCGGTTCTGGTCGACGAGCACGATGCCGTCTTCGCCGCGCTTGTAGAGCGCTCCGGAAGGACACGACGCCACGCAGCTCGGATTCAGGCAGTGGTTGCACATCCGCGGCAGGTAGAAGAACACCAGCCGCTCCATGGCGAACATCTGCGCACGCTCCTCTTCGCTGAGCCCTTCGATGTTGGGGTCGTTGCGCGCGTACTCGGGAGAGCCGCCCAGGTCGTCGTCCCAGTTCGGGCCCGCTTCGATCTCGATCGGGTCGCCGGTGATCATCGAGATCGGCCGCGCGACCGGCTGGTCGTCGCCTTCGGGCGCGTCGAACAGCTCCTTGTAGTCGTAGGTCCAGGGCTCGTAGTAGTCGTCCATGCTCGGCATGGACGGGTTGTGGAAGATGTTGGGAACGATGCGCGTCTTGCTGGTGGAGCGCAGCCGCAGCGGCTTGCCGTCTTCCTTGATCCAGCCGCCCTGGTAGCTCTCCTGGTCTTCCCAGCGCGTCGGATACCCCGTGCCGGGCTTGGTCTCGACGTTGTTCCACCACATGTACTCGGTGCCGGTGCGGTCGGTCCAAATGTTCTTGCAGGCGATGCTGCAAGTGTGGCAACCGATGCACTTGTCCAAGTGGAAGACCATCGCGATCTGGGAGCGGACGTCCATGCTGTTCTCCTCGGCTACCAGCGCAGCTCGGGGAGCTTGCGGACGAAAATGCTGGTGTCCCGGTTGCTGCCGGTCGGACCCCAGTAGTTGAAGTGGTAGGTGAACTGGCCGTAGCCGCCCACCATCAGGTTCGGCTTGAGCCGCACGCGGGTCAGGCTGTTGTGCCCGCCGGCGCGCCGGTTGCCGCGCAACGGCGAGCGCGGCACGCCGTGGGTGCGCTCGGGCGAGTGGTACTGGATGCAGATCCCTTCGGGGATCCGCACGCTGACCACCGCCCTGGTCACGACCACGCCGTGGTCGTTGTGCACTTCGACCCATTCGTTGTCGCGCACGCCGAGCGCTTCGGCGTCGATTTCGCTCATCCACAGCGGCTCGCAGCCGCGCGAGAGCGTGGTCATCCGCTGGTTGTCGCCGTAGGTCGAGTGGATGTGCCACTTGCCGTGCGGCGTCAGGTAGTTGAGCATCAAGGTGCGGCCTTCCTCCCTGGATGCGTGCAGGTCCGCGTACTCGGCCGGCAGCGGCTTGGGCTTGAAGGTCGGCAGGTGCTCGCCGAACTGGATGTAGCCGGGGTGGTCGAGGTAGAAGTGCTGGCGTCCGGTCAGCGTGCGCCACGGCACCATGCGTTCGCGGTTGTAGGTGAACGGCGCGTAGGTGCGCCCGTTCTCGACCAGTCCCGACCACATGGGGCTGTTGAGAAGGCGGCGCGGCTGCGCCTGCAAGTCCTTGAAATTCGTGCGCACGTCGCGCGACTTCTCGGCGAGGTCCGCCAGCGGCAGACCGACCTTCTCTTCCATGTTCTTGTAGGAGCGCCACGCCAGCTCGCCGTTGGTGACCGTCGCCAATGCGAGCACCAGGTCGGCGGCGTGCTTGTCCTTCTCGAGCGACAAGAAGCGTTCGTCGCCCCAGCGCACGGTCGGATGCGTGCGCAGCAGCTCGTCGTGGACGTCCGCGACTTCGTAGTGCGTGCCGTGCGCGCCGAGCCCGTTCTTGCGGATTCCCGGCCCCATGGCGATGAAGCGCCGGTGCAGGTTCGCGTAGTCGCGCTCCACCACCTTGATGCTCGGCATGGTCTTGCCGGGGATCGCCTCGACTTCGCCCTTGATCCACTGCTTGGGCGAGGCCTGCGCCATCTCCGCCGGGGTGTCGTGCAGCAGCGGCACCGTCACGACTTCCTTGACCGGCGCGGGGAAGTGCTTCGCTGCCAGCTCCGAAAACTTCCGGCTGATCTCCTTGAACGCGTCCCAGTCGCTCTTGGACTCCCAGCAGGGCGGGACCGCGGCCGACAGCGGATTGATGTAGCTGTGCATGTCGGTCGAGTTGAGGTCGGTCTTCTCGTACCAGGTCGCCGCCGGCAGCACGATGTCCGAATAGAGCGCCGAAGTGTCCATCCGGAAGTTCATGTCGACCACCAGGTCGAGCTTTCCTTCCGGCGCCGGGCTCCGCCACTTGACGTCCTCGACGTGGCCTTCGGCCAGTTCCTCGGCGATTTCGTTGTGGTGCGTGCCCAGGTAGTGGCGCAAGAAGTACTCGTGGCCCTTGGCCGAGGACATCAGCGCGTTGCCGCGCCAGATGAACCAGACCCGCGGCCAGTTCTCGGGCGCGTCGGGATCCTCGATGGCGAACTTGAGCTCGCCGCTCTTCAAGCGCTCGACCACGCGCGCGGCGATCTCGTCGTCGGTCTTCGCGCCGGAGGCGGCCGCCTCGCGCGCCGTCTCGATCGGGTTCTCGCCGAACTGGGGGTAGAACGGCAGCCAGCCGCTGCGGACGGCGCGCACGTTCAAGTCGGCGGTGTGGCCGCTCGCCAGACTGTCTTCGGGCTGGCTGGCGGGCACCACGTGGTAGTCCGTGAAACCGCGCTCGTAGCGCCACTGGTCGCTGTGCATGTAGTGCCAGCTCGGCGCGTTCTGCAGCCGCGAAGGCCCGTGCCAGTCCTTGGCGAACGCGATCGCCGACCAGGACTCCATCGGCGCCAGCTTCTCCTGACCGACGTAGTGCGCGAGGCCGCCGCCGTTGACGCCGACGCAGCCGCAGAACATCAGCGCGTGGATCGCCGCGCGGTACATCAAGTTGGCGTGGTACCAGTGGTTCACGCCGGCGCCGATGATCACGCAGCACTTGCCGCCGGTGTGTTCGGCGGTGCTCGCCCACTCGCGCGCGAAGCGGATCAGCGTCTGGCGGTCGACGCCGGTGTACTTCTCCGCCCACGCCGGGGTGTAGGGACCGTCTTCGTCGTACGACGCTGGGTAGGCGCCCGGCAGGCCGCGCGGCACGCCGTACTGCGCCATCAGCAGGTCGTAGGCCGTGGCGACCTTCACCGGCCCGGTGTCGGTCTGCACGATCCGGTAGGGAACTCCCCGCTGCAAGGTGCTGGCGGTGGAGAAGTCGTCGAACTTGAGTTCCAACACGCCGTCGTGCTTGTCCAGGAACGTGAGCTCGGCGGCGATCGCGCTGCCGTCGACGCCGTCTTCGGGCAGCAGGTTCCACTTGCCCTTGGCTTCGCCCCAGCGGTGACCGACGCTGCCCTTGGGCATTTTCGCGCGGCCGTCGTTGGTGTCCCAGACCAGGAACTTCCAGTCCTTGTTCTCCTCCGCGGCGTAGGGCGCGGTGCGGCCCGCGCGCAGCAGCTGCCCGGCGCGCGCGCCGTCGTCGTCCTCGACCAATTCGACCAGGAACGGCGCATCGGTGTAGGTCCGGACGTAGTCGAGGAAAGACTTGCGCGGCTGCTCGTGGTGGAATTCCTTGAGGATGACGTGGTTGACCGCCATCCACCACGCACCGTCCTGGCCGGCGTTGCAGGCGATCCACTCGTCGGCGTACTTCGAGACCTGGCTGAGGTCCGGCGAGAACACCACCATCTTGGTGCCGTTGTGGCGCGCTTCGGCCGCGAAGTGGACGTCCGGCGTGCGCGTCATGCTGAGGTTCGACCCCATCACCGCCAGGAACTTCGAGTGGTACCAGTCGGCCGACTCGTTGACGTCCGTCTGTTCGCCCCAGGTCTCCGGCGAGGCGTTGGGAAGGTCGCAGTACCAGTCGTAGAACGACAAGTTCACGCCGCCCATCAGCTGGAGCATGCGCGAGCCGCCCGCGTAGCTGAGCATCGACATCGCCGGGATCGGCGAGAAACCGGTGATCCGGTCCGGCCCGTGCTTGTCGATCGTGTGCACGCAGGACGCGGCGATGATCTCGAGCGCGGTGTCCCAGTCGGTGCGGCGCAGGCCGCCCTTGCCGCGCGCGCGCTGGAAGCGGCGCCGCTTCTCCGGATCCGCCATCAGCGCGGTCCAGGCCTCCACCGGATCTTCGTGCGCGCGCCGCGCTTCTTTCCAGAGGTCGAGCAGGGCGCCGCGGATGTACGGGTACTTGACCCGCAGCGGGCTGTACAGGTACCACGAGAACGAGATCCCGCGCTGGCAGCCGCGCGGCTCGTACGGCGGGATGTTGCGGTCGATCTCGGGGTAGTCGAGCGACTGCATCTCCCAGGTGACGATCCCGTCCTTGACGTGGATCTGCCAGGCGCAGGAGCCGGTGCAGTTCACGCCGTGCGTGCTGCGCACCACTTTGTCGTGCTGCCAGCGGTTGCGGTAGAACTCCTCCCACGCGCGGGTCTTGGGTTCGACCGTGTCCTTGATCCAGTGGATTTTCTTCATCGCTGCGACCGCTCCAGGAGACTGCGCCGTACCGAGCGGAAGCGGTTGCGCCACAAGAAGTCGAACAAGGCGAGGATCAGCGCGGCGACGCCGAAGCCGACCAGCAGGAAATCGAGCGACGCGCGGCTGGTCTGCAGCTCGCCGTGCGAGGCCGTGTCCTTGAAGAACGCCACCAGCTGCAGGATCTCGTCGCTGGTGAGCGGGCGCCGCCCGTACACCGGCTGCATCACCACGGAAGGCGGCGAGGACAGCCACGCCGCGAGCGGATTGCGGCCTTCCATGCGCGCGTACACCGCCGTGAGGTCGGGGCCGAGCCTGCCGCCGCCGAAGAACGGCATGTCGCCCGCCGAGTGGCAGCCCGCGCAAGCCGGTGCGCCGCCGGCGAATCGCTTGGAGCCCTGGAAGAGCGCCGCGCCGGCCACCACGTCGGCGGCGGTCAGCGGCCGGTCGTTGGTGATCATCCCGGCGAACTGCGAGCGCTCGAGCTCCGACTCGGCGGCGACCAGATCGAGCAGCTTGCCGGCCCGCTCGCGGGTCATGCCCGGCACGGCGTTCATGTAGACGCCGCGCGCGTCTTCGAGCAGCTGCCGCGCATAGGGATCGCCGCTGTCGACGACCCCCCGCGGGTCCATCAACAGATCGATCAGCCAGTCGCGGTCCTGGCGCGCGGCGACTCCCTTCAGGTCCGGGCCGGTGAGCCGCCCGCCGCCGATGGTGTGGCAGCTCGCGCAGTTGGCCTTGAAGAACGCGATCGTCTCTTCCGACGGCGGCTGCTGCTGCGCCGCGGCCGGCGCGGCGGACAGGAGCACGGCGGACGCGGCCAGCAGAAGGGAAGTGATGCGCACGGCGATGAATCCTCGCCTTGCATGAACAAGCGCCGTGCCAGCTCCGCGCCGCCCGCCCGAACCCCTCTCCGGCCCGCAGAGCCCCCTCGCGTCGCGAGATGCGTACTCGGGTATGCAGTGGTGCCGCCGCGAGGATGCGGGTGCTCAGCGCGGCACGAAACGCTCGCGCTCGATGCCGAGCCCGCGCAGGATCCGTTGCAGCGCGGCCCGGGTCAGCCCGCATGCGTCGGCCGCTTTCGAAACGTTGCCGCCGCTGCGCTCGAGCGCGCGTTCCAGGAATTCGCGCTGGAAGCGCTCGACCGCGTTCCTCTTGCCCGTCTCGTAGTCGGCCGTTGCCGGACCGCCGGCCCTGGCGACCGGCGCGGATTCGTCGAGGCCCAAGTGGTGCGGCAGGATGCGTGCACCCCAGCAGACGACCACGGCGCGCTGCACCGCGTTTTCGAGTTCGCGGACGTTGCCCGGCCAATTGTGCGCTTGCAGGGCCGCGAGCGCCCCGGGATCGAATTCGGGGACTTGCGAGCCCGCCGGAAGTCCGGCCGAGACCGCATCGGCCAAGAAGTGCTCGGCGAGCGGCACCACGTCTCCCGGGCGTTCGCGAAGCGGCGGGACGTGCACCGAGACCACTTTGAGCCGGTAGAAGAGATCCTCGCGGAACTTGCCGGCGCGGATCAGGCCCTCGAGATCGCAATTGGTCGCCGCGACCAGGCGGAATTCGACCGGCACGTCGGTCGACGAGCCGAGCGGCCGCACCACCTTCTCCTGGATCACGCGCAACAGCTTGCCTTGGAACGCGAGCGACATCGACGCCACTTCGTCCAGGAACACGGTGCCGCCGGCTGCCAGCGCGAACAGCCCGTCCCGGTCGCGGTCCGCGCCGGTGAACGCGCCGCGGCGGTGGCCGAAGAGCTCGGACTCGAGCAGGGCGTCGGGCAGCGCGGCGGCGTTGACCGCCTGGAACGGACGGTGCGGCGCCGGGCCGAGCGCGTGCAGCGTCCTGGCGACCACCTCTTTCCCGGTCCCGCTCTCGCCTTCGATCAGCACCGGGACCTGGCTCGGCGCGACGCGCTCGACGAGCGCCATCACCCGTGCCATGCGCGGATCGGCGCTCACGCAGGTCGGCCGCCCGCCGGCCTCCTGGCGCCGCCGCCGCCGCGCGAGCAGCTGCCGGCCCGCGCGTTCGACGATCCCCAGCACTTCGGCGTTGTCGAATGGCTTGGTCAAGAAGTGCGACGCGCCGTCCCGCAGGCAGGAGACCGCGGTCGGCACGGTGCCGAAACCGGTCAAGATGATCACTTCGGTCTCCGGCGCGCGCTGCTTGAGCTGCGCGAGCAGTTCGGCGCCCGACATGCCGGGCATCATCAAGTCCGAAAGCACCACGTCGGCGCCGTCGGCATCGAAACGCTCCAGCGCCTCGGCGCCCGACGCGGCGCTGCTCACGCGCGCCCCCAGCCGTTCCATGAGGCGCTGCAGGCCCAGCCGCACGTCGGTTTCGTCGTCGACCACCAGCACGCGCAGTTCCTGCAGGTCGAGCGGGGGAGCTTTGACACTCATGCCAGGATCTCCTGCGCGACCGCCGGTGCAACGGCGTTCTGGCGCCGGCGGAGCCGCACCCGGAACACCGTGCGGCCTGGCGCGGACTCCAGCAGGTCGAGGCTGCCGCCGTGCATCTCGGCGATGCGCCGGCTGGTCGGCAGGCCGAGACCGGTGCCGGCCCCCCGCAGCTTGGTGGTGAAGAAGGGCCGGAAGATCTCTTCGCGCGTCGCGGCGTCGATGCCGGGCCCGGTGTCGGCCACGTCGATCGACAAACGCTCGCCGTCGCTGGCGCTGCTCACCGTGAGCGTCCCGCCGCTGCCCTCCATGGACTGCAGCGCGTTCATGATCAGGTTCACGAACACCTGGCGGATCTGGATCTCGTCGCCGCTGACCACGGAATCGGCCGCGCGGAGCCGCCAGTCCCAGGTCACGCCCGAGCGCTCGCTGACCGGCCGCAGGAAACGCTCGACGTCGCGCAGAGTCTCCTGGATGTCGATCGCGTGCACTTCCGGCGTCGCGCCGGTGGCGTAGTCGAGGAGTTCGCGGATGGTGCGCTTGCAGGTCTCGGTGTTGCGCAAGATGACTTCGGCGTTCTCGCGCAGCGGCGAGTCCTCGGGAAGTTCGGCGAGCAGCATCTGGTCGAACATGCTGATCGCCGCCAGCGGGTTGTTCAGTTCGTGCGCCATCACCGCGGCGACCTCGCCGAGCACCGCCAGGCGCTCCTGGTGGATCTGCCGCTCGTCCTGCTGCACGCGGTCGCTGATGTCGCGCGACACGAATACCCGTCCGCAGCGGCCGTCGCGATCCGGCGGGAGCAAGGTGGCATGGACTTCGAAAACTCCGCTCGCGGTGTCGATCACGCAGGATCGCGCCGGCGCGCCCGGATCGAACAAGCAGTCGCGGCAGCCCGCCGACCCCGCGTTCTGCTCGTGGCAAAGGTTGTGGCTCGCGACGTCGAGTCCGCGGTCCGCGAGCAAGCCGGCCAACGGTTCGGCGCCCCGGTTGCACAGCATCAGCTTGCCGTTGCCGTCGAGCACGAGCAGGCCGTCGCGCAGCGAATGGATCACCGTGTCGAGCCGGTCGCGTTCGGCCTGCGCCTCCATGCGTCTCTCGCGCAGCGTCTGGTGCGCCTGACCGAGCCGCGCCGCGCGCTCCTCGAGCGCCTCGGCCATATGGTTGAACGAGCGCTGCAACTCGCCGATCTCGTCGGTCGAGCGTACCGGCACGCGGGTCGAGAAGTCGCCGTCGCGGATGCGCCGCGCCGCCGCGCCGAGCTCGCCGATCGGCTTGGCGAGGAAGCGCAGCGGAAACGAGAGCAGCAGGACGGCGACGGCCGCCAGCACCACGCCGTATGCGAACAAGCGGCTCTGCAGGCGCGCCACCGGCAGCAGCGCGCTGTCGGCCGGCACGCGGACTTCGGCCAGCCAGCCGTTGGAGCGCAAGGGCAGGGTGCGGGAGAAGAACTTGCCCACCGCCATCCGGCGTTCCAGCATGCCGAGTGCCACGCCGTGGCGGTCGGTCAGCGCGAGCGCATGGGGCCCGGCCCGGATCCCGGCGGCCGCGGCCCATTTCCGGGCGTCCACCAGCACGATCAGCCGGCCGATCACGGCGCCGCCCTCGAGGCCGTGCACGGGCGTGCCGATCGCGAAGACCGCGGCCCCGGCCGGATCCTCCGCGGGCAGGAGGTCCGAGGTCCAGGTGCCGGACTCGGCGACCGCAAGCGGCACCGTCGCGCGCAGCGCGGCAGGCCGCGCGTCCGTCGCCGCCACGAGCAGCAGTCCCGAGCTGCCGAGCACGGCCAGGTCCACGAAACTCGGCGCGAGCGGCAGCTTGCGCTCGATGAGATGGCGGCGCAGCTCCGTGCCGGCAGCCGCGTGAGGGTCGGCCCCCGCCGCAGCGAGTTCCTCGAGGCGGGCGCGCACAAAGCCGTCGGACGCGAAGTCCTCGGCCCGGCGGGCCAGCAGATCGAGTTCCGCGTCCAGGGCCAGGACCGCCGCCCGGCACTGCGACTCGAGCCGCAATTCGATCTCGTCCGTGAGGGCGGCGCGCGCGGTCCGCGACACCAGCAAGCCGCCGACCCCGAACGCGAGCAGGCACACGCCGAGAAACAGCAAGGCGAGCTTGTAGCGGATCGGGACGGAGGACAGCGGGTCGCGCACGAGTACGAGGGTTCCAAGCGAACCCTCTCCTGTCTTCCTAGGTCACGGGGACCCGCCCTGTCAGGCCTCGCCCAGTCTCCCGCGAGCGCCATAATGGCCCTCCTCGCCGCGCCTCGCGGCGGCAAATGGGCGCGCTCCGCTTCTTCCTGCTCACCCTCGCAACCGCTGGCACCATGGCCTGCTCGCCCCGGAGCCCGGACCCCGCCGTGGCGGAGCAGTGGCTCGACTTGCCGGCCGGTCGCATCCACTCGCTGCAGGCCGGTCCGCCGGGCGGCGATCCGGTCCTGCTGCTGCACGGGGCGGCATTCCAGGCCGAGACCTGGCGCGAGACCGGCACGCTCGCGGCTCTCGCCGGAGCTGGCTACCGCGCCGTCGCGCTCGATCTCCCGGGGTACGGCGGCTCGCCGGCCAGCCCGCTCGCGGGCGCGGAGTTCCTCGGCGCGGCGCTCGACGCGCTGCGGATGGAAGCGGCGGTGGTGGTCGCCCCGTCGATGAGCGGCGGTTTCGCCCTGCCGTTCCTCATCGCGCACCCCGAGCGGGTGCGCGGCCTGGTCGCCGTCGCGCCGGTGCGCATTCCGCAGTACGCCGGTGCGCTCGAAGGCTTCGCCACCCCCGCGCTGCTGGTGTGGGGCCGGCTCGACCGGGTGGTCCCGCTCGCGCACGCCGAACTCCTCGCCAACGCCCTGCGGAATGCGCGCACCGAGATCCTCGACGGCGCCGGGCACCCTTGCTATCTCGACGCGCCGGTGGAATTCCACCGCGCGCTGCTCGAGTTCCTGGCCGGTCTCGAGGGCTGAACGGCGGTGCCGCAAGAAGTCGTCCTGTGCCTGCCCGCCATGCGCGACCCGGCGGCCTTCGACGCGGCGGAACTGCACCTCGAAGCCGCGCGTGCGCTGCGGATCGCGCTGCCGCGGGTCCGGGAAGTCCGCGTGCAACGGATCAGTTTCGACGCACGCCCCAAGCACATGCAATGGCGCGTGGCGGCCGAAGTCTTCACGACCGACGAGCCCGCGCCGCCGCCCTTGCGGCATGCGCGCCCCGCTCTCACGCCGCCGCCGCCCGAGGCCCTCCGCGTCGCGGTGGTCGGCATGGGGCCCGCGGGAATGTTCGCGGCCTTGGTGCTCGCGCGCGCCGGCCTGCAAGTGACCATCCTGGAGCGCGGCAAGGACGTGCAAGCGCGCCGCCGCGACGTCGCCGCCCTCAATCACGGCGAGCCCGCCGACCCCGACAGCAACTACGCCTTCGGCGAAGGCGGCGCGGGCACCTACTCGGACGGCAAGCTCTACACGCGCAGCGTCAAGCGCGGCCCGGTGCGCGAAGTGCTCGAAACCCTGGTCGCGCACGGTGCCCCCGAGACGATCCTGGTGTCGTGGCGCCCGCACGTCGGCAGCAACCGGCTCCCCAAGGTCATCACCGCGCTCCGCGAGACCTTGCAGCAAGGCGGCGTGGAAGTGCGCTTCGGGGCGCGCGCCAGCGTGATCTTGTGCGACGCCGAGGGCCGCGCGTGCGGCCTGCAGCTCGCCGACGGCACCACGATCGGCGCGGCGGCGGTGATCCTGGCCACCGGCCACAGCGCGCTCGACGCCGTGCGCATGGCGCAAGCAGCCGGCGCGGCGGTCGAAGCCAAGGGCTTCGCCATGGGAGTCCGGGTCGAGCATTCGCAGGCGTGGGTCGATTCGCGTCAGTACCGCGGCGTGCGCGAGCAGGCTGCGCTGCCGCCGGCTTTCTACGAACTCGCGGCGCAGAGCGGCGAGCGCGGCGTCTACTCGTTCTGCATGTGCCCGGGCGGCTGGATCGTGCCGAGCCAGACCGATCCGGCGGCGCTGCTCGTCAACGGCATGAGCCTCGCCAAGCGCGACTCGCCGTTCGCCAACAGCGGCGTGGTCGTCGAGATCCTCCCCGAGGACTGGTGCGGCCGCCGCGGCGGCCGCTGGGGCTGGCCCGATCTCCTGCGCCGCGCAGCCAGGCTTTGCGCCGACCCTTTGCTGCAGGAAGTCGTGCAGCCGCCCGGCGGCGGCGCGCCGATCCCGGTGGCCGAGGGCCGCTTGCCGGAAGACCCGCAAGCCGACCCCTTGTTCGGGGCGCGCATCCAGAAGGCCCTCGAAATCGTGGCCGCGGCGGCCGGCCGCGGCGCCAACCGCGCGCCCGCGCAGCGCTGCGACCATTTCGTGGCCGGCCGCGGCGAGACCGCCGAACCCTTGCCGACCAGCTACCTGCCGGGACTGACTCCGGTCGACTTCGGGGCATTGCTCCCGCAAGGCCTGGTCCGCCGCTTGCGCGAAGGCCTGCAAGAATTCGAGAAGCGCATGCCCGGTTACGCGGGCCCGAGCGGGCAACTGGTCGGAGTGGAAACACGCACCAGTTCCCCGCTGCGCTTGCCCCGCGACGACGAGACCCTCGAATCGACCACCCTTTCCGGCCTCTTGCCGATCGGCGAAGGCGCGGGCTTTGCGGGCGGCATCGTCTCGGCGGCGCTCGACGGCCGGCGCGCGGGGCTGGCGCTCGCCGCCCGCCTGGGTGCCATCACCACCGAAGAGAGATGAGATCGGTCTGCCATACCGCAATCGCCGCGATCGTCCTGGGATTCACCGCGGCGCCGCTCCTGGCGCACGAACCGGCCGGCATCGTGGTCGACGCCGACTCGACGGTCTATTTCGTCCACTTCACGCGCAACGAAATCTGGAAGATTCCCGCCGGCGGCAAGCCCGAGTTGCTCGCGCGCGGCGACGCGGAAGGACGCCTGTCGGTCCCCCACCACCTGGTGTTCGGACCGGACGGCGCGCTCTACACGGCGAGCGACCGGCACAGCAAGCTGTGGCGCATCGACCCCGCCAGCGGCGCCGTGCTACCGGCGTTCCTCTTCGCCGGAGTCGTTCCCACGATCGGCGCGGGCGGCGATCCCTTCACCTTGCACCCCGACGGCGGACTGGTGGCGATCGAAACACGGCAGAACGCGTTCTCGCGCCTGGTCTACTACGACACCTTCGGCGAGCGCGACTGGATCGCCGGCGAGACCTGGGGCTACCGCGACGGCACGCTGGCGGTGGCGCGCTTCGAGTCCTTGCACGGCAGCGCCTTCGTCTGGAGCGCCGACGGCGCGCTCTACTTCACCGACCACGGCCGCCGCGTCCGGATCCTGCACCAAGGCGCGGTGCGCACGCTCGCCGGCGGTGCGACAGCGGGCTTCGCCGACGGCGCGCACGACGACGCGCGCTTCGATCATGCCGTCGGGCTGGCGCTCGATCCCGATGGCGGCGTGTTCGTCGCCGACGCCGGCAACCGCCGGATCCGCCACATCGCCGAGGACGGCACGGTGCGCACCGTCGCCGGCTCGGGCGCACGCGGCGACGCCGACGGCCCCGCCATGGAGGCGAGCTTCCAGAGCCCGAGCGGGGTCGCGCTCGGCCCTGACGGCACGCTCTTCGTGCTCGACCATGATCGCGACCTGCCGCGGGTGCGCGAGATCCGCGCCGGCCGCGTGCGCACGCTGGCCGTGCTCGACTGATCACGCGCGACGCGTGCCTGCTAGGCTCCGCGGCAATGGCTTCCCGCACCCCCGAAACGATCGTCCTGACCGGCGCGAGCCGCGGGCTCGGCCTGGAATTCGCGCGCCAGTGGCTGGCCCGCGGCGACCAGGTCTGG
>DASWJW010000287.1:0-7799 GCA_036396955.1 Planctomycetota bacterium
AGGCCTACTCGTTGCCTGCCGGGCGCACGCAGCGGAAGCCCACGGTACGCCTCGCGTCGCCGAGCGCGACGAGGCGGCTCCCGTTCAGGCCCACCTCGCGATCGGGACTCGCGGCAAACGCGAACCACATGGTGTCGCGGACGTAGTAGAGACCTGGAAAGAGCCCATAGGGAGCCGCAAACCGATCGGCCACCGGACTCGAAGTGAATTCGGCGACGTTGCCGAACACATGGAAGAGACCATGACGACTCCGGGCCGCTTCGACGCACTCGCGCACGGGCTTGACGTTCGCCAGATAGTCGCGCCGAAGATACTCGACCGACTCTTCGCTCTCGCCGGAGTCGCTTTCGACCTCTCCCCGCCCCGAATTCGAGAGTGCGTCGACGCGGCTGCTGTCGTTGCCCCAAGGGAACAGGCTCATGGATGGTCCCCGCGCCGCCAGGTTCCACTCGGCCAAAGTGGGAAGCCGTTTTCCTTTCCACTCGGCGAAGGCCTGGGCGTCCAGCACCGGGATACCCGTGACCGGAAGGTCGCGCCATTCTTCGGGAAGCTCGCCCTCGGGCCAGAATCCAGGCCGAGCGGCCCTTCCCGTGGCGGCGAGGAAGGCCGCGTACTCCGCGTTGCTCACTTCGTAGCGGTCGATGTAGAACGCCGGCAGCGCAATCGTCGGCAATTCCGGCGGCCTCCCGCCGGAGCCGACGAGCAACGGGTGCGCGAACGGTGCGCTGGTCGCGGGGATCAAGACCATCTCGCTCCCGGCCCGATCCGCCGGAACCGGCCGCACCACGATCTCGTCCTCCGTGCCTTCTTCCACGTACCACCGGATCACCTCGGCCCGCCCGGCGGCGCCCGCGTCGACGTCGATGCGATAGTAGCCGGCCGGCACCAGGCCCTCGAAAGGCAACGACCCGGTCGCCAGCGGCACACGCGCCTCATCGGGTAGCCCCGTGATCGGATCGAGCTCGCGGATGACGAAGTCCGCCGTTCCCACCGCCGCCGGCCCGCCGATCCGCACGGCCTCGGCACGCGCGAGTTCGCCTTGCAAGGTGTTCGCCCGGCCGAGCGCGTTGAACAGCGCCGGCAACAGGGTTGCGATCAGCACCACAGCCGCCGCGGCCCCCACCGCCACCCGGTTGCGGAGCACGAATCGCCACGCGCGGACCGGCGGCGACGGCGGATTCGCCTTGATGGATTCGTGCGCCAGGAAGCGGCGCAGGTCCTGGGCGAACTCGCGCATTCCCCGGTAGCGGTCGTCCGGGTCGCGCTCCATCGCCTTGAGGCAGACGATCTCGAGATCGCGCGGGACGCGCTCGTTGAGCTTGCGGATCGAACGCGGCGTCTTGACCGCGATGGCCTGCAGGACCTCGTGCAGGGTCTCGCCCTGGAACGGCCGCTCCAAGGTGAGCAGTTCGAAGAGCACCACGCCGAGCGAATAGACGTCGGTCCGCGCATCCGGCTTGCGCTTGCCGGAACTCGCCTGCTCGGGGCTCATGTAGTGCGGCGTGCCGGCGAGCATGCCGGTCGCCGTGAGGGTCGCGTCGCCGAGCACCTTGGCCAGGCCGAAGTCGACCAGGCGCGGGCGGTCGTCGGAACCGATCAGGATGTTCTCGGGCTTGACGTCGCGGTGGATCACGCCGTTGTCGTGTGCGTACGCCAGCGCTTCGGCGACTTCGGCCACCACCGAAGCCGCGCGCTGGGTGTAGCTGGCGGCGCCGATGGCCCGCTGCCGGTCGGCGGCGATCGGCTGGCCGCGCTGCTCTTCCCGCACCTGTTGCATCTCGTCGGTGAGGCTGCGCCCAGCGACGTGCTCCATGGCGATGCAGTGGATCTGGTCGGACTCGCCGACTTCGAACACGCGCACGATGTTGGGGTGGTCGAGCTTGGCGGCCGCCTGCGCTTCGCGCCGGAAGCGTTCGAGCAGGTCCGCCGAAAGCGCTTGCGCGCGGTGCAGCACCTTGAGCGCGACCTTGCGCTTGAGCTTCTCCTGCCACGCCAGGTAGACCGTGCCCATCCCGCCCTTGCCCAGCTCTTCGAGCAACTGGAAACCGCCGATGGTCGCCTGCACCAGGCTGGGATCCGGCGCTTCTTCGGGTTCGGGCAGCAGCAAGCGCGAGAAGTCGCGGTAGTAGCCGATCCGCTCAAGCAGCTCGGAGCGGACTTCCGCCGGATACGCGGCGACGAAGTCCGCGGGGTCCGGTGCGGCGCCGTCCTCCGAACGTTCGACGTAGACCTCGACGGCGGAGTCGAGCAGCGCCCGTCTGCCGGGATCGGAAGGGAGGTCTTGAGAAAGGGGGCGGTCCGTGGCCATATCCGCCGGGTCCGGCCTGACGCGGGCGCGATACCACCTTCACGCCGCTCCCAATAGGATAGGGTGCCTCCGTCCCTTCCGGGACACCGGTCTTCCACCCCCTCGATCGACCCCATGAACCCGGAACCCGCTTCGACTACGCAATTGCTGCGCGCTTGGTACGCCGGGGACCGCGACTCCTTGGCGGAGGTCCTCGAGCGGCACATTCCGTGGATCCGCCGCAAGGTCGAAATCGACCTAGGTTCGGCGCTCCGGGTCAAGACCGACCCTGAAGACCTGGTCCAGGTCGCGCTCGAGGAATTCCTGAACTACGGCCCGCGGATCGAGATCCAGAGCGAGCCGCAATTCCGCGCCTTGATGGCGCGCATCGTGCGCAACGTCATCTGCGAGGCCAGCGACTGGTACCGTGCCAAGCGCCGCGACATGGCGCGCGAGCGGCCGATCTCTTCCGAGACCGTGCTGACCGTGCGCACGCGCCACGGCAGTCCGGTGACGCCGAGCGCCATCGTCGACTTGAACGAACGCGAGGCCTGGCTGCGGCTGGGCATCGAACTCATGCGCCCCGAGGACCGGCGCATCGTGATCCTGCGGATGATGGACGAGCGCAGCTTCGCCGAGATCGGCGAGGAGCTGGGCATCCGCAGCGACGCGGCGCGCATGCGTTTCCACCGCGGCATCGCCAAGCTGACGGCGATCGTGCAGTCGGTCCGCCGCGGCGAAGTTCCCGAAGACGACGATTCCGAGTCGGTTTTCCGACCGGCTTCCGGCCAGCAAGAGGGCGCGCAGGCCGACTAGCTGCCCGTTGCGACCGGCAGGCCGCACTGCAGCCACCCGGCTTCGACCACTTGTCCGAGCGCGTCGCGCGAACCGTGGAAGCCGCCTTGCAGGTTCGCCAATTCGCTGTAGCCAGCTGCGGCGAGGGCGTGGCAAGCGTGCACGGAACGCACGCCGCTCGCGCAGCCGACCACGAGCGGCGTCGAGGCAGGAAAGCGCTCGGCGACGCGAACCAGGAAGTCGGCGGCCGGCGCCATCCGCCCCGAGGCGTCGGGCAGGAACGCCGGCACGTTGCACGCGCCGGGCGCGTGGCCTCGCGCGAATTCCTCCGGGGTGCGCACGTCGAGGTACTGCCAGTCCGCGCCCGAATCGAGCAGCGCCTTGGCCGCGTCCGGGTCGATGGAAACGAGGCTCATTGCGCCGTCCCGCCCTCGTCGGTCACCGGGTAGGGCTTGCCGTTCAGCCAGATCTCGGGTCGGTCGGCAAGCAGGTAGTGCTCCTGGATCGCGCCGCCGAGGCCCAGGCAGAGCGGCACGCACTCGGCCTCTCCGGGGCCGAACTCCTTGACGTGCACGAGCTCCTCGAGCTCGTCCTCCTGGCCGAAGATCTTGAGCGGGTTGGCGGACACCGCGCAGATCGAGACGCAGAAGCTGGCCGGGTCGCCGTGGGAGTGGTAGTTGAGCGCCAGGCGCCCGCCGGTGCCGGCCGCGCGGCGCATGCCGGGGCCATAGCGGGGGTGGGCTTCGATCTTCTGCAACAGGATCTCGAAGATGCGGGCGTGCTGCGGGTCGGCTTGGGCCATGACGAACGCGCATTCTAGGGCCTCAGGAGCGAACCGGCCTTCCGGTGGCGGCTAGCATGACCGCAACCGCCGCTCATGCGCATCCCCACCCTCCGCATCCTCTCGCTCGGGCCGCTCGCCCTGGCGACGCTCGCCCTTCCGGCCTGTTCCGTCGTGCAGGCCCCGACCAGCCTGGTGCAGGTCAACTACATCTTCGCGAGCCAGGTCGACGTCGACATCGCCGGCCGGCCGAACCGCGACGACGACACCACCGGCTACTGGGTGAGCTACGAGTTCCTGAAGATGCGCGAGAACGCCAACCTCGCGATCTCGTACATCGACCGCGACGACGACCTGCAAGGCAAGCCGGCGCAGCGGATCGACACCCAGGCGTTGCGCTTGCAGCTGCGCTCGCACCACGGGCAAGAAGGCGGCCTGACCTGGTACCTCGGCCCGGGCATCGGTTACGTGCTCGACGCTACCGACACCACCGGCAATAGCTACGACTCGACGCTGTTCTACGACCTCGAACTCGGCGTACGGATCCACTTGAGCGAAGGCTTCGGCCTCGGCGCCACGGCCGACTACGCCAGCATCGGCCTGGACGGCGGCAAGGGCACGCGCAACGTCGACCTCAGCGGCTTCACCGCTTCGATCGGCGCGTTCGTCGATTTCTAGGCTCAGCGCCGCGGCAGCAGCGCGGCGACTTCTTCCGCGGGGGCTTCTTTCGCCAGTTCTTCGGCCACGCGCTGGTGGTAGGCGTCCAGCCACTCGGTCTCGCCCGGGCTGAGCATGCTGCGGTCGATCAACCGCGCGTCGAAGGGAATGAAGGTCAGCGGCTCGAAGCGCAGCAGCGTGCCGCCGCGCTCGCCCTTGCCGGCCGCGGCCAGCAGGTAGAGGTTTTCCAAGCGGATGCCTCCCCAGCCTTCGCGGTAGTAGCCCGGTTCGATCGAGGTGACCATCCCCTCGTGCAACGGGGTCGCCGCATAGGGCTTGCGCGACGTCTCGGAGATCGCGAACGGCCCCTCGTGGACGTTCAAGAAGCACCCGACGCCGTGCCCGGTTCCATGGTCGTAGTCGAGGCCCGCGCGCCAGAGCGGCTGCCGGCACACGGCGTCCACGGCGCTGCCCGGCGTGCCTTCGGGGAAGGTCAGCGAGGCCGCGGCGATGTGGCACTGCAGCACGTGGGTGTACAGACGCCGCTGCTCCTCGGCGACCGCGCCCACCGCGACCGTCCGCGTGTCGTCCGTGGTGCCGCCGGCGACCTGGACGCCCGAGTCGATCAGGAACAGTTCGCCGTCGCGCAACGGCACCTCGCCGGCGTCGGCGTAGTGCATGATCGCGCCGTTGCTGCCCGTGGCGCTGATCGTGTTGAACGACAAGCCCCAGAATTCCGGCAAGACCGCGTAGCCGCGTTCGATTTCTTCGAGGAAGCTCCGCTCCGAGACGGTGTCGCCCGCGTCGAGGCGCTGTTCTAGCCAGCGCAGCGCGCGGGTCTTGGCCAGGCTCGCGAGCCGGTTCGCGCGGCGCATGTTCTGCTGCTCGGTCGGATTCTTGATGCTCTTGGCGTGCTCGACCGGGCTCGCCGCGAAGATCCGCTCCGCGCCCGCCTGCTCGAGCTGCAGCTCCAGGCCGACCGTGGCGCCGGAGGCGTCGAGCAGCACGCGGTCGTCGGCGCCGAATTGCTCGAGGAAGGCCTCGAGAGCTTCGTATTCGTGCACCCGCAGGCCGTCGACCGAGGCCAGCGCGGCCGCCGGCATGCGGGCCTCGCCGCCGTGCAGGAAGACGTCGAAACGATCCGCACCGACGCAGCCGAATCCCTCGAACACGGGGTTGTAGGGCACGTCCTCGCGGCTGCGCATGTTGAGCAGCCACGCGAGCTGGTCGAGCTTGACCACCAGCACGGTGTTGGCGCCGGCGGCCGCCGCCGCGGCGCGCACGTCGGCGAGCTTCTCCGCGGTGGTCCGCCCCGCTTGCGCGGCGGGCAGCGGCACCAGTTCGGTGCACACGGGCTGCGGCGCGTCCTCCCAGATCTCGTCGATCAGGTTCGGCGACACCCAGCGGCCTTCCGCGTCGTTCTCGCCGATCACGCCTTCGAGCTGCCGGCCGACCGCGATCGCCACCACCATCGGATCGGCGCCGAGCACCAGGCCGTCGGGCCCCGACCGCGCGGCCGCGACCAGGTGTTCGATCAGCGTCAGGTGCCCGGGGACGCCGACCTTGCTCAAGGAGACGCCGCTGCCCGCGAGCTCCTTCGCCGCCTGGATGTGGTAGCGGCCGTCGGTGAACAGCCAGGCGTCCTCGAGCCCGACGAGCACGTCGCCGGCCGAACCCGAGAAACCGCTGATCCATTCGCGCCGCTGGCGCCAGGGCGGCAGGTACTCGTCGAGGTGCTCGTCGGCGCTCGGCACGAAATAGTGCGTGAGTTCGTGCTCACGCATCCGTTCGCGCAAGGCGGCCAATCGCTCGGGGATCGCGCTCATGTCCGGATTCTAGCGACGTCCCTACACTTGCCGCGTGGCGCCGCGACACGAGGTGGTCGACTGGTACGACCTCCCCCTCTACTACGACATCGTGTTCACCGAGGACACTCGCAAGGAGGGCGAGTTCCTCGAGGCGGTGGCCGGTCTGTTCGGAGGGACGGCCGGACGGCGGGCGCTGGAGCCGGCTTGCGGCAGCGGCCGCCTGCTCGCCGAAATGGCCCGGCGCGGCTGGCAGGCGCGTGGTTTCGACCTGAACCCCAGCATGCTGCGCTTCGCGGCCGGGCGGCGGCGCGAGCACGGCCTCGATTACCGCTTGAGCGCCGGCCGGATGCAGGACTTTCGCACCCGCGAGCGCTTCGACCTGGCCTACAACCTGGTGAGCACGTTCAAGTACCTGCTGACCGAGCGCGAGGCCCGCGCCCATCTGGAGTGCGTGGCGGCGGCGCTCAAGCCCGGCGGCGTCTTCGTGCTGGGCTACCACCTGACCGACTACGCGACCCGCAGCCGCACCCGCGAGCGCTGGGTCGGCGAGCGCAACGGCGTGAAGGTGACTTCGAACCTCCAGATCTGGCCCGCGGACCCGCGCCGGCGCTTGGAGAAGGTGCGCACGCGGCTCCTGGTGGAAGACGCCGACGGGCCGCGCCGCTACGAGACGTGCTGGGACTTCCGCACCTACGACGCCGCACAGACCCGCCGGCTGCTCGCCGCGGTGCCCGCTCTGCAGCACCTGGCGACCTACGACTTCACCTACGACCTGAACTCCGACCGGCCGCTGGACGACCTCCAGCTCGACACGGTGCTGGTGCTGCGGCGAGTCTAGGGCCGCCCGGGAGCCAGGGGGATTGCGGCTTCTGGCAGAATGGTCGGGAAGCCATGGCTCTAACCACCCGCAAACAGGCGCTCGACTACCACTCGCAAGGGCGCCCCGGAAAACTCGAGGTCGTCCCGACCAAGCCTTGTCTCACGCAGAAGGATCTGTCGCTGGCGTATTCGCCCGGCGTCGCCGAACCCTGCCGTGAGATCGCCGAGGACGCCTCCAAGGCCTTCGAGTACACCGCGCGCGGCAATTTGATCGCCGTGGTGACCGACGGCTCGGCGGTGCTGGGTCTGGGCAACATCGGCCCGCTGGCCGCCAAGCCGGTCATGGAAGGCAAGGCGGTGCTGTTCAAGCGCTTCGCCGACATCGACGTCTTCGACATCGAACTCGGCACGCAGGACGTCGACGAGATCGTCGCCGCGGTCAAGGCGATCTCGCCGACCGTGTCGGGCATCAACCTCGAGGACATCTCGGCGCCGCGCTGCTTCGAGATCGAGCGGCGGCTCCAGGCGGCCATGGACATCCCGGTCTTCCACGACGACCAGCACGGGACGGCGATCATCGCCGCCGCGGCCTTCCTCAACGCCTGCGAGCTCACCGGCCGGGAGCTGGCGGAGGTCCGCTGCGTGGTCAACG
>DASWJW010000288.1:0-9724 GCA_036396955.1 Planctomycetota bacterium
CGGCCGGCCCTGGCAGCGGCCGTCCTGCACCGAAACCAGCCGTTCGGGGCTCGAACCGACCAGGGTCACGCCGCCGCCTTCGAAGAAGAACATGTGCGGCGACGGATTGGTCAAGCGCAGCACGCGGTAGAGCGTGAAGGGGTCGCCTTCGAAACGCTGCTCGAAGCGCTGCGAGAGCACGCCCTGGAAGATCTCGCCGGCGCGGATCGCCTCCTGCAAGGTCTCGACTCCGGCCTCGAAGGCCGCTCGTTCCATGCACGGCAGCGGCTCCGCGTCGAGGAGCCGCAATTCGCCCGGGGCTCCCGGCTCGGTCTCCAGATCCGCGGCGAGCGCTTCGATCTTCTGCATCGCGGCGGCGTGACCGCTCGCGCCGTCCGGGCAAGCGGTGATCACCAAGACCTTCTGCGCGGCGTGGTCGAAAGCGACCACCGTGCGGTAGAGATGAAAGGCCGCTTCGGGGGTCTGCCACGGGTCGTGCCGCGGAGCGGGCACGCGCGGCTCGAGCGAGCGCGCCCATTCGTAGCCGATCCACCCGACCCAGCCGCCGCAGAAAGGCGGCAGCCCGCGTGGCGTCGGGGGCAAGGCGAAACGCTTCGCCGCCGCCCGCAATGCCAGGTGGCTCGGCCCCGGCAGCTTCTCGACGCCGGCATCGGTCTCCAATTCCCCACCGTCGGCCTGCCCGGTCAGCCGCGCATCGGGATCGACCGGCAAGAACGAGTAGCGCGCGAGCCGCGCCGGCCCTTCGGCCGACTCCAACAGACAGGGCGCGTGCCCAGAAGCCCGCAGCGCCAGGAACAGCCGCACGGGCGAGTACAGATCCGCCGGCCAGGCCGCCCAAGCCAGGCGGTGCCGGTCGGCATTCTGCGGAGAAGAGCGTTCGAGAGGCTCGAGCAAGGTGATTCGAATGGTCTCCAACAAACGCCGGACCCAATCCAAGGTCCTCAGGCGCAAAAAACAGGGGCCCCCGAGAAGTATCGGAGGCCCCAAGGCGATCTGCGAAGGAATTCAGCGCTGCAAGCCGACAGCCCGAACCCCTGGCAAAACCCAGGAGCCACGGCGCCAACCCCACCAGCACAAAGCACTGACCTTCATGAGGCCGAGTATATCACCCCATTTCCCCGTCCCCCATTCGCCGCCCCATTCGCCTCACTTCAGAGCAAGGGAAAAGGCGCCAGAGTGGATGATCCCGTGTCACCGGGGTGGGCAGGTGCGCGATTCGCGAAGATCGCGGCGCCTTGGCCGCGCGCGCAGCGAATCGCGCACCTGCCCGCACACCCCGATACCCGACAACTCCACACAGGGCCCTTCCGGGCCCCTACTCCCATTCGATCGTCCCAGGCGGCTTGGAAGTGATGTCCAGCACCACCCGGTTGATCCCGCGCACCCGGTTGATGATCCGGCTCGAGATCGCCTGGAGCAACTCGCGGCTGGGATAGCGCCAGTCGCAGGTCATGCCGTCGTTGCTCTCGACGCAGCGGATCGCGCAAGCTTCTTCATAGGTGCGCACATCTCCCATCACGCCGACGCTGCGCACGGGGAGCAGCACCGCGAAGTACTGCCAGAGCCCTTCGTGCTCGCCGCGGCTCTCGAATTCCTCGCGCACGATCTTGTCGGCGGCGCGCAAGGCGTCGAGACGCTCGGGAGTGCAGTCTCCCAAACAGCGCACGGCGAGTCCGGGGCCGGGGAAGGGCTGGCGGGCGACCATCTCGGCCGGCAGGCCGAGGACGCGGCCGAGTTCGCGCACTTCGTCCTTGAAGAGCATCCGCAGCGGCTCGACCAGGTCCATTTCGAGGTCGTCGGGAAGACCGCCCACGTTGTGGTGGGACTTGATCACCGCCGTGGGGCCGCCGTGCGCGGCGACGCTCTCGATCACGTCGGGGTAGAGCGTGCCCTGCGCCAGGAAGGCGGCGCCGCGGAAGCGCGCAGCCTGTTCGCGGAACACCTCGACGAACTCGTAGCCGATCGCCTTGCGCTTGGTTTCCGGGTCGGTGACCCCGGCGAGCTTCTCGAGGAAGCGGGCGCCGGCGTCGACCACGGTGAGGTCGAGCGGAAAGTGGTCGCGGAAGGTGTGTTCGACCGCCTCGCGCTCGCCGGCGCGCAGCAGGCCGTTGTCGACGAAGATCGCGTGGCAGCGGTCACCGACCGCGTGCTGGCAGATCGCCGCGACCACCGAACTGTCGACGCCGCCCGACAAGCCGAGCACGATCTCGCCGGTGTCGCCGACTTGGGTGCGGACGCGTTCGACCAGCTCGGCGGCGAGGTCGCCGGGGGTCCAGTCGCCCTGGCAGCCGCAGACGCCGCGCAAGAAATTCTCGAGCAGCATCGCGCCCTGGCGCGTGTGGCTGACCTCGGGATGGAACTGCAGGCCGTAGATCTTGCGCGCCGGATTGCCGATCGCGGCCTCGGGGCAGTGGTCGGTTTCGGCATAGCGCACGAAGCCCTCGGGCAGCCTCTCGACGCGGTCGCCGTGGCTCATCCACACCACCGTCTCGGCGTCGAGGCCTTCGAACAGGCCGGCGCGCGCGAGCACGCGCACCTGGGTGTGGCCGAACTCGCGGTTCGCCCCCGGCGCCACCGCGCCGCCGAGGGACTCGCAGATCCACTGCATGCCGTAGCAGATGCCGAGGACCGGCACGCCGCAGTCCAGGATCTCGACGGGCAGGCTCGGAGCTCCGTCGGCGTAGGCGCTCGCCGGGCCGCCGGAGAGCACGATGCCTGCCAGGTCGTCGCCACAGGCAGCGGCGAGCGCCTTGGCGGGCGGCACGACTTCGGAATACACCCGGTGTTCGCGAATGCGCCGCGCGATCAGCTGGGTGTACTGGGCGCCGAAGTCGACGACCAGGATGCGCTGGTGCATGGAAGCCGCGTTCTCAGGGGCTCGGCCAGTAGTTGCTGGCTTCCTTAGTGATCGAGATGTCGTGGGGGTGGGATTCACGGACTCCGGACTGGGTGACGCGGACGAAGCGGGCGCGCGCGCGCAAGGTGTTGAGGTTTTCGGCCCCCAGGTAGCCCATGCCCGCGCGGATGCCGCCGACGAATTGATACAGGAAAGGGCCGAGGGCGCCGCGGTAGGGCACCATGCCCTCGACGCCTTCGGGGACGAGCTTGCTCGAATCGTGCACGCCGGCCTGGCCGTAGCGCGCCTTGCTGCCTTCGACCATCGCCGCCAGCGAGCCCATGCCGCGCACGGCCTTGAAACTGCGGCCTTGATACAGGAAGGATTCGCCCGGTGCCTCTTCGAGGCCGGCGAGCAGGCCGCCCAGCATCACGGACGAGGCCCCGGCCGCAAGCGCTTTCATCGCGTCGCCGCTCTGACGGATGCCGCCGTCGGCGATCAGCGGCACTTCTTCGGCGGCGCAGACGTCGGCGCACTGCAGGATCGCGGTGAACTGCGGTACGCCCACTCCGGCGACCACGCGCGTGGTGCAGATCGAACCCGGTCCGATGCCGACCTTGACGCCGTCGGCGCCGGCCTCGATGAGCGCGCCGGCGGCTTCCGCGCCGGCGATGTTGCCCGCCACGACGTCGACCAGGTCGCGCTTCTTGAGTTCGCGGACGGTGCGCAGCACGTTGGCCGAGTAGCCGTGCGCGGTGTCGACCACCAGGACGTCGACGCCCGCGTCGACCAGCGCTTCGGCGCGCTCGTAGTCCGCCACGCCGATCGCGGCGGCGACCAGCAGCCGGCCGTCGACGTCCTTGGACGCGTTGGGGAATTCGGCGGTCAGCCGGATGTCCCGCATGGTGATCAGGCCTTCGAGCTCGCCGTTGTCGTCGACGAGCAGCAGCTTCTCGACCTTGGCGCGGTAGAGGATGCTCTTGGCTTCTTCGAGCGAGGTGCCTGGCGGCGCCGTGACCAGGTTATCGCGGGTCATGACTTCGGCCACGCGCTGCTGGTCGTCGCCACGGAATTTGAGGTCGCGGCGCGTGAGGATGCCCACCAGGCGGTCGCCGTCGACGACCGGCAGCCCGCTGATGCTGTGCTCCTCCATCACCCGCCGCGCGGTGCTCACGTTCTCCTCGGGATCGAGGGTGAGCGGGTCGCGGATCACGCCGTGCGCGCTGCGCTTCACGACGTCGACCTCGCGCACCTGGTCTTCGATGGAATTGTTGCGGTGGATGACGCCGATGCCGCCGTGCTGCGCGATGGAGACCGCCAGCCGCGACTCGGTGACCGTGTCCATGGCGGCGGAGGCCACCGGCACCCGCAAACGCACGTTGCGCGAAAAGTGGGTGTCCGTCTGGACGTCGGTCGGCAGGACGTCGGATTCTTGCGGCAGCAAGAGGACGTCATCGAACGTCAGCGCCAGGGGCAGGTCCATGCGAGATCTTAAGGGCCGTGTGGGCGCGTGGGAAGCCTCGGAAGTCCGGTAACCTGCACGGCTCATGGCGTTCCGCGACCTCTCTCGCTGCCGGATCGCGACCGGCCTGCTGCTCTTCGCCGGAGCTGCGCCTGCGGCCGCTCAAGACTTGGACGCCGTCCTCGCCGAGGCCGGGGCCTTGGCAGACCGCGGACGGCCTGGCGAAGCCCGGAACACGCTCCGCGCCGCCCTGGCCGATCCGACGCACGAAGCCGCCGCATGCCAGCGTCTTGGCGAAGTCCGCGGCCTGCTCGGCGCCTGGGCCTTTGCGGAAACCCACCTCGATTCCGGTCCGGCCGATCTGCTGCACGGCGAGTTGGTGCGCTGGAAGGAACGGACCATGGAGTTGGTGGTGCGCTACGACTGGATCGGACTGGACGCCGCGGCACGCGACGCCGACTTCCTGCGCGACGACGACGGGTGGTTCTTCCGGGTGCCGTTCGCTTCCGACGCCCGGGTCACCGTGCGCGGACGCTGGCCGGATCCGCCCCAGCCCGTCTCGGCCGTGCTCGGTTTCGACCTCGCCGACCGCGGCGGCTGGCGCTTCGTGCCCGGCTGGCTCGACGAAGCCGCGACTCCGCGGCGCCTGCAGAGCCTCCTCGCGGAACGCTTCCGGACCGACCTCGAGACCTTCGAACGCACCGCCGAGAGGCTGCCGGCGCCAACCGGCGAGTTCGCTTTCTCCGTGGCCGAGAAACGCGGGGAATTCACCTTCCGGGTGGGCCGCAGGAAGATCGGGACCTGGAGTACGCGCTTTCCCCACCGCCTGGCGGGTCTCGCCGGTCTGCAAGGCGCCGGCATCGAAGAGGTGGAAATCGGTGGTCGCGTGGACTCCGCCGCGTGGCACGCCTTCGCCGCAGAGCGGATGGCGGAGCTGGAGCGCCGCTTTCTCCTCGAGGAGTGGGACTGGCGCGCCGACCTGCCCGCCACGCTGGCCGCCGCCGCCGCGGCGCCGCCCGCCGGGCTCGCCGACGTCCAGGAACTCGCCCGCCGAGGCGAGCCCGCCGCGGCGCTCGATCGCCTGCGCGCCGCGTTGGCGGCGAGTCCCGATGGCGCCGCGCTGCCCTATGTGGAGCTGGCGGCGCGAACCGGCGGCGCGCCTGCCGCGCACGCCGCGTGGCTCGAAGCCAAGGCGGCAGGAACCCTGCTGCCAAGAGTGTGGGAGCTCGGCCGCAGCCTGGACCGCGCCGTGGCCGGGATGGGCCTGCAGAGCGCCGCAACGGACCGCGCGCTGGTGCGCGGCGAAGCCGAGGCCGGAGAACTCGCCCGCCTGGCCACGCTCTACGACGCGGCGCTCGCGGCGCTGGCCGGCGAACTGCCGCCGCTCGCGGGTCCGGCCGGGCCGCAGCTCGTCTTGCAGTTCCACGGCAAGGCCGCACGCGGCGCATGGAGCCAGGAAGAAGGCCTCGACCCGCGCGCCGAAGGCTACCTGCCGGCTCTGCACCTGGTGGCGCTGCACACGGGCGGGCGCGATGACCTGCGGCCCACGCTCCAGGTCGCGGCCTTCGAAGCCTGGCTCGACGCTTCGATCGGCCTGGAGCAGGCACCGCGCTGGCTGCGCGAAGGCTGGAGCGCCCTGTTTGCTTCGAGCCATCTGAACGCCGGCGGCTATCTGCCGTTTCGCAATCCGGACCAGGCCGGCCAGCTGCGCCGCACCTGGCGCGAAGACGCGCCTTCCTTGGCGGAGTTGCTCGACGGGAACGCCGCGCTGTGGACCGGGCCGGCACGCACGGCCAAAGCGGAAGCCTGGCTGCTCGCCGAGTTCCTGCACACCGAGGCCGGAATTCCTTTTCGACCTCTGCTCCCCGCAGCCCTCGCCATTCTCGCCCGCGGCGACGGCGCCGACGCTGCGGCGACGGCCGCGTTCGCCGCCGTCGACGCGGCAGCCCTCGAAGCCGCGCTGGCGGCCCGGCGCGAATTCTGGCGAGGCACCGCCGGCGACTGAAGGATGCCCAGCAACTCCGTTGGCTGGACCGTTAAGCTCGCCAACATGAGCGCCCGCACGATCCCGATCCGCTTCGCGCTCGTGTCCGCCGTCGCCGTGCTGGTCGGAGCTCCCGCAACAGCGCAAGATCTCGACCGCGCGCTGACCGACGCCGGCAAACTCGCGGCCGCCGGCAAATTCGACCTGGCCAAGGCCCGGGTCCAGGAAGAGCTCGCGTTCGAGAGCACGCGAGGCCGCCTGCTCGCGCGTTACGGCGAAGTGCGGCACCTGTTCGCCGACTGGACTTTTGAAAGCCGGCACGGCGCGCTGCAGCCGCAGGACCTGCTGGCCGGCGAGGTCGCCAAGTGGAAGGACCGCAACCTCAAGGCGACCCTCCGCTGGGACTGGCCCAAACTCGACGACGAAGGCCGCTTCGCGGACTTCCGCCGCTTCGACGACGCCTGGCTGTTCCGCGTGCCGATCGGCGCGGAGTTCACCGTCGAGATCGAAGGCGAATGGAACCCCGAAGACCCGGCGCCGGTCTCCATCCTGTTCGGAGTCGACCCGGATGCGAAGTCCGGCTTCAAGATCACGCCCGGCTTCCACCGCACCGAGGTCAAGCCCGACATCCGCATGCCGCGCCGCGTCGGACGCTTCGGCGAACCGCGCGAAGTGCTGCTCGAAACCGTCCAGGAGGACCTCGAAGAACCCACCGGGAGCTACCGCTACACCTTCGAAGTCAAACGCGGAAAGTTCACGTTGAAGAAGGGCAGCAAGCGACTCGGCGAGTGGGACACGCGTTTTCGCGAGCACATCCCAGGCCTGATCGGCTTTTCGGCCGCGCGGCTCACCCGCTTCGAAGTGGAGGGCGAACTCGACCCGGCCAGCTGGCAAGCCCGCGGCGACGAGCGCCGCGCGCGCCTGCGCGAGAGCTTCCGCAGCCGCGAATACGAGCCCATGGCGGACATGCCCGAGTGGTTCCGCAAGCAGGTCGCCGCGGCCGAAGCCCGCTTGCCGCTGCGCGCGCCCGAGAACGCGCCCGCCGAGGTCGTCGCGGCCTGGGGAGAGCTGACCGACCGCGCCAGTGACTTCGCCGAGTGGACGGTGCGGACCAAGGCGCAGTCCGTCGCTGGCGTGGCCGAATACGCGCACGCGGTCCACTCCGCGAGCCGCGGTGCTTGGGCGGAATGCCGCGACGCGTGCACCGCCGCCAGGCACGCCGGCCTGGATTCGGGACCGCTCATGGCTTTGTCCGCGCGCGCCCGCTTCCACTGCGACGACCGCGACGGCGCCCGCAAGATGCTCGAAGCCGAGCTCGAGAAATGGCCCGACGACGCCGGCTGGGAATTCGCCAGGACCGTCGGCCGCATCCTGGGCCCGCGCGAAATGCTCAAGGCGCTCGACCGCGCGGTCGCCGCGGGCGGCCTGGCGCCGCGCATCCTCGAGAACCGTTCGCGCATCGCCGAAGCGCTGGAAGGGCCCGCCGGCGAGAAATCCTTCCGCCATTCGGTGGGCCAGGTGGTCGTCTTGAGCGATCAGGACCAGGAAAGCGCCAAGACGGTCGCCAATTGGACCCTCGAGATCCTGCAAGGCATCTTGCAGCGCCAGCCGACCCTCGCGATGGCGCGCGAGCCGCTGGTGGTGCTGCATTTCCGCGAAGCGGCGACCCGCAGGATCTTCTGCACGCGGCTCGGCCTGCCCGAAGACGCCAAGGGCTACCTCCCCGACCTGCGGATGACGCTGCTCGAGGGCGACCCCGGCGACGAGACGGAATTCAAGGCCTTCCTGCACCCGCAGATCTGGGAGCACCACCTCGACGGGCACATGGACCTCGACGCCGTGCCCGACTGGTTCCGGGTCGGATACGGCAACTTCTTCCAGGCCTGCAACCTGCGCGACGGCTTCCTCATCGCCTATCCGCACCACGCATTGCTGCGGAAGGCGCAGGAGAACGGGGAGACGACGTTCTTCCAGCCCGACCAGCTCATCAAGCTGCCGCGTGCCGAATGGCTCCAGTACCCGGACTGGACCGGGTGCGAGTCGTGGTTGCTGGTGCACTTCTTGGAAATGACCCAGGAGCCGGGCTATGCCGGCCGCCTGGGCAAGTACTTGACGGCGCTGCGCGAAGGCCAGGATCCCCTGCAAGCTTGGCAAGCCGCCTTCTCCGATCTCGACGCGACGGCGTTCGCGCGCGCGCTGAACCTGCACCGGATCGCACAGCTCACTCACTTGCGGTAGCCGGCCGCTGGCCGGCGGGGCTCGCAGCTAAACTGGGGCTTCGTCATGCCCACTCGTACCGCACCCGACACCAAGGCAGACGCGGAGGCCGACCGCTACACCCTCCTGGACCGCATCGCGCGCCGCGCATTGGCCTACTGCACCCACATGATCTGGGAAGCCAACCACCGCGCCGATGCGGAACCGGGCGATCCCAAGGTCGGCGGCCACCCCGCCGCTTGCGCAAGTTCGCTGCATCTCGCGGCAGCGCTCCACCTGGTGGTCCGCCATTCCAGCGACTACTACTGCGCCAAGCCCCACCTGGCGCCCATGGACCACGCCTTCCACTACCTCACGGGCTTCTTCCGTGACAAGCAGGGCGGCTGGTTCGACGCGGAGCAGGCCGAGGGCGTGATGCACCGGCTGCGGCAGTTCTCCAAGAACGGCGAACCGGTCTTCCAGTCGTACCACTCGGACCACGACCCGGACACCTGGCGGATCCTGCCCAGCGGCACCGTGGGGATTCCGCCGGTCTGCTCGGCCTACCTGGCGCTGGCCTACGACTACGCGCAGGACCACGGATTCGCGATCAAGGGCAAGAAGCACTTCTGGTCGCTCATGGGCGATTCGGAGTTCCGCGAAGGCTCGTTGATGGAAGCGCTGCCGGACGTCGCCGAGCGGGAACTCGGCAACGTGACCTGGATCGTCGACTACAACCGTCAGAACCTCGACGGAACGCGCCTGCCGAACAAGCGCGGCCTGAAAGGCACCGATGCCGACCGCATCGAGCGTACCGGCATCGCCAACGGCTGGGACGTCATCCAGATCCGGCATGGCTCCTTCCGCGACGAGCTGTTCGCGCGGCCGGGCGGCGAGCGTCTCCGCCAGGTGCTCGAAACGGGTTTCAGCGACTACGCCTACCAGGCGCTCATCTGGAGCCGCTCCGGAGCCGTCATTCGCCGCGAACTCATCGAGGCCGACCCCAAACTCAAGACCTTTCTGAAAGACCTCGACGACCAGGAACTCGCCAAGGGCTTCGCCGACCTCGGCGGCAACGACATCCGCAAGGTCGTCGAAGCGCTGCAGGCCGCGCGGGCGAATCTCGAAGTCCCCACCCTGGTCGTGGCGCACACCGTCAAAGGCTGGGGCCTCGACTCCTACGCCGCGCCCGGCAACCACAGCGCGATACCCGATGAGCCGGCCGTCACCGCGCTGCTCGCCGAAC
>DASWJW010000289.1:0-50627 GCA_036396955.1 Planctomycetota bacterium
ACTTGACGTTGCGGAACTCCACGAACTCGGTGCCGAAACGGGCGCACTGAGCCTTGAACTTCTCCATGAGTTCCGGTCCCATCACGCCGTCCGGAAAGCCCGGGTAGTTCTCGACGTCAGTGGTGATCGTGAGCTGGCCGCCCGGCTGCATGCCCTCGAAGAGCAGCGGTTCCAGGCCGGAGCGCGCGGCGTAGAGCGCGGCGGTGTAGCCGGCGGCGCCGGCGCCGATGATGACGACGTTGCGAATCATGACGGGGATCGGGTCCTGCGAGTTTCCCGGGTGCCGGGTGACGGGCGCCGCGCGGGGCCCGATAGCATAGGCCGCGAGCGCGTGCTTTCCAGGGCGGGCGTGGATGCCGATGGACGAACGCTTCTCGACGGACCGCGAGAGCCTCGAGAAAGAGGTGCGGATGCAATTCGTCCGTGCCGGCGGACCCGGCGGCCAGCATCGGAACACGACCGAGAGCGGGGTGCGGCTGTTCCACCCGCCGAGCGGAATCACCGTCATGGCGACCGAGCGGCGCAGCCAGCACCAGAACCGCGAACTCGCCTTCCTGCGGCTCATCGCGCGGCTCACGGAGCGCAACAAGCGCCGCAAGCCGCGCGTGCGGACGCGCAAGCCGCGGCGCGCCGTGCGCGAGCGGCTCGACGAGAAGAAACGCCAGGGGCAGCGCAAGCGCGAGCGGCGGCCGCCGGACGACTAGCGGAAGGTGTATTCCGCGGGGCGGGTGCAAAAAGCCCGCAACTCCCGGGCTTTCCGGCGGGTCTTCCCTTCGGCGGGTTGGCCCGTTGCGGGGTAGAATTCGTCCGGATTCGGGCGTCCGTGGGCCGGCCCGCTCTCCCCTCATGCGATCTCGAGCCATCCTGCCGGTCCTCGTCCTCCTCCTGGGCCCTCTGCTGCCCGCCCTGGCGCTGTTCCACGTCCCGCACGACGGCGTCTTCAGCGTGGCCGTCGCGGCGCTGCCGGGCGGCGTCACGGAGATCCTGGTGGCGAGCAACGATCCCACGCACGTCATGCGCTCGCGCGACGACGGCCTCACCTGGGAATCGTTGTCCGGCCAGGGCCTCGAACGCGTGCTCGCCACCAAGGTCGCCTGGTGGCCGGCCGGCGGCAGCGCGGGCCAAGGCCTGTTCCTGATCGGCACGGAAGGCGGGATCTGGGCCTACGATCCGCACAGCGGCGCGGTCGTCAAGGCCTCCAACGGCATTCCGGACAACCAGGGCAAGATCTTCGCGCTCGCCACGCCTCTGGCCGGTTCGGACGGACCGGCGGTGGCCATCAACCGCCAGGGGCGGGTCTTCCGCCTCGATCCCGGCGCCAACGCGTGGGTCGCGGTGTACGACTTCGGCCACAGCGTGCTGCTCGGCGCCGCGCAAGTCGCCATCGCCCCCCACTTCGACTCGACCGCGCCGGCCGGACCGGACCGCGCCATCACCGCGGCGATCAACGGCGTTCTCCACCGTTCCGACGACGGCGGCGCGACCTGGACCGTCCACCCGCAATTCAACCTGGCGGCCCAATCGGCGCAGGACTGGCTCGTGACTTCGCTCGCGTTCGCCGAAGACTACGCAATCAGCGGCCAGCTGCTCGTCGGGCGCGGCCGCGAGAACCCCTTGAAGCCCGGCGAGGACGAAGGCGAACTCTGGCGCTCGGCGGACTTCGGCGGCAGTTTCGTGCGCGTTCTTGCCCTCAAGTCGGCGGTCGCCGCGATCGGCGCCACACCGCCTGGGCCGAGCGGGCAGCGGCACTTCTTCCTCGGCTCCTTCACCTACCCGGACACGGCGCACTTCCGCAACGTCGGCGTATTGCGCAGCGCCGATGGCGGCCTGTCGTGGGACGATTTCGGCAACGAGCAGGATTTCTCGTGGATCGCGCGGGGCGTGAACCGATTCACCGGCCTCGGCATCGCCTCGCGCGTGCACCAGGCCTTCGCGGCCAGCCCCGACTACGGCAGCGACGGCGCGCTCTTGTACGCGCGCCCCGAGGGCCTGTTCCAGAGCCGCGACGAAGGCGTGCACTGGCTCACCAAGCGCACCCGCGAGGAGCAGGAAGTCCGCTGCCTCGACAGCACGATCGACGGCGGCGGCAACCTGCTCGCCTTCACTGGCACGTACGGCGGCTCGGTGCAGCTGTACGACTTCACGAACGGTTTCGTGCAGCCGCTGCGCCGCAACGCGCCCATGGCCTACTTGCGGCGGCTGGCGACGAGCCCCGCCTTTGCGGACGACGGCAACGTGATCTTCGCCGGCTCGACGTCGGTGGACGCCTGGTACGACCCGCAGCTCAGGCCGCCGGCCAATCCGTTCGGCGAGTTCGAGTGGGTCGATCTGCCGTTGATCGACACACAGGGCGGTCCGAGCTTCGACGGCATTCCGCGCGCCTTCGCCTTGTCGCCGCACTACGACGGCCGCGGCGGCGCCGGCGCCGATCTCGCCATCTACTGGGATTCTTTCGAAGACGTCCCCATGCGCTCGCGCGACGGCGGTGTGTCGATGGAAAGGATCGGCCTCGACGTGAACGGACAGCCGGTCGAGCAGTTCGTGTCGATGGCCATCGCGCCGACCTACGACGACACCAGCGCGGCCGGCCGCACCGACGTCTATGCCGGAAGCGCCACCGGCCTTTACCGGCTCGAAGACGACCGCTGGCGGCTGATCCACAATTTCGGCACGACGGTGTCGTCGATCGAGATCGACCCCACGTGGTCGCGGCCGGGCAATCCGCGGCTGTTCGTGGCGCTGCTGGACGGCCCGCACGTGGCCGCGCTCGTCGACGACCCCGCCGGCGCCACCGTAAGCGCGCTCGGCGCGGGCATCTCCGACCTGCGCTTGCGCGACATCGCGGTGCCGCCCGACTTCGCGGTCCGGCCCTACCTGTACGTCCTGTCCTGGGGACTCGGGCCCTACTCCCTCGACCTCGCCACGCCGGGCGCGGTCTGGCAGCCGGTCGGCGGCCCGTGGCCGCGCACGCGCACCGAGGAAATGGATTTTTCGCCCGACTTCGCCAACGACCGGCGCGTCTTCGTGGGCACCGGCAACGGCCTCGCGGTCGGGCGCGACCAGGTCGGCGCGAACTGGGAGATCTACGCTTCGGAATCGTTCCGCGACGATCGCGACGAAGGCTTTGTGCCGTTCCAGCCCAACGATCCGGCCAACCCGCAGCCCGACCGGCCTTGGAAGTGGCTGCAAGGCAACACGGTCAACTTCGACCCCGCGCTCGACATCACCGACCGCACGGTCCGGATCACCACGAGCAACGGTGCGTACCTGCTGACTTCGGGCATCGCAAAGACCGTCAAGGTGCACACTTTCAAGCACCCGCGCGCCGGCTCAGTCCGCATCTCGGCTTTCGAGTACGGCACCGGCAACTTGCTCGGCGCCATCCTCGTCGACTTGCAGAGCGGCGGCCAGATCGCCGCGCGCACCGTCACCTTGCAGCTCTCCGCGACCGCCAGGATCGACGTCAAGGTCGAAGCCGTGCTCGGATCGCGCCAGGCTTTCGCTTTCGACGGCCTGTCCCTGGAACGTCCCTGAAATGCGCCGCACCGCCTTCGCCGCCCTCCTGCTCGCCGCGCCGCTCGCGGCCGGTTCCTTCCTGCACTTGCCGCACGACGGCGTGTTCTCGGTCGCGACCGGCCCGCTGCCCGGCGGCGGTTTCGAGATCATCGCGGTCACCAACAAGCCGAGCCTGGTCCAGCGCTCCACGGACGACGGCCTCACCTGGCAGGTCATCGCCGGCGCCGGACTCGAACAAGGCGAACCGCGCAAGGTCGTGCGCTTCGAGAACGGCGGCGCACCCGTGTACCTGATCGCTTCCGACCTCGGCCTCTGGGCCTACGACAGCGGCACCGGCGAAGTGCGCACCCTGACCGCCGGCCTGGCCGGCGATACCGACGTCCTCGATCTCGCGACTCCCTTGGCCGGATCGGACGGTCCCGCGCTGGCGGTCACGCGCGGCGGCGCGGCCTACCGGCTCGACGCCGGCACCACCACCTGGACCCGGGTCTTCGATTTCGGCCAGGGTTCGTCCCCCAACGTCACCAAGTGCGCGATCGCGCCGCACTTCGACCCGCTGGCCGCGGCCGGCCCTGCGCGCGCCATGCTCCTGGCCTTCCGCGGCGTGGTCTACTCCAGCATGGACGGCGGCGGCACCTGGTCGCTCCACCCGCAATTCACCGTCGCGGCGAACAGCGCGACCGACTGGTACGTCACTACGCTCGCGTTCAGCGAGGACTGGCAGTCCTCGGGAATCGCGTACCTCGGCCGCGGCCGCCAGGATCCCGTGCTGGCCTCGGTCGAACCGGGCGAGATCTGGCGCTCGGGCGATTTCGGCGCGACTTTTGCGAAGGTCCACGACAACCCGACCATGGTCGGGAGCATCCTCGCCGCACCCATCGGCCCGAACGGCCTGCGTTCGGTCTACATGATCGGCAACCGCTTCCCCGACATCTCCGCGGCGCCCGCCATGCCCGGCGTGCTGCGCAGCGACGACGGCGGCCTGACCTGGAACGACTTCGGCAACGCGCAAGATTTCATCCAGGAGCGCGGCACCGACAACTCGACCCGTCTGCCGCTCACCAAGCGCCTGGCGCGCGACCTCGCCATTTCGCCGAGCTACGCGACCGACGGCAAGGTCATCCTGGCGCGGGCCGAAGGCATGTGGATGTCGCGGGACCAGGGGCTGCAGTGGCAGCCGCGACGGATCCGCCGGTCCGAAGAGGTGCGCGCCCTTGCCGCGGCGCTCGATCCCTTCGGTTCCCTGCTCGTGTTCGCCGGCAGCTACGGCGCCGCGGGCACGGTGCACAACCTGTCGAACGACACCCAGTTCCCGCTCACCAACGGCGCCCCGGTGGCGTACACGCGCCTGGCCGCGGCCTCGCCGAACTTCGCCGGGGACGGGACCATGATCTTCGGCGGTTTCGACGATCTGGCGGCGTTCTACGACCCCACCCAGCCGCCCAACAATCCGTCCGGCAAGCTCGGCTGGGTCACGCCGCGGATGCTCGACACCGCGACCGGCCAGCGGGTGGTCGGCGACCCGCAGTCCTTGGCGATCTCGCCGCACTACGACGGCCGCGGCCTCGCGGGCAGCGACCTGAGCATCTACTTCGGCGCTTGGGGCGGCGCGATCTGGCGGTCGCTGGACGGATTGGAGACCGCCGAACCGATCGAGCGCGACACCACCGGCGCGGCGATGCCCTTCCTCGCCGACATCGCCATCGCGCCGACCTACGACGCAGCGACTCCCGCCGGGCGCACCGACGTCTACGGTGGCGGCCGCAAGGACCTGTACCGCCTCGAAGACACCGTTTGGCGGCGGATCTGGCGAGCGCCCAACCCCGTCAATTCGATCGCGGTCGATCCGAGCTACTCGCGGCCCGGCAACCCGCGGATCTTCCTCTCGCTCAACGGTCCGCCCCACCTCGTCGAGTTGATCGACGCTCCTGCCGGAGTGACCGTAACCCCCATCGCCGACGGCCTCGAGGCTGTCTGGGTCACCGGCGTGGCCGTACCGCCCGACTTCGCCACGCGGCCGTTCCTGTACGCCGTCACCTGGGGCCAGGGCGTCTTCCGTAGGGACATGGGTACTGCGGGCTCGAACTGGGAGCCGGTCGGCACCGACTGGCCGCAAGTGCGCAGCGGCTCGGGCAAGGTGCTGTTCCTGTCGCCCACTTTCGACCAGGACCGGGTGATCCTGGTCGGCACCGACCTCGGCCTCGCCGTGGGCAAGGACGAGCCCGGTTTCCGCTGGATCTTGCGTAGTCCGGAAGAAGACTTCCGCGACGACATCGACCCGGGCTACGTCACCTACGCGCCCAACGATCCGCGCAATGCCGATCCGGCCCGTCCTTATCCGTGGCGGGACGAATTCGCCGGCCGCTGGCGCAAGCGGTTCAGCATCGTCGACCAATCGCTGCGGGTCGCGCTCACCGATGGTAGCGAACTCCGCACCTGGGGCTGGGCGCGCGCGGTCGAAGTCCGCAGCTTCCAGTCCAGGTTCAGCGGGACCATGCGGTTGAGCGCGTACGACTACGACACCGGCGTCCTCATCGGCACGGTCACGGCGGACCTCAACAAGTCCTACGCCAAGAGCAAATCGGTGAAACTCGAGCTCGGCACGCGGCGCAAGGTCGAAATCCGCATGGAGGCGCTCCTCGATCCCAACGAGATGCTGGCTTTCGACGGCATCGGGCTGATCCAGTAGGGTGCGGGATCACGCCGCCGCGTCGCTCTCGGCGGCTTCCGCCACGCGGCGGATCAGCCCCGAGAAGATCAGGGCGTGCAAGGGGTAGATGAGCGCCCAGTACATCTGACCGGCGAGCCCCTTGGGCGCGAAGAACGCGGTCTGTTCCATCTGCGCGCCGCCGGCCGGGTCGGTCTTCACTTCGAATTGCAGCCAGGCGCGACCGGGCACTCTCATCTCGGCTCGCAGCCGGAGCAGGCGGCCGGGCTGCACTTCTTCGACCCGCCAGAAATCGAGCGCGTCGCCGGGCCGCAGTTCGGTCGGGTGGCGGCGGCCGCGCCGGAAACCGACGCCGCCGAGCAGCCGGTCGAGACCGCCGCGCAGGCGCCAGAGGAAGTCGGCGAACAGCCAGCCACGCCGTCCGCCGAGCGCGGTGAAGGCGCGGAAGACCGCTTCCGGGGCTGCGGCGACGCGCCGGCGGCGGACCTCGACGAGCATCCCTTCCTGTGCACCGAGGAACTTCGCCGCCTCGCGCTCGCCCATGCTGGCGGTCAGCGCATCGCTCCAGGTGGTCTCCACCTGGCTCGCCTCGAGGCGCGCGAGGGCGCGTAGCAAGGCCGCTTCGTAGCCCATCGGGCGGATTCCGTCGAACAGCGCCGCACCTTCGGGATCGCGTACCACCGTCTCGTTGCGCAGACCGAGGATCAACGGCCGGGCGATCCGCGACGGCACCGGGGTCACCAGGTGGACCCACAGGCTGGACAGGCGCGGCGTGAGCAGCGGCACCGCAAGGAGCACGCGCCGCAGACCGCGCACCCGCGCGTATTCGAGCATCATGCGGCCGTAGGTCAGCACGTCGGCGCCGCCGATCTCGATCACGCGCCCGGTGGATTCTGCGTTCGTGGGGGCCGCAGCGAGGTACTCGACCACGTCGGCGATCGCGATCGGCTGCACCCGCGTGTAGACCCAGCGCGGGCAGATCATCACGGGCAGGCGCTCGGCGAGGTAGCGGATCATCTCGAAGGAGATGCTGCCGCTCCCCACCACGATCGAGGCGCGGAACTCGGTGACGGGAACGCCCGCGGCGCCGAGGGCGGCGCCAGTCTGCTGCCGGGACCGCAAGTGGTGGGACAGGTCGCTCGCGGGATCGCCCAGGCCGCCGAGGTAGATGATCCGCGAGGTGCCGGCCGCCGCGGCTGCGGAACCGAAGTTGCGCGCGGCGGCTTCGTCGCGCGCGGCGAAGGCGGCCACGTCGGCCATGCTGTGGATCAGGTACCACGCGCACGCGACGCCGGCGAGCGCCGGTCCGAGCGTCTCGGGCCGCATCACGTCGCCCTGCACGACCTCGACCCGCCCCCGCCACGGCCGACCTTCGAGGCGCGAAGCGTCGCGCGCCAGGACCCGCACCCGGTAGCCGAGCTCGAGCAGGCGCGGCACCAGCCGGCCACCGACGTAGCCGGTGGCGCCGGTGACCAAGGATCAGGTCGTCGTGGAGCATGGGCAGGGTGGAACCGGTACGGCGCTCGCAATGCCCGCTTCCGCGTGGCAAGCTTATTCCGCTCTGGTGCCGGCTCGAAATCCGGCGTCCCCCGGCGATGGTTTCCGCGCACCCCAAGCACCTGGTCGTGACCGGCGCCTCGAGCGGCATCGGCAGGGCCTGCGCGCTGCGCGCTGCGCGAGCGGGCTGGCGCGTGTTCGGCACCGTGCGCAGGGACGAAGACGCGCGCGCGCTGGAGCGTGAAGGCGGCGACGCCGTCCGCGCGCTGCGCATGGACGTCACCGACGCCGACTCGATCGAGGCGGCCGCCGCGGCGGTGCAGGCCGAATGCGGGGGACGCGGGCTGGACGGGCTGGTGAACAACGCCGGAATCGTGATCGCCGGACCGCTCGAGTACCTGCCGGTCGAGGACTTCCGCCACCAGATCGAAGTCAACCTCGTCGGTCCGTTGCGGACCTCCCAGGCGCTGCTGCCGCAGCTCCGCGCCGCGCGCGGCCGGATCGTGATGATCACTTCGATCAGCGGCAAGGTGAGCTACCCCATGGAGGGCCCGTACTGCGCCAGCAAGCACGCGCTCGAATCGATCGCGCAGTGCCTCAGGATGGAGCTCGCGCCCTCCGGCGTAGGGGTCAGCGTGGTGGCGCCGGGTCCGGTCCGAACGCCGATCTGGGAGCGCAGCCGCGCGCGCGCGGCCGCGGTCGCCCGCAAGCTCCCGCCGCAGGCCTGGCAGCACTACGGCAGCCACTACGAGTCGCTCGAGGCCATCGCCGAAGACCTGGCGCGAAAGGGCATCCCCGCCGACCGCGTCGCGCGCTGCGTCCAGCACGCGCTCGAGGCGCGGCGGCCGCGCAGCCGCTACAGCGTCACCTTCTCCAACTGGACCGGGGAGCGGGCGTTGCGGCTGCTGCCCGATTCCCGGCGTGAGCGGCTCATCCTGCGCGTGATGGGTCTCGCCGGCCTGCGGGATCGAGAACCGCAATAGCGGCCGCCGGCGGCGCTTGCTCCGGCCGCGCCGGTCATCTATCTTCGCGGCCCCATGTCGAGCACCCGCAGCAAGAAAGTCCGCGGTCAGCCGCCGAAATTCACCGCCCGGACCGCGGACAAGCACGAACTGTACGAGCTTTCCGTGCAGCAGGCCGACGTCGACGTCAAGTTCGTCGACCGGATCTTCAAGAAGCGGCACGACCGCGTGCCGCTGCTGCTGCGCGAGGATTTCTGCGGCACCGCGTGGATGTGCGCCGAGTGGGTCTTGAGCCACAAGGAACGGCGCGCCGTGGGTCTCGATCTCGATCAGGACACCATGGACTGGGGCTGGCAGAAGCACATGGTGCCGCTCGGCGAGGACGCACGGCGCGTGAAACTCGTCCGGCGCAACGTGCTCAAGGGCTGGAAAGAGGCCGCCGACGTGGTCGTGGCGTTCAACTTCTCCTATTGCACCTTCCACACCCGCGCGGAATTGCTCGGGTACTTCCGCGCCGTGCACGAGAGCCTTGCCGACGACGGCTTGTTCCTGCTCGACATCTACGGCGGACCCGACGCCCAGTGCGAGCTGGACGAAGAACGCGACAAGGAGGACTTCACCTACGTGTGGGACCAGAGGACCCTTGACGCCGTCAACAACCGGGCCATCCGGCACATCCACTTCGTGTTCAAGGACGGCTCGCGGCTCAAGAAGGCCTTCACCTACGACTGGAGGATCTGGAGCCTTCCGGAAATGCGCGACGTCCTCATCGACGCCGGCTTCGCGGCAGTCGACGTCTACTGGGAAGGCTCGGACGCCGAAGGCGAAGGCAACGGCGTATTCCGCAAAGTCGAGAAGGCCGACAACGAGGAGGCCTGGATCTCCTACGTCGCCGCCTGGAAGTAGCCGGCGGCTCCGGCCGGCCGCCTATTCCTCGGCGGCGCAGAGCCTGGTGAAGCTCGCGACCTTCTTGTAGCTGCCGATCCGCCGCGCGGCGCTCCAGATGCGCTCGCGGCGCTCCTCGCTCACGCCTTCGGCGAGCGCATCGAATTTCGAGCGGATCTCCTGATCGCTGAGCGGGTCGCGCGGATCGCCCTTCGGCCAGTCGACCTGCTTGTCAAACTTGCGGCCGTCGGTGGTGGTGACGCGCACGCGGCAGCGCTGCACCTTGGGGAACGCGGCTTCGTATTCCGGCTCGGCGACCACCTTGATCTTATGGATCAGCTTCTGGACGCGCGGATCGGCGATGACGGCGTCTTCGAAGAGCTCCGGAGTCACGCGGCCGTGCAGGATTCCCGCAGTGATGCAGTACGGCAGCGAGTGGTCGGCGGTCTCGCGGGTCTTGGGGTGGTACTTGCTCGGATCCGAAAGGATGTCGGCCGCCTTGGTGAGCGTGCGCACGTGCACTTCGGCGATGTCGTCGGCGCCGAGGCCGTGGTCCTTGCAGATCGAGATGCAGCAGGAGATCGGCGCGTGGGTCAGCGCCTCGGTCGGGAAGGCCTTCATCCCGCACTCGAGTATCCGCCAGTCGGCGCCGAGGTCGTCGAAGACTTCCCACTTCCATTCCGAAGCCATGACGTGGGCGAGGCTCTCCTTGCCGACGAACACGTTCGCCGGACCTTGGTAGCCCTTGGCGGCCAGCAGCGCCGCCTCGAGGCCGGCGCGGGTCGCCATGGGGTCGACCGTGTTCTTCATCATGGTCAGGTGGCCCGTGGTCACGGCGCCGAGGGTGCAGTTCTGGCAGCCGGCGATGCCGGCGGCGTGCTGCAGCTGGCCGGCGTCGAGGCCGAGCGTCTTGCCGGCGGCGTACGCGGCCGCGAACGCGGTCAACGTGGCGTGGTGCCAGCCGAGTTCGCGAATCCCGGGAAAGCTCGCTTCGCACAGCCGCTGCTCGATCTCATAGCCGACGACCATGCCGAGCACGAAGTCCTTGCCCGAACCGCCGGTCATTTCGGCGGCCGCAAGCGGTCCGGACAGGATGTCGCTGGGGTGGCTGGGGTCCTGCTTCCAGTAGATGTCGTTGTAGTCGAGCGCGCGGATCGCCAGCGCGTTCAAGAACGCCGCTTGCAGCGGAGCGACCTTGGCGCCCTCGCCGAGCAGGCGGCAGGCCTTGCGCCCGCCCTCTTCGGCGATCACCGAACGCACGATTCCCCAATCGCGGGTGCGCCAGCCGCCGAACGCGCATCCGATGCTGTCGAGCAGGAATCGCTGCGTTTCGCGCAGCACCTTGCGCGGCAGGTCTTCGTAGCGCAAGCCTTCGACCCAGCGCCCGATGACGTGCGAGAGGTGTTCCTCGGTATCCGGAGTCCCCGCTTGTCCCATGCCGGTTCAGACCGCCACGTGGCCGCAGGCCTCGGCGACCGCGGCACCCATTTCGAGGGTGCTGTCGGTTCCCTTCATGTCGTAGGTGCGCACCTTGCCTTCGGCGATCACGGAAGTTACGGCGGCGTCGATGCGCACGGCCATGTCTTCTTCGCCGAGGTAGTCGAGCATCATCTTGGCGGCGAGGATGCACGCGATCGGATTGACCTTGTTCTGGCCGGCGTACTTGGGGGCGCTGCCGTGGGTCGGTTCGAAGACGGCGACCTTCTCGCCGATGTTGCCGGCGGCCGCGAAACCGAGCCCCCCCACCAGCTGGGCGCAGAGGTCGCTGACCACGTCGCCGAACAAGTTGCTGGTAGCGATCACGCCGTAGTTCTGCGGGTTCTTGACCAGCCACATCACCATCGCATCGATGTTGGTGTCCCACATCTCGATGCCCGGAAACTCGCGCGCGACTTCGCGGGCGGTGCGCAGGAACAAGCCCGAAGTCTCGCGCAGCACGTTGGGCTTCTCGACGATCGTCACGGTCGGATAACCGTGCTTCTTCGCGTACTCGAAAGCCGCACGCACGATGCGCTCGGCGCCGGAACGCGTGATGATGCGCGTGGTGATCGCCATTTCGTCGGGCGGCACGTCGGCGAAACGCGCGAAGTTCGGATGCTGGTTCAAGGCGTCGCGGATCACGCCCTCCACCGGGTGGTACTCGACGCCTGCGTACAAGCCCTCGGTGTTCTCGCGGAACACGACCATGTCGATGCCGTCCTGGAAGTTGAGCGGGTTGCCCGCGTAGGCCTTGCACGGCCGCAGGTTGGTGTAGAGGTCGAAGACCTGCCGCATGCGCACGATCGGGCTGCGGTAGGTCAAGCCCTTGCGCCGCAGTTCGGGGGCGAGCGCGGCCTGGCACTCTTCCTTGGGCATGCTGGTGATCGCGCCGAACAACGCGGCGTCGACCTGCTGGAGGCCGTCGACGGTGCGCTGCGGCAGCGCGTCGCCTTCCGTGCGCCAGTATTCCCAGCCGATGTCGAGCGGAACGTACTCGGCGTCGAATCCGACGGCGTCGAGCACGAGCTTCGCCGCTTCCATGACTTCGATGCCGACGCCGTCGCCGGGCATCCAACCGATCTTGTGCTTGGCCATTTTTTCTTGCTGGGCCGTGCGAGGGTCGGGCGCGGCAATCGAGCCGCATAGGATATCCGAGCCCCTCCCAGGCCTCGACTGGCCGGTTTCGGGGCGTGCGCGCGCGAGGAGCCTAGACCGTGACGCCGTAGACCGCTTCGGTCGTGCGCGTGATGTAGCCGAGGAAGGCCTCGGTCCCCAGCGGCTTGCCGCTGGCACGCTCCACGAGTTCGGGCGCCGGGTAACGCGAACCGTGCCGGTGGACGTTCTCCCGCAACCACTCGCGCAACGGCCCCAGCTCCCCGCGGGCCATCCGCGCGTCGAGGTCGCCGAGATCGCTGCCCATGCGCTCGAAGAGCTGGGAGTTGATCAGATTGCCCAGCGTGTACGTGGGGAAGTAGCCGTAGAGCCCCATGCTCCAGTGGATGTCCTGGAGCACGCCCTCGGCGACGTCCCGCGGGCGGATCCCGAGCAGCTCCTCGTAGGTGTCGTCCCAGGCCTGCGGCAGATCGGCGGCTTCGAGGTCGCCGGCGAACAGGCGCCGCTCCAGCTCGAAACGCGCGGCAACGTGCAGGTTGTAGGTGGCTTCGTCGGCTTCGACCCGGATGTAGCTCGGCTTGCAGGTGTGCAGCGCCGGCCAGATCGCATCGACCGTCACGCCGCGCTTGTCGGGGAAATGGCGCTGGTAGATCGGCAGAGCCCACTCCCAGAACGCGCGGCTGCGGCCGACCAGATTCTCCCACAGACGGCTCTGCGACTCGTGGACGCCGAGCGAGACCGCCGGGCCGGCCGGAGTGCGCTCCCACTCGGGGGCCAGGCCCTGTTCATAGAGCCCGTGTCCGGCCTCGTGCATGATTCCGAACAAGGCGGGCCGGATGTCGTCTTCCTGGTGGCGCCAGGTGATGCGCACGTCGCTGGGCGCGAACCCGCTGCAGAACGGGTGGGCGGCCAGGTCGAGCCGGCCGGCCTGGAAATCGAAGCCCATCTGCGCCGCGATTTCGCGGCCGAAGGCCTCTTGTGCGGCTGCGGGGAACCGGCCCCGGACCGGGGACTCGTCGACCACCAGGTCCGCGCCGGCGACGGCCTTGACCAACGGCGACAAGCGCTCGCGCAACTGCGCGAACAAGGGCACCAGCGCGGCCTCGGTCGAACCGGGCTCGTAGTCGTCGAGCATGGCGTCGTACAAGTTCCCCGAGCCGGCGAGCGCACGGGCCTCTTCGCGCTTGAGCCGCAGCATCTCGGCCAGATCGGCCCGGAACAGGCCGAAGTCCTTCTGCTTGCGCGCGGCCTGCCAGCTCGCCAGCGACTTGCTGGTGTGCTCGGCCATGGCCTTGGCAAGCGCGGCCGGGACCTTGGCGGCGCGGTCGATGCGGCGCCGCGCGAGGCGCGCTTGCGCTGCGGCGACGCTACCCGGCTCGGCGCACTGCTCGAGCGCGGCTACGGCGTCCGCGAGCGCGGGCTCGGTGGCCTTGGCGTGCGCGAGACCGGCCAGCGTGGCGAGGACCTTGCCGCGAGCAGCCTGCCCCTTGGCGGGCATGCAGGTCTCCTGGTCCCAGCCGAGGGCTTCAGTGGCGGCATCCAGATCGCGCAGCTCGCCCCACAGAGCGAACACGCGGGACTCGGCTTTGGCGACGTCCACGCCCTCAGTCCGCGGCCAAGGCCTTCTCGATGTCGGCGAGCAGCCCCGGATCGTCGGGGGCGATCTTGCTCGGATAGAAACCGAGCACGGTGCCGTCCTTGCCGATCAAGTACTTGCAGAAGTTCCAATTGGGCACGTCGCCGCCGCGGGTCAGGAATTCGTACACGGGCGACTGGCCCGCGCCCGGCTTGACCTCGACCTTGGCGAACAGCGGAAAACCGATGCCGTACTTGGAGTCGCAGAATTCGCGGATCTGCGCGGCGTCGCCGGGCTCCTGGCCGCCGAACTCATTGCTCGGGAATCCGAGCACGGCGAAACCGCGGCCTGAGAGCTTCTCGTGCAGCTGCTGAAGGCCTGCGTACTGCGGCGTATAGCCGCACTCGCTGGCGACGTTGACCACCAGGACCGCCTGGCCGGCGAAATCCTGCAACGAGACGCTGCCGCCTTCCAACGCGGGGGCGGAAAGGGAATGCAAGGATTCGGGGGCTTTCAAGGAAGTCGTTGCCGGTTCAAGGGCGAGGTAGTCGAGGCCGACCATGAAGGTGGGCGCCGCGGCGTCGTTGGCGCCGAGGATGTGCACGTTGAACATGTGCGCGCCCGCGCTGAGGTCGTGCACTCCGAGGTCGAGCGGTGCGTCGGCGACCACGTCATCCGCGTAGAGATCGTAGGAGGCGCGGACCTGCGCGCCGTCGAGGTAGAGCGCCACGCGTGCAGAACCGGGCGTCTTGGTGAAGCGTGCCAACAAGCGTTGCTCGCCGGCGTTGGCGACCCGGAACGGCAGAGTGAGCGTGGCTCCCGGAGTCCCGCCGGTCCACCACAACTGCTGCTCGCCACTCCAATCCTTGCCGAAGCCGCCCATGTCCTGGTTCCGGATCCGGCCGAGCCCGGCCTGCAGCATGGGACGCAGGCGTTCGGCCTCGATCACGCCTGGGACGCGGAAGACGGCGAGCGCGGGCGCGGGCGCAGGCTCACGGTCCGCGTGCGAAGGCAGCGCCGGCATGCCGTCGCCGGCGGCGGCCGGCGCGTACCACCAGGCGGTGGAGCGGAATTCCACCTGCACGTCTTCGGGGTGCCAGACTTCGAAATCGAAGCGGAAGTCCTTCTGGAACGGCACGTGGTCGGCGAGCTGGAAGCGGTTGACCGTCGTGTAGCCGTGGTTGCCGGGGCCGTCGCAGCGCACTTGGCTGTGGAACGGGTGCGAGAAGATCTCGTTCGAGCCGGCCGCGTAGCCGAAGTAGTCCCCGGTGCCGGTACCGAAGGTGCTGGGGAAGGCCTCGTCGTCGACGTAGACCTTCTCGTCGCCTTCGCCCCACCACGTCCTGGTGGGATTGAGGACCGTGAGCGCGCAGCCGACGAAGCGGCCCGGTCCTTCGGCTTGCAGCACGCGGTAGTCGCTGCGCGGCTGCGTTGCCAGCGGGCCCGACTGGTGGTAGGCGGCGTGCAGGCGAAGCGGCCCCGAAACGGTGACGTCCACCGCCATTTCCGCGCGCACGACCAGGGGCTCGCCGCCGTCGCTCACCAGCTTGATCAACATGCCGTCCGTGAACGGCATGGGCAGGCGGCAGTAGAACGCGCCGGCCGACCGCACGCCGAAGGCGTAGCCCGCGTACGGGATTGCACTGGGGCCGGCCCCGAAGAACTCGCTCAACGGCACGTCGATCTGCGGCTCCGCCGCGCCGTCGAGAGTCACTTGGATGCGCACGGCGCGCAACGCGGCGTCGGGGTCCTGCAGTTGGCTCCAGTTCTTGATCCAGAGATCGAAGGCTCGCAAGGTGCCGAAAGACCGGAATTCCATTTTCATCGGCCGCCTGGCCGTGATCGTTCCGGCGGTCATCGACGCGCGGTCGACGGGCGGCGAAAGGCGTACGTCGCCTACGATCTCCGCCGTGAGCTTCAGTTCGGCCGCGTTGGCCGCGAGGAGCGCCGCCGACAGCGACGGCACCGAGCAGGACGGCGGCAGCAGCCGGACGTTGATCTGGTAGGTGAGATCCGCCGCCGTGCTGGTGACTTTGAGGCGCTCTTGGAACGGCAGCGGAACGTAGCAATTCCAGCCGCCGCCGCTGACGCCCGAGAGCGGCGCGAAGAACGGCGCGGTGGCGCCGCTGCACAAGTCCTGGAAAGGGATCCGCAAGGCCGGTTCCGCGGCGCCGTCCACGTAGAACAGCAGATCGCCGGAAGGTTCGGCAGCCCAGATACGCGTGGTCCAGCCGGGTCCGTCGGTCTCGACCAGAACGTACTCGGTGGCGCCGCTCGCGCCGGTTTCCTCGCGGAGGAATTGACCGCTGTCCTGGTTCGCGTACCAAGCCTCCGCAGCGGCCGGTCCGGCGCCGCTCGCGCGGTCCCAGGAACTGAACTGCAAGCCGCGTTCGCCGGGCAGCGGCAATTGCGTGAGTCGCCGGAAATCGGACAGCTCCGCCAGGATTTCCTTGTAGTCGAAGGCGTGCGGAAGCTTGAGAACCGTGTCTTCGTAGACCGGCTCCTGACCGGGAGCCTGGGTCAGCGCGGGGAAGATGAGGAGAATCGTGGCGAGCATCTGGTGGTGACCTTGGACCCGAAAGTCTATCCGCCGGAGGCGGCGCGCCGGAGGGCGGCGGAGACGGGGAAGTGGTCGGATGGGTAACGGCCGGATGCCGCGAAACGCACGATCGCGGCGCCCAGGACTTCCCAACCGGGTCCGACCAGTACGAAGTCGATCTTGCGTTGTCCGGCCTTTCCCGAGAAACCGTGGAAAGTCCCCGACTCCGGCCCTTCCGGGTTCCAGACCCGGAAGCAGTCGACCAGCCCCGCGTCGGCCAGGGCCGCGAGCGGCGGCTCGGTCTCGCCGGCGTTCAAGTCGCCGAGGACGATCACCGGCCGCGGCGCGGCCGCCGCGCGCGCGGCAATCATCCGCGCGCCCTGCAAGCGCGCTTCCGCGCCGCGGTGATCCATGTGGGTCGCCAGGACTTCGAATTCGCCGCCATTCGCGCGGTCGCCAAAATGTGCTTGCACTGCAATCCGCGGCAAGGCCGCGTCCCAGCCGACCGAGCCGGGTTCCTGCGGCGATTCGCTGAGCCAGAAGGCCTCATGGCCGAGTACTTGGAGCCGCTCGCGGTCGGCGAGCAGGCCGGTCCACTCGCCGCGCCCGCTGCCGTCCGGGCCGCGCTCGCGGTAGTCCCCCACGGCCTGGTAGCGCGGGAAGCGCTCGAGCAGGAACGCGAGCTGGAAATCGAGCGCTTCTTGCAGCGCGATCAAGTGCGCGTCGGCGAGGCGCACGGTGTCGGCGACCAGTTCGGTGCGGTGCTCCCAGGAGTCGTCTCCGTCGGCGGCCGTGCCGTAGCGGAGGTTGAAGGTGAGCACCCTCAGCGGCGGCGCGGGCTCCGAGGTACCGCCGCAGCCGGCGGCGGCCAGGGCCAGGGCCAAGAACCAGGCTCCGCGGATCGGAGCCGTGAAGAAACAGGCTGGGAGGGCGCGACGCACTCTCCCAGCCTAGGCCGTCTCGCCGTTACCTTGTGGACCGCCATGCCCCAGAACCTCGTCGAGAAAATCGTCCAGCTCTTCGCCGTCGACCTCGTGCCCGGCCAGGAGGTCGCCGCCGGCGACTTCGTCACCGTGCGGCCGGCCCATGTCATGACCCACGACAACACCTCCGCGGTGATGCAGAGATTCGTCGCGATCGGCGCGGCGCACGTCGCCGATCCGCGGCAGCCGGTGTTCACGCTCGACCACAATGTCCAGGACCACAGCGACAAGAACCTCGCCAAGTACCGCGCCATCGAGGCGTTCGCTGCTGCCGAAGGCATCGACTTCCACCCCGCCGGCCGCGGCATCGGGCACCAGGTGATGGCCGAAGAAGGCTACGCATGGCCGGGGACGCTCGTGGTCGCGAGCGATTCGCACAGCAACCTCTACGGCGGCCTGGGCGCGCTGGGAACCCCGGTCGTCCGCACCGACGCCGCGGCGATCTGGTCCACCGGCCGCACCTGGTGGCAGGTGCCGGCGGTCGCGAAGGTCGAACTGCAGGGCCGGCTGCCGCGCGGCGTGTCCGGCAAGGACGTGATCGTGGCCTTGTGCGGGCACTTCAACCAGGACGAAGTCCTCAACCACGCCATCGAGTTCGCCGGCGACGGCGTGGCCGCGCTGTCCGTCGACCAGCGTCTGACCATCGCCAACATGACCACGGAATGGGGTGCGCTGGCGGGCGTCTTTCCTTGCGACGGCGCCACCACCGCCTGGCTGCGGGTGCGGCGCGAAGCCCAGATCGGGCGCGGCGACGCCACGCCGCGCATCGACTTGGAGCGCCTCGCCGGCCTGGAGCGCGCGCCGCTCGTCGCCGATCCCGGCGCCGTGTACGCCAAGCACCTGGTCTTCGAACTCGGTGCAGTGACGCCGCACGTGAGCGGGCCCGACACGGTCAAGAACATCACCTCGGTGGCGGCGATCGAGCCCCGCCGCGTCGCGATCCAGAAGGCCTACCTGCTGTCCTGCGTGAACGGCCGCGTCGAAGACCTCGCCGAGGCCGCTGCCGTGCTCGACGGACGGAAAATCGCCGCGGGGGTCGAGATGTACGTCGCCGCAGCGTCGAGCGAGGTCGAAGCCGAGAGCCGCAGCCGCGGCGACTGGCAGAAGCTCGAAGCCGCCGGCGCGCGCACGCTGCCGCCCGGCTGCGGGCCGTGCATCGGGCTCGGCATCGGCCTGCTGCAGGACGGCGAGATCGGCATCAGCGCCACCAACCGCAACTTCAAGGGACGCATGGGCAGCCGCGATGCCCAGGCCTACCTGGCCTCCCCCGCCGTGGTGGCCGCCAGCGCGGCGGCGGGCTACATCTGCGCGCCCGAACGGTGCACCGACCGACCGCTCGTCGGCCGCGTCGAGACCCCGGGGGCCCCGGCGAAGGCGCGCGGCAAGACCACGATCCTGCCCGGATTTCCCACGGTCCTGCAAGGCGAGCTGCTGTTCTGCGACGCCGACAACCTGAACACCGACGGGATTTACCCGGGCACCTACACCTACCGCGAAGACCTGACGCCCGAGCAGATGGCCGCCGTGGCGATGGAGAACTACGACCCTGGTTTCCAGGCGCTCGCGCGCGCGGGCGACCTGCTGGTCGGCGGTTTCAACTTCGGCACCGGTTCCTCGCGCGAACAGGCCGCCACGGCGCTCCAGTACCGCGGCTTCCCGCTGGTGATCGCCGGCAGCTACAGCGACACCTACAAGCGCAACGCGTTCAACAACGGCCTGCCGCTGATCGACTGCGCCGCGCTGGTCGCATGGCTGCGCGCGCGCTTCCCCGAGCGCGTGGCCTCCCGCCGCACCGGCGTCCAGGCGGTCGCCGATTTCGAAGCCAGCGTGCTTCGTCTGACCTCTGCCGGCGCCGGCACGGCGGAATTCGCGTTCCCGCCGCTCGGCCGCGCGGCGCAGGAACTGGTGATCGCAGGCGGACTGGAAGCGCTCACGGCACGGCGGCTCGAAGTCCGCGCTTGAAACGCAAAGGAAAAACCGCGGCGGACCGGGATGGGTCCGCCGCGGCGAGAGCGCCAAGGCGCCGGCGGTCAGCCGACGGTCAAGGCGACGATGTTCGAGGTGTCGTCGCTCTGCGCGGCTTGCAGCCAGACCTGGGTTCCGGACGCTCCCGCGGGCACGTTGCGGTTGATCGACGCCGTGCCGCCGCCGCCCGCCTGCATGCTGCCGAGCAGGACCGGGCTGGCGAGACCAAGCGAGATCGACAACTGGTTGACGACCGTGGTGCCGACTCCGGTGGTCGAGTAGGTGAAGTACACCCGCGGGCCCGGCGCCGCACCGGTCACGGCGAAATTGGCCGTCTGCCCGGCGTTCAAGTTGGTGACGGTCAGGACCATGTCGCCTTGGAGCGCTTCGAGCAGCGAGTTCTCCACGTTGACGCGGCCGTTGCCGAAGAAGTTGGCCGCGCCGATGTTGTCGCAGCCGTCGTACAACGCCTGCTGGGCCTCGTCCGGCGTCAGGAACGGGTTGGCGCTCCACAGCACCGCGGTGACGCCATTGGCGATCGGAGTCGAAAAGCTGGTCCCCGAGCCGCTGCCGTAGCCGCCCCCGAGAGTCGTCGAGTAGACGCTCACGCCCGGGCCGGTCACGTCGATCGGCGTGCCGTAGTTGGACCAGCTCGCGCGGTTGTCGCTGCTGTCGGTCGCTCCGACCACCACCGTGTCGGCGTAGTCGAAGTTGCCGAGGTCGCTGCCGCCGTTGCCGGCCGCGTAGAAGTAGACGCCGCCCAGGTTCTTGATGTCGGTGCCGGTGGTGCCTACCGCCGCGTTGTCGACGCCCGAGTACGAGGCGCTGATCGTGCGCGCGCCGTTGCTCGCCGCCCAGCGGGCGCCGTCGAGCAGGTCGGCGAGGTAGGCGCCGCCGCTCGGGTCGTTGGAGACCCGCACGGGCATCAGGCTGATGTTCCAGGCCACGCCGGCCACGCCGACACCGTTGTTGCCGATCGCGCCGATGCAGCCGCTCACGAAAGTGCCGTGACCGTGGATGTCCTCGACGTCGCCGCCCTGGGCCTCGGTCAGCCGGTCAACGGCGTTGTAGCCGGGGATCAGCGACGCCGCGAGGTCGGGGTGGTCGGTGTCGACGCCGGTGTCGGTCCAGGCCGCGATGCGCGTCTGGTCGCCGACGTTGTAGTCCCAGCCTTCCGGAGAATGGATCACCGGGTGCTGCCACTGGCTGCCGTAGTTGGGGTCGTTCGGAATCTGCAGCGGGTAGACCATCCAGTTCGGCTCGGCGTACTGGTACAGCTCGGTGGCCATCAGCAGCGCCGACAGCGAGTTCTCGTCCATGCCTTCGGGCACGCTGACGACGTGCTCGTCGACGCGCTCGTAGTAGCGCGTGCGCCAGCCGTCGAGCATGGCGGCCGCGGACAAACGCAGCTGCTCGGCCTCGGCCAGCGTGTGGCCGCGTTCAAGCAGGGCGTCGAGTTGCAGCGGCCGCACGATCATGCTGCCGGTGAACTCATGTTCGCCGGGGACTTCGGCGAACAGGCCGCCGGGCGCATCTTGTTGCGCGACGGCAAGCGGAGCGGCGAGGGGTAGAAGGAGAAGAAGAGCGAAAGCGCGGGTGGCTTGGTGGTGCATGGGGAATTCCTCGTCGGCCATCGTCGCAGAGGGTCCAAGGTCGGTCAAACCGGCGTCTTGCCGCGCGACTAGGCTCCCGCCGTGCGGATCCTCGAAGTTCTTCCCCTGGCGCGTGCCGGAGCCCTGGCCGTCCTCGTCGCCGCCCCGCTCGCCGCCCAGGACGACGCCAGCCGGCACGCCGACGAACCCGAAGCGATGAAGAGCGCGCAGGAACTCATGTCCGAGGCGGCTGCGCGCAGGGAGCCGTACTTCAGCGTCGGCGGCGGCGCCAAGCAGGTCTTCGCCGCGGGCTGGGATGGCAGCGGCGCGGATCTCGGCGTTCGGCGCCTGGGAGCCGGACTTTCCTGGACCTACCCGACGGGCAGCTCGGCGTTCAGCTTCGGCGCCTCGGCGAGCCGTTACGACTTCGATTTTGGCGGCGGCTCGCCGTTCGGCCCGGCACCGTGGGGCACCATCCGCGGCGGCGGCGCCGGCGTCGGCTGGTTCGGCCAGCTCGATGAAGACTGGACCTTGAGCCTCGGCACGCGCTACGCCCAGCTCGCCGAAGCCGGCGCCCGCCTCGACGACTCGACGGTTTCCGGCGTCGCGGTCGCCGGCTGGACACTGTCGGACGACCTGACGATCTACTTCGGCGGATTCCACCTGTTCGGCCTCGAAGACGACGTCTCGGTGCCGATCGTCGGCATCGACTGGGATTTTGCGAGCAAGCTAGGCTTCACTTCCGACGAGGAAGGCACCCGCATCGAATATCGACCGGCCGACGACTGGCGGATCGACTTCGGCTTCGACGCCGACGTCTTCCAGGCGCGTCTCGGCCCGCGAGCCGCCGCTCCCGACGGCGTGCTGCAGTACTTCGAATTCGACGTCGGCGCCCGCGCGATTTACCGGCCCGAGTTCGGCCGCGAATTCTCGTTCGGCGTTTTCACGGACCTGTTCTTCGACATCGAACTGCAAGACTCGGCCGGCCGCTTCCGCGGCTCGCGGCGGCTCGATCCCTCCGTGGTGCTGCTCCTCAGCTTCGCGTACCGCTTCTAGGGAAGCTCAGAACCATCCCTGCGAGCGGAGCCGAGAATGGCAACCCTCGGGTTCAAGACGCAAGGCTTAGGCCGGAGCCGCAGCGACAACCAAGATGAAGCGACGCGGAACCGGGCGGTTTCGGCCTCAGATACGCCGTGCGGGAGAGATCGGACCTTTCCTAGCCGTGCCCGTCAGCGCGCCTTGCGGTAGAGCAGTTCGACGTCCGGGTCGACGACGGGCACCTTGACCGGTCCGCCGGCGAGCCGGATTTCCAGACGCCGCTCGCGGACCCGGAAACTCTGCTTGCGCACGCGTCCGTCGGCGCCGGTCCACTGCAGCGGCAGAAGGAAGTCGAAAGGCTCCCCCGCCTGGACCTGCTCGACCACCACCGAATCCGCGCCCCACGCCAGCCGCAATTCCGGGCAGCCGGGCCGGTCCAGCCACTGCGCGAAGAAGCCGCGCAGGTCGCGTCCCGAACGTAGTTCCATGGCCTTGCGCAAGCTGACGGTGTCGACCGCACGGCCGCGGTTCGCCTGGTACCACGAACGCAGGCCTTCGAAGAACGCCGCGTCGCCCAGTTCGCCGCGCAGCATGTGCAGCACCCACGCGCCTTTGGGGTAGGTGTTCGAGTTGAGCGACTCATCGGGCGTGCCGTAGCCGTCCCAGCGGATCGGCAGAGTCTCGCCTTCGCGCGCATTCAGCCAGCGGCGGCGCGACTGGTCCATGCTGCGCGCGAGCGGCGGGCCTTCGGTGGCGGCGTCCAGCCAAGGGCCAAAGTACGAAGCGAAGCCTTCCGAGAGCCAGACTTCCTGCCAGTCGCGGTAGCCCACGCCGTCGCCGAACCACTGGTGCGCGAACTCGTGGGCGAGCGTGCCGATGCCGAAGCGCGGCGGGTCGAAGAGGCTCTCCATCACCCACGTGTTGCCGGCGTTCTCCATGCCGCCCCAGCGGGTCGGCACCTGCACCACGCAGTATTTCGAGTAGTCGTAGGGGCCGAACGTCTCTTCCATCAATTGCATCCACGCGGCGTGGTGCACGCAGCCCCGCTTGGCGCGGGCGGCGTCGCGGGAGTAGACGTAGTGCGGCACGAGGCGCTCGTCGCCGGCTTCCTCGACCCGCGCATACGGCGCCACGGCGATCCCCAGCATGTAGGTGGGCATTTCGGTCGCCATCGCCGCCTCGAACGCCAGCCAGCCGGCTTCTGGCCAGTGCGAGACGCCGACACCGTCGTCGGCGTCCTCGCTGACTTGCATCACGTCGCCGCTGCAGACCACGTCGAAGCCTTCCGGCGCCAGGATCTGCAAGGAGAAGCGCGCGCGGTCGCCCGGATGGTCCTCGCACGGGAACCAGCCGCGTGCGCGCACCGAGAAGTGGTCGGTGAATGCGCAAGGCTCGCCGTAACGCGTGTCGCGGAAATAGAAGCCGTCGGGCGGCGCGCCCTCCAGTTCGGCGCGGAATTCGAACTCCTCCCCGGCCGGCACGGGATTCTCGAGCTGGACCACGAGCAGGTCGCCGCTTCGTTCGGCGCGCAGTTCGCCGCTCTGGAAGAACCGGATCCGATAGTCCGGGCCGGCCACGCTGTCGAGGCGGACCGCACGCAGGTCCTCGACCGCGCGGAAGCGGTAACGCACGCTGCCTTGCAGGTGCGGCTTGCGCGGGTCGATGCGCAGCTCGAAGGAGTATTCGAGGGCGTCGGCCTCGGGATACTCCTGCCAGGCCCTGGCGACGGGCGCGGGATCCTGGCAGAACGGGAGAACGAGAAGGAGGGTGGCGAGCATCATGGTCCGTCGGGGTCGTCGGCGTAGCCGAGAGCGGCCAGCGCGCGCATGTCTTCGCGCGAGATCGCTACGGCGGTCTCCGGTACGGTGGGCAGCGCCGCGCGCAGACGCTCGAGCGCGGCGAGCAAGATGCCGCGGCGCTCGGTTTCTTCGCCCGCGGGGACTTCGGTCTCCCGGCCTCCGGCAATACGGTAGAGCATGCCGGCGGCCTCCTGTCCGGGCAGAGTTACGAGCTTCCAGCCCGGCACCCGCAGGCCTTGTTTCCGGTTGTCGCGCACGCTGCCATCCGCGTCCACGCGGCGCACCAGGTTGGCGTGCCAGGCCTCCATGTAGAGACCTTCGGCAAACGGTCCCGGAGGCGGCGGCGCGGTCCCTGTCGCGGCGAACGGCCGCAGATCGCGGCCCTGGTGGTCGGCGGGGGGCTCGATTCCGGCGATGCCGGCGAGCGTTGCCGCAACGTCGACCTGGCTCACCAGTCCGGCGACCCGGGCGCCGCCCTGGACGCCGCCGGGAAGACGCAGCACCGCGGGAATGTGCTGGGTTGCCTCGAACAGGCTCGGCACGTGCTTGTTGCGGATGCCGCCTTCTCCGAAACAGTGGCCGTGGTCGGAGGTCAGCAGGAGCGTCGTGTGCGCGAGACCCGGATCCGCGGCCTCGAGCGCCGCGCGGAGCGCGCCGAGATGGGCGTCGAGCTGCATGATCTCCGCGCGGTGATCGGTGAGGCTCGCCCCGCAAGCGGCCACGTCCGCGGCAGGTTGCGCGGTTCCGGCGAGCGCCAGCGCGCGCGCGCGGAATTCCGGTCCCGGCTTGTGCGGACCGTGCGCATCGAACAGGTGCACCCACAAGAAGAACGGCCGCTGGCTCCCGGCGACGAAGCGTTCCGCCCTCCCGATCACCACTTCGCCGCGCGTGCGCTTGTAGTCGCTCTTGGACATGCGCTCGCTCAAGTTGTCGTAGAGGCGCACGGCGCCGCGGCCCTGCTCGATCAGCGCCAGGAGCTGGCGTTGCTCGGGCCGGTCGTCGAAGATGCGGAAACCGCGTGCGAATCCAAAACGACCGTGCACGGGAAACGCGGCGACGAATGCTCCCGTGTCGTAACCGGCCGCGCGAAAGCCTTCGGCGAGGGTCGGCACGGCTTCGTGGATGCGCTGGCTGCCGTTCGACCGCAAGCCGTGGCTTGGCGGCATGCGCCCGGTCAGCAACGATGCATGCGAAGGTCCGGTGATCGGCGCGACCGCGGTCATCTCGTCGAAGACCACGCTCTCGGCGGCCAGCGTGTCGAGCACCGGAGTCTCGAGCCCCCGGCCGCCGTAGATCGGCAACAGGTCGGCGCGCACGGTGTCCCAAGTGACCAGCACCACGTTTGGGAGGTCCGCCGAAGCGCTCGTTGCGGGCAGCGGCAAGCGCACCTGCTCGGGGTCGCGCACCAGCCAGGCCGCAGTCGCGACCGCGCCGGCAAGGACGACTCCCGCGAACCCGGCGCGCATGAAACGGACGCGCGCCGGCGTCCGCGCAAGACGACCCCACGGCGCCACGAGGCCGGCGGCCAGCAGCAACGCGAACCAGCCCGGCGGACCGGCCAGCCGCAACAACGGCGCGCGCGCGACCAGGTCCGCGGCCGCGAGGCCGAGCAACGCGAACAGCGGCACGACGGCTCCGGGTACCCGGCCGTGCGTGCGCGCCTGCAGGAAAGCGCCGGCGCCGCCGAGCAGCAACCCGGCAAACCCGTAGACCGCGACCGGCAGTCCGGCGAACGCGAGCGTCTCGAGCAGCTCGCCGCCGCTGCCGCGGCCGCTCCAGGCAAGGCCGAGCTCCAGGAGCGCGGCGGCGGTGCCGCAGCGCAGCCCGTAGGCCAGCGGGTCGGCGCGGCGCATGACTTCCGGCGCGTCAGCCATCGGTGCTCTTCTCCGCGTCCTTCGGTGCCGATTCCCCGCCCTGGATCTCGGCGTAGCCGAGTTCCTGCAAGGCCGCTTCATCGCCACCGCTGGTGGCGAGATAGCGTTCCTGCGCGCGCGGCAGGTCGGCCAGCAGGTGACCCAGCTGCGCCCGCAGCTCGGCTGCCTTGGCGGGCAGTTCCGCTGCCAGGTCGTGGACTTCGCCGTCCGCAAGCCGGAAGAGGCGCTCGCGGCCCGGCTCGCCCGCCCACTGCCAGTACTTCCATTCCGCCGTGCGCAAGCCGATCTTGCGGTCGTCGCTGCGCAGTTTCTTGAGTCGCGACAAATAGGCTTCGATGTAGAAACCGTCGGCGAAGCGCTCGCGCTGCAGCGTCCGGCCCTCGAACAGCGGCAGAAGGCTCGTGCCTTGCTGCCCCGCCGGAGGCGCGATCTGCGCGATCGCGGCGAGCGTGGCCGCCACGTCGACCTGGCTCGCCAGCTCCGCCGAGCGCAGTCCCCCGCCGCGGGCGCCCGGAAGCCGCAAGACGGCCGGAACGTGCTGCGTGGCATCGAGCAGGCTCGGCGCGTGGGTGGTGATGTAGCCGCCCTCGCCGAAACACTCGCCGTGATCGGCGGTGAGCAGCACCGCGGTGCGCGCGAGCCCCGGGTCGCGCTCTTCGAGCACGGCGCGGAAGTCGCCGAGCAATTCGTCGAGGACCATGATCTGGGCGCGGTAGCCCTGCATCGCCACGCCGCTGCGCTCGGGATCGGCGGGCGGCGGCGTCGCGCCGGCGGCGAGCTGCGCCGCCTTCTCCCGCCATTCCGGGGCGGGATCGAAGGGGCCATGGGCGTCGAAGAAGTGCAGCCACAGGAACACCGGCCGGTCGCTCCGCCGCAGCCAATCTCCGGCGCGTTCGACGACCACGGCGCCGGGAATCCTCGTGCGCTCCACGCCGCCGAGCAGAACACGGAAGAAGCGCCCCATGACCGGCGCTGCAGCCACCAGGTCGGCGACGCGGGCCTCGAACGCCGTGCCGAAGCGGTCGTCGTAGGTCCGGAAGCCGCGATCGAATCCAAAGCGGCCGCGCAGCGGATAAGCGGAGACGAACGCGGCCGTGTCGTAGCCCGCGGCGCGGAAACTCTCGGCCAGCGACGGAATCCCGGCGTCGATCACCGTGTCGATGTTCGAGCGCAAGCCGTGGCTGGGCGGCATCTGCCCGGTGAGCAACGAGGCGTGGCTCGGTCCGGTGATGGGCGCCACGGCGATCATCTGCTCGAGTACCAGCGCCTCGGCCGCAAGCCGGTCGAGGTTCGGTGTCGCGATGCCCGCGCCGCCGTGGATGGACAGGACGTCCGCACGCACCGTGTCCCAGGTGATCAAGACCACGTCCGGGGATCCGGCGCGCGCCGGCACCGGCGGCGGACCCAGCAGGACCGCGGACGCGGTGCCGGCGAGGAACACGGCGACCACGACCAGCATCGCGACCAGGCCGGCGAGCGCGCCGCCCACCAGGCGGCGCGGCCAAGCCGCGCGCTGCAGCGGACGCACGAGCAGCAGCGCCGCCGCCAGCAGGATCCCGGCCGCCGGATACACGAGGTCGGCGCCATCCAGGCGGCTGAGTCCGCGGCGGCCCACAAAGAACCCGCCTTGCGCCACCAGCCACGTCAAGGGCACCGCCGCGGCGAGAAACCGCAGCCATGGCAGCCCCGGCAACCGCCGCGCGAGCAGCGCGAGCGATCCGCCGGCCGCGGCGCCGACCGCCGGATACAGGCCGAGCGGCACCAGGAAGAACAGCAAGCGCTGCAGACCCGGCAAGAGTCCGGCGTACTGGAGCGGGAACAGGACGCCGATTTCGATCAAGGCCAGGCCCAGGCCGCTGCGCGCTCCCAGCGCCGCTGCGCCGAGCGCCGACGGCTTTGCGGTCGCGGGTGCCGGTCCGGTCGGGGACGCGGCGATCATCCGGCGGGCGTCAGGCCGGCGGCGCAGCGTTCGAGGATCTTGACGACCAGTTTCTCGATTCCGACCGCGGCTTCCTTGATCGAGCCGGCGAGCATGTAGGCGGGCGTGCTCACGATGTTGAGGCCTTCGTCCACGTGCACGTCGGCGACCGGGCAGGCGACGTGCATCGCGCCCATCTCTTCCAAGGCGGCGGCGGTATCGAAGTCCCTGCCGATGGTCAATTGCGGACGTCGGCCCGATCCGCGCAGAACCGCCGCGCCGACCGCCGGGCTGATGCAGATCAAGCCCAGGGGCTTGCCGGCGTCGAGGGTGGCACGAATCAAGCGCGCCGTGTCGGGGTCGACTTCACACTCCGCGCCGCGGACGGCGAAGTCGGACAAGTTCTTGGCAGCGCCGAAACCGCCGGGAATGATGAGCGCGTCGAAGTCGTCCACTTGCACGCCGGCCGCGTCGCGGATGTCGCCGCGCGCGATCCGCGCCGACTCGATCAGGACGTTGCGCGACTCGCCCGCCGCCACTGCGCCGCTGCGGTGGTCGATCACGTGCATCTGCGGGCGGTCGGGCGCCATGCACACGGCCTGGGCGCCGGCGCGGTCGAGCGCGAGCAGGGTCAGGACCGACTCGTGGATCTCGGCGCCGTCCTGGACACCGCAACCCGAGAGGAGCACGCCTACGCGGACCATGATCGCGGCATTCTAGTCGGCTGCGGACGGCTCATGCGCGGCGCCGGCCGAAGGCCGCACCGTGACCGGACCGCGGACGCGCGCCTGACAAGCGAGCCGCACGCCGGAAGGGCACCCGAATCCTTCGAGGACCGCGGCTTCGAGGGTCGATGGCGGGTGCAGGCCGATCGCCTCGCCAGCCGCGCCGCCGCTGACTTCGACGCGGCACACACCGCATTTTGCGGACTGGCAGCCGAAGGGCAGCGGCACGCCGTGGTCCAGCGCCGAGTCGAGCAGCGTGGCCCCCGGCTTGGCCGGGAATTGCAGTCCATCCGGCAAGACGCGCACGTGCGGCTCCTGATCCGGTCCGGGCGCGCGCAGCCGCTCCACGGGCCGTCCGCCGAGCAGGTGTTCTTCCACGATCTCGCGCGCGTCTTCGGCCGTGAATCCGGAATACCAGATGGCGTCCGGGAACACCACGCAATGCGGACCGCCTTCGCAGACGCCCAGACAGCTGCTGCCGACGGCGCGCAGCGGGCCCTTCAGGCCGTGCTTCTTCAACTCGCAGCGCACGGCGGCGAGGAAGGCCTCGCCTCCCGTCGGCGCGCACGACGCCCGCGCTTCGGGCGGGCGAGCGTTCTGACACACCACGAGGATTCGCTGCGGCCGGACCATCGCCACGCATCCTAACCTTTGCGGCGTTGCCGACCCAGCGCCGCACGCGCCGCGCCGCGCCGCGCCGCCGCCGTCGCGTTCAGGGCACGGCCCAGCGCGCGGGCAGTGCGGCAGCACGTTCGCGGAAACGATCGCCGACGCGCAAGACCTGCGTGCGGTACTCCCAAGGGCCAGGCTTGCCCAAGCGCAGTTGCGCTTTCCACGCCGTCACGCCGCCGGCGGCGGCGCTTTCGCGGCGCACCGCTTCGGGACCGAGTCGGTAGGCGAGCAACGCCAGATCGCGGTCGCCGCCGAAGCGGCGCAACTGGGCGGCGAGATAGCGCGCCCCGAGCCGCAGATTGTCGGCCGGCGTGTACGGCGGCCCGGCGACGTCGTAGCGCTCCGCGAGTTCGGCCGCAGTGCCGGGCAACAGCTGGCAGAGACCGAGCGCGCCGATGCTCGAACGGACCTCGGGGTCGCCCTTGCTCTCCACGTAGACCAGGCCGGCGAACCAGTATGGGTCTTCGAGTCCGGCCTCCGCGGCCGCCGACAAGATCTGCGGCGCCCAGCGCTCGACGGCGAGCAGCCGGTCGCTCGGCCGCAAGGCGAGGATCCCCACCGCGGTCAGCCCGAAGGCCGCCGCCACGCACAGGGTCAGCCTTTGGCCCGGTCCGCCAGCCATGCGTGCCATGCGCGCGCGACGTCGCTCACCACTGGCTGCGGCGTACCGCCATGGACCGCCGGCGCGTCGACGCCGGTGAGCCGGTGGAGGTAGTAGGACGCTACCGCCCGCAAATGCGAGGGCCCGTTCTCGAGAAGTCCGAGCAGGCTGGCGACGGACTCGTCGCGCGAGGCCGCCCCTTCCGTCACGACCACGCCGAAATTCGTCGGCAAGGCGTTCTCGGTGACTTCCGCGGAATGCGCCAGCCAATTCCAGGACTCGGCCGCGCCGTTCTCGCTCCACCAGTAGCCGTACACGCCGGCAGGGTCGGGCAAGCTGCGGAAATCGGTGCACAGGCAGAAGGTGAGCGCGTCGAGCAGATCGGGATCGCGCGGCGCGTCCGGCAGCATGCCGATCAAGAACGGCGCCGCAGTCGGATCGCCGAGCCGGCCGCACTGGATCGCGGCGCTGGAAGCGACCACCACGTCGAGCGCGGCAAGGTGCGGCCGGATCACGCTACGGGCGAAACCGGCGCCGCGCTCGCCGAGCGCGCGCATGAACGTCACTTCGAGCGGCGTCCCGGCGTACGCCGGGAACAGCGCGCCGAAAGCCTGGCGCACTCCCGGGTCGTTCAGCCGGCCGAGCGCGGTGACCGCGGCGATCCGCACGCTGCTGTCGGCGTCGAGCGCGGCGTCGAGCACCGCATCGAGCGCGCCGTCGGCCTGCAGGCGTCCGAGCGCCCACAGCGCTTCCTTGCGCACTTCGCGCTGCCCGGTCTGGCGCGCCAGCGGCAGGAGCTGCGGCGCGACGCTCGGATCGTCGAGCTCGCCGAGCGAGCGCACGGCCATCTTGACCACCAGCGGATTCGCATCGTCGAGCGCCCGCAAGAGCGCGGACCGGCCTTCCGTCCCGGTCCGTCCCAGCGCCCGCGCCGCGGCCACGCGGACGACCAGACGCTCGTCGGAAAGCGAGCGCGCACAAGCCTCGGGCCCCAGACGCGCCAGGCCGTCGAGCAGCAGCGCGGAACGCAGCGGCTCGTTGCGGTCCTGGAGCGCTTCGACCAACGCGTCCGCGAGCCCGATATCGGGCACGCGCAAGGCCGCGTCGAGGACGGGTCGCGCCAGATCCTCGGACAGCGCACGAACGCGCAGCTGGGTGAAGAACTCGCCCGCCAAGGCGGGATCCCAGCGCAATTCGAGGCCGGGCGCCGTGGCGACAACCCGTGCCCACTCCGCCAGCGCGGCGTCGCCCGGATCCGCGAGCCGGCCCAAGCTCGTGCGCACGTGGAGTTCGGCCCGGGCAGGCGCGTCGGCCGCGTCCCAGGAGTCGAGATGCGCGAGCGCGAATTCGCGCTCCGCGCCGGGCGCCGCCAGGAGCTGCCAGTCGGTCTCGTCGTGCAGCGCCTCCAGATCGCGGAGGACACCGGGCAGCCAGGTCGCGCCGGAGGGTCCGCGGAACGTCAGCCGTTTGCGGCGCCCCGCGGCTTCGATCTCCAAGCGCACGGCGACGCCTTCGGTGGACGGCCCGTAGGTTCCGGGCAGGATCTGCGTGTCGAGCAGGTGCGCGGCGTCGAGCAGGTCGACCAGCCGTTCCAGGCCGGCCTTGCCGAGCCAGCGGACCGGCGCCTTGGCGCCGACGGAGTCGGCAGCGGTTCCGGCGAGCAGCGCGACGCGGCCGTCGGCGGTTTCCCAGGCGACCCGCAGCGCGGGCAGGTCTTCGTCCTCGATGCGCAGTTCGCCCCGCACGGCGCGAAATCCGTCATGGTTGTCGGCCAGCCACTGGAGCCAGGCGCTGCGATCCCGGTCGCTGAAATCCTCGCCGCTGAAGCGCTGCAACGATGCTTCCGCCAACGGTGAGAAGCGCGCGTACTGCGGATAGAAATTCACGCCGCCGACTGCGCGGACCAGCGCATACACGATGTCGCGCTCGAGCGGCTCCAGGCCGTCGTCGCGCGTGGCGCGGAAGTGGTATTCGGCGAGCGCGGCGGCGCCCGCGGCGGACAAGAAGGGATCGGCGTCGCGCAAGGCGATCTGCAGACGGGGCAGCATCGCCTCGTCGATCAGCAAGGCGCCCATTTGTTCCTGGTGGCGCAGCAGGCCGTAGAGCGCGTACGCGTATTCCGGGCCGGGGTCGGCCTCGTCGAGAAGCTCCTGGATCCTCTCCATCTGCTCGCGGGTGCCATCGCCGATCAGCGCGTCTACCGCGGCGAATGCGAGCGGCACCGAACGGTCGGACAGCGCCTCGCGCAACGCGAGTTGAACCTCTTCCTCCGCGTTGAAAGCGGTCAGCAGCTTGGCGGCGCGTGTCCGCGTGTCGATGTCGCGCCCGAAGCGCAGCCTCTGCAGAAGCGGCCGCACGTAGCTCTCGTGGGCGCGTCGCGCGAGCCGCGATTCCACGGCGTTGCGCAGGTTGCCCATGGGGTGGTCGAGGAGCGCGACCGCGCGCGCAGGCAGCCAGCCGCCGTTGAGGCGGAACGCGGTCTCCAGGCAGGCGACCGCGGCCTCGGAATTGCCCACGCCCGAAGCTCCTTCGATCAGGGCGTCGAGATCCGTCGCGGCGTCTCCCACGAACTCGAGCAGGTCGGCCGCCAGGACCACGGCCTGCGGATGCGGCGAGTCCAGCGCCTTGAGCGCGGTCGCGCGCACCTTGAGGCCGAACGACGACAAGCTTTCGAAGTAGACCTTGCGCTGCGCCGCCGTCGGATTCTCGATCGCCTCGAACTCCGCGAAGACTTCTTCGTAGCGATTCGCCGGCTCTCCCCACCAACTCTCCTTGGTAGCCGCCGCGTTCGATTCCGCCACCGGCTCCTGCGCGCCTTTGGCGGGCTTGCCGGAGGGCAGGATCAGGCGGCCTTTCCCCTTGGACGGAGGATTCTGGCCTTGCGCGGCGAGCACTGGCGCAAAGGCGATCAGCAGCAGGCAGCCGCGAAGGGAAGTGGCGAGGCGGGAATTCACGCGCGAGGATCCGGGGAAGCGCGGGAGCGGCCCCCAAGGGGTCGGGGCCGCGAAGCCAGCCCACCAGGATACCGGACGGGCATCAGGCGCGGGGCGTCTAGGCGGGACTGGTGGCTGGGCAACCGCTTTCGGATGCCGCCACTGCCGCGCTCCCGGCGCCTGCATCGAGCCAAAGGCGCACTTGCGGAGCTCGCAGCGCCGTCATCATCGCTGCGTCGCGTTCCGGATCGAACGCCCGGAAATCGGTGCGCCCGTGCTGGCGGGTGCCGCGCAACGCCCCCGGACCCCGGGTCCGCAGATCCGCGGCCGCGATCGCGAACCCGTCCGCGCACTCGACGAGAACCTGCAGCCGCCCGTGCGCCGCCGGATCGGCGAGGAGCAGACAATGGCCCACGCCGGCATCCACACCGCGCGCCAGTCGGCCGCGCAATTGATGCAGGCTCGCCAGCCCCAGGCGGTGCGCGTCGAGAACCAGCATGCACTCGACCGCGGCGACGTCGAGGCCGACTTCCACCACCGTCGTTCCGAACAGGACGCGGGCCGCGCCGCTGCGGAACCTCGTGACGGCAGCTTCGATCTCGGCACCGGGCAGACGACCGTGCACGGTTTCCGTCGGCAACCCGCGCCACGGCCCCCCGGTCAGCGCCGCCGCCTTGGCGAGCAGACCCTCTTCGCCGTCGATGCGCGGCGCCACCACGAAGGCGCGTTCGCCGGCTTCCAGGCGCGGTCGCCATGCCACCGCGACTTCCGCGAGTTGCGCGGGTACGCCGAGTTCGGTGCGCACGGCGCCGATTCCAGGACGCGCGCGCAGCACGCAGGGCTCGAGCGCTCCGTAGCGGGCCCACGCCAGGGTGCGCGGAATGGGCGTCGCGGTCATGGTGAGCACGTGCGGCGCTTGCGCCTTGGCGAGCAGCGCGCCTTTCTGGCGGACTCCGAAACGGTGCTGCTCGTCGAAGATCACCAGTCCGAGGTCGTGGAAACGCACTGCCGGGCCGTACAGCGCATGGGTGCCGATCGCGATCGCCGCGGTTCCGCCCGCGATCTCCGCGAGCGCCGCCCGCCGCTGCGCGGGCGAGTCGTCGCCGAGCAGCCCGCGCACCGCCACGCGCGCGCCGTCCAACCAGCCGCCGAAGGTCGCCAGGTGCTGGCGCGCGAGGATTTCGGTCGGAGCCAGCAGGACAGACTGCCGTCCCTGGGCCGCCATCGCCAGCGCGAGAGCGAACGCCACCGCCGTCTTGCCGCTGCCGACCTCGCCGTGCAGCAGGCGCTGCATCGGCGGGCCGGCGCCCAGATCTGCGCGCAGGACGGCAAGGACCTCGGCCTGGTCCGCGGTAAGCGCGAACGGCAGACGGTCGAGGATCCGCTGCCAGACGGCGGCGGACGGCGAGACCCCGGCTGGAGCAGCGGTGGCGGCGCGCAGCCGGGCCTGGCGGCGGCCGAACTCGAGACGCAGCACTTCGCCCCAGGCGAGCCGTCGCCGCGCGGCCTCTGCCCGCGCGAGGTCCGGCGGCCGGTGCAATTCGCGCAGCGCCGCGCTGAGTTCCGGGACCCCGGCTGCGGCGCGCACCAAGCGCGGCAACGGATCCGCCAGCTCGGGCAGGACATCCAGCGCCGCGTGCAGCGCGCGCGGCAGCAAGCCCGCGGACACGCCTTCGACCTGGGAGTACACGGCACGCAGCCCGCGCTCTTCCAGCGCGGCCTCGGCGACGATGCGCGGCGCGTAGACGCGGACGCCCTTGGTCAGCGCGACCTGGCCTTCGAAGATCAGTTCGCGACCCGCAGGAAAGGCATCCTTGAGATAGGCCTGGTTGAAGTAGACCGCCGTCGCCCGGCCGCTCTCGTCTTCGAACCGCACCTGGAGGATGCGCCGCCCCCGGCCGCGCCAGACCGAGCAGCCCGTCACCCGCGCGCGCATGCGCTGCACGGCGCCGTCCTGGAGTTCGGCGATGCGGCACAACGGCAGCGGCGGCTCGTAACGGCGCGGGGCGAGGCGCAGGAGCTCTCCGAGGGTGCGTACGCCGAAAGCTTCGGCGAGCGACTCCGCGCGCCGCGGCCCCACGCCGCGCAACACGGTGAGCGGGCGTTCCAGCCAAGTCCCCGATTCCGGCGCCGTGGAGTCCCCTGCCACGGCGGCACTCTACTGCGCCGCGGCCGCGAGCTCGTGCATGCGTGCTTCGAGCGCGTCGAGGAAGCGCGGCATGCCGAACAGCTCTCGAGCCCGTTGCGCACCGCGCTGCCCCATCGCCACGAGCGAGGCGGGATCGGCGAACAATTGCTCGAGCCGGTCGGCGATCGCGTCGGGACGCAGCGGATCCACCGTCGCGCCGCCGTTCGTGCGGGCAATCGTCTCAGCCGGCCCGCCGTGGTCGGAGACAAGAACGGGCGTTCCGGACAACAGGAATTCGACGGCAACCAGGCCGAAGGGTTCGCAGAGCGGCAGATAAAGGCCCAGCCGGCAGCGGCGCCGCAGTGCGGCGGCCTCGTCGGCCCCGAGAAAGCCGTGCAAACGGACCCGTTCGCCGAGTCCGTGCGCGCGCACCATCTCGCGCGTTTCCTCGGAGTCGGTTCCGCCGCCCCAGATCTCGAAAGTCTGGCCGCCAAGCGAACCGCGGCGCACGAGTTCCTGCGCGGTCGCCAGCACCGTGTGGAGGTTCTTCTTGGGTGAGGTTCCGGCGGTCACGCCGATGCCATGGCGCACGACCCCCACCTCGGCAACGGGCGCCGGCTCGCTCGCGGCGGGATGCCCCAAGTCGAAGACTTCCGGTTCCCGCCCGAACGCTTCCCGGAACGCCCGCGCCGTATATCCGGATTGGACCATCGTGGCAGTCGCGCGGGCGACCGCTGCCCTCTCGGCAGCGACCGCGCGGGTCGTCGCGAACCGCCGCCAGGGCCAGCGCGTCTGTCGCCGGTGCCAGCGCCGCAGTTGCTGGAGCGCCGGGTGTCCGGCGTCGATCCCGGGGCGGTCCAACGCCGCGAAGAGCTCGCGGTCCGTCGCTTCCAGGTGCAGCCGCCGCCAAGGCTCGTGGCAGAACCAGAGGCGGGGCGCGACGCAGCCTTCGGTGGCGTGCAGGGCCTCTCGTTGGTGCGGGTGGACCAGATCGAACCCGGCGAGCTGGCTACGCAGACCGCGGCCCATCGAGCGCAGACGCGCCGGAGCGGCCGACTCATCGAGCCGCGACAGCGGCCGCACGCAGGCGGCAAGGCGCCGGCCGTCGGGCCAGAGCTCGGCCGCAAAGCGGTGCGTGAAGATCGCAAGCTCGTGGCCCCGGTCCAGCAAGCCCGCCGCGGTCCAGGCGACGACCGCTTCCGCGCCCCCGGCGCGGCCGAGATCCGGGTGGACGAGGGCGATTCGCATGACCTGCGTCGCAACTCCGCGCGCGGCGGAATCCTACAATCGGCGCGATGGAGAGCAAGCGGGACACGCGGCTCCACGATGTCCTGCAGCCGCTGCTGCTCGCTCTCGTGGCCGTACTCGCGTACTTGCCGGGGATCGGCCGGCAGGAGTTCGTCGGTACCGAGGATTTCCGGGCCCGGATCGCCAGCGAAATGCTGGCCAGCGGGGAATGGACGCGCCCCACCTACTACGGCCGCTTGATCCTCACCAAGCCGCCCCTGCACTACTGGAGCCTCGCCGGAACGATGGCCTGGCAAGGCAAACGGTCGCCCGGCAGCGCACGACTCGTCTCGCTTGCGGCCTTGGCGCTCACCGTCGCCGTGATCGGTGCGGCGGCGCGGGCAGCGGCCGGCGCCACGGCCGGATGGGTTGCGGGCCTGGGCTATCTGCTCGGGCTGAACACGCTCAAGAACGGGGTCAACGCCGAAATCGACCCGACATTCGCGGCGCTCACGGTGGTCGCCCTGTTGGCGCTGCACGGCGCCGGTGCGCGCCGACACGGTGCATCGGCCTGGATGATCCTCGCCGGTCTCGCCGCCGGACTGGCGACGCTCGCCAAAGGCGCAGCGGTCGCACCGTGGCTCGTGGGTGGCCTGGTTGCCGCGTGGCTACTCGGGATGCTCCCGCGACGGCGCGATCTGCTGCTCGGTGCGGCGACGTTCTTGCCGCTCGCGTTGCTCTGGCCGCTGGTGCTGCGACCCGACTCCGCCACGGACCCGCTCGGCATCCGGGAGAGCTTCGGCGACTTCCTGGCCTGGGATCTCGCGGCACTGGGCCGGGCGTTCGTCTATCCGCTCGCGCTGCTGTTCGCCGCCTTGCCGCTCTCGCTGCCCGCGCTGTTGCGATTGCGCGCGGCCGGCCGGGCGTCGCTGGACCGCTACGCCGTGCTCGCCGTGGCGGGAGCCTTCGTGATGCTGATGGCGGCGGGTGGCAAGAGCACGCGCTATCTCCTTCCAGCCTTCCCGTTGCTTGCCGTGGCCGGCGCGCTGCGCCTCGAATTGATGGCCGCGAGCGGCGCCTTTGCCCGCGTGCTCGGGTTCGCGGCGCTCGTGCTCGCCGCCGCCGCAGTGCCTTGGTCGCGCGCGAGTCTCGACCTCACCGGCGGCGTCTCGCTGGCGCTGCTGGCGCTCGCCGGTGCCGCCGCAGCGCGCATCGGACCTCAGCGCCCGGCTCTCGCCCTGCTCTTGCTCTGCGCACCGGCGCGCGCGCTATACACCCAGGTGGCGGTGCCGGCCTGGGAACGCAGCCAGTCGATTGCACCGGCGCTCGTGGAATTGCGCACCGTGCTCGGAGATGCCCGCCGGATCGCCGTCACCCGCCTCGAAACGCCGCGGCTGCTCGAGCCGCTCGGGGTCGAAATCGAGTACTTCGACAAACCGCGGCAGCTCTACGCCGCGTTACCGGAGAGCAACGGCTGGGACGCCCTGTTGATCCCCTGGCGCGACGGCATGGACGAGCCGCCGGCATGGCGCCTCGACGGGGTGATCTTGCTGGACGACAAGGAGTTGCGCGTCTACCGGCCGCCGCCGGACCCAAGCGGCGGCTGACCGCCGCGGGAAGCGGCACGCCGCTTGCGACGGATCCCGCCCCCGTTCGCCCTCCGACTCCAAGGATCCGCCGATGTTCCGACCGTCCCGCTCTTCCACCGTCCTGCCCGCGCTGGCCCTCGCTGCCGCTTCACTGTGGGCGCCGAGCCGGCTCGCTGGGCAAGGCTTCGAGCTGAACCCGGGCGAGGTCCTGATCGCCGATAGTGCCGGCACCCGAGGCGGTGCCATTCGGGTCCTGCGCGGCGACGGCAGCGTGGACGTGCTCTTCGAAGGCCAGCCGCTGTACTTGCCTTGCGACGTGGGCCTCGACCGCGACGGCGCGGTCCTGCTCTGCAACTGGTCCTCGCAGAGCTGGCCGGCGAACGGAATCTATCGCCTGGATCCCGGGACCGGCGCAATCGCGCAACTCAACACGGACCTGCTGCACGATCCGTTCAAGTTCACGCGCGACGGCCACGGCGAATTGGTGGTCGGCGACGGCTTCCGCGGGCTGGTCCGCTTGCATCAAGACGGCACCGTGACGCAGCTCGCCCCGCCGTCCTTCGACGTCGATCCGGTCGTCGGCGTGCTGCTCGACTACGACCACAGTCTGGTCTACACGGAAGCGCCGAGCGTGTTCTGGCCGACGAACGATCCGCCCGGCAAGCTGTTCCGCTTTGCGGCCGGTGGGCCGCCGACCCTGGTCGCGCGCGACGGGCATGTCCTCGTCAACCCGCTCGACGTGGTGCTCGACCGCGATGGCACCTACCTGGTGAGCGACGCGAACGACTACTCCGGCCATACCCAGCGGCACGGGCTCGTGCGGGTGGGCCGCGACGGGCGGATGCACACGGTCACGGACCAGAACCTGCTTTTCCCGGCAGGCACCGAAGTCGCGCCGCGTGGCATCTACTTGATCGCCGACAAGGATCTGCAAGCAGTCCTCGCCCTTCTGCCCGACGGCACGATGCACGAGCTGGTGTCCGACTTCTCTGACGGCGATCCGAGCAACGGGCTGCCCGTCGACCGGCCGTACGACGTCGCGATGGTGCCGCTGCTCTGGCTTCGCACCGAATGGCAGGCCATGGCGGGCCAAGTCACCGAGGTAGAAATTCGGAGCCTGCGCCGCGAAGCGGGCCGGTCGGTCTGGCTCGCGGCCTCGCCGCACCCAGGCCCGAGCCCGCTGGCACAGTGGTGGCCCGGCGACCTGCAAAACGCCCACCTCGATCTGAACCGGGCCATGATTTTCTTCGGCGTCCTCGACGCGCAGGGCGGGACGCGCTTCCGCGTCCCGGTCGCCGCCGGCCTCGCGGGCCAAGCCCTGCATCTGCAGGCGTTCCTGCCGTTCCGGCGCCGGCTGTCCAACCCGGTCTCCCTTCCGGTTCGTTGATCAGAGCGTCGCTCGAGTGGCTCACGAGCACTGGAGGCACCGAAGGGTTTCCCCTCACGCTCGGGCCCGCGCCGGCTTGAATGGCTTTGGAGGAAACTTCTCCCGACCCGACCCAAAGATGGCGCGGAGCTTGCTCATGCCCCTAAATTCTTGCCGAGTCGCGGTTTAGACGCCTGCGACGAACCGTGAAGGCGAAATATTTCCCGAAACGATCTGGATCCGAAGCGTAATAAGGGGTGAGACGCGAGCCCCGCTGGGGGGCGAGGCCGTGTCGAGATTATCCGAAGAATTGGGGGGGAGAGGCGCTGCACCCTGGGGGGGTGCGGCGCCTCTCACTTTTTTGCCCCCTCGGCGCCGAGTCCGGGCTGTCTCCTGCTTCTAGGATTCGCCGATGATCGCTTTCCCTGACCGCTACGGGCCCTGGGCTCTGGTCACCGGCGCGTCGTCCGGCATCGGGCGTGCCCTTGCGGTGGCCGCCGCCGAGCGTGGACTTGCCGTGGCGATGGTGGCCCGCCGGGCCGATCGGATCGTCGAGCTCGCCGCCCGCCTCGAAGGACAAGGCCACCAGGCGCTCGCCGTGCCCCTCGACCTGCTGGCGACCGACGCGCTCGAGCAGCTGCGCGTGGCCTTGGGCACCCGCGCCGTCGGTCTGCTCGTCAACAACGCCGGCTTTGGATGGAACGGCTCCTTCCATCAAGCCGATGCGCGCGTCCAGCGCGAAATGGTGCGCCTCAACTGCGAGCTGCCCGTCGCGCTCGCCTCGGTGTTCCTCCCCCCCATGGTCGCGCGCGGCCGTGGCGGCGTGATCACCGTGGCCAGCACTTCGGCGTACCAGCCAACGCCCTGGATGGCGACCTATGGCGCGACCAAGGCTTTCGCACTCCACTTCAGCGAAGCGCTATCGGTCGAACTGGAGGGCACCGGCGTCGCCGCTCTCGCGGTTTCCCCGGGCCACACGAGCACCGAATTCCATGCGATCGCCGGCACGCACGGGCCGGCGACCGGCGGCGGCGCGGCCTCGGCCGAAGACGTGGCGGGAGCGGCGCTCGACCGGCTGGGACGCAGGCCAAGCTTCGTCCACGGCTTCAAGAACGCGCTATTCAGCCACGGCCGGCGCGTGCTCTCGCGCCCGCGGATGGCGCGCACTGCCGGCCGGATCCTCGGCCGCCGCCTGCGCCGCTTCGCGGCGGAAGCCGGCCAGGAACCCCGCGGCTAGCGGGCCACGCGCTCGCGCAACCAACCAAGCGCGGCGTCCCGGTCGACGATCTGGCCTTCGATCTGCAAATCGAAGGCTTCGTCGATGATCTCGCCCATGCCGGGGCCCGGCGCAACTCCGAGTTCGATCAGATCGCGGCCGCGCAGGAACGGTTCCGGGCGGCCCTTGTCGACTCCGAGTTGCGCCGCGCGCCCGCGCAACCACGCCACCGGCGGCCAATCGGCGAAAGCGGCATTTCCGTAGCGCCCCGCCGCGTCGGCGTAGGCAACCCGCAGCAAGGCTTCGAGATCGACGCGCAAGGCCAGGCGGCGAATCGCACCGTCCTTGACCTGCTCCCGGGCCTGGTAGAGCTGCATCGGACGCAAGTGCTCGCGCACCAGGGCCGTGACGGCTTCGTGGACCGATTCTTGGCGCGTGATGCGCTGCAGGAAAGCCAGCGTCGGCGCGACGCCGCCCACGTCGTGGTTCGGGCTGCGCCAGCGGCCCCGCTCAAGGCAGGTGTGCGCTGGCTTGCCCAGGTCGTGGCAGAGCAGGCCGAGCATCTCGATCCACGGGTCGGCCATGTCCGGTCGCACGGCGACCGCGGCGTCGAGCGCCAGAGCCGTGTGGTGGAAGACGTCGCCTTCCGGATGCCAGATTGGATCTTGCGGAGTCCCCCGCATGGCTTCGATCTCGGGAAACCAGCGCAAGGCGCCCACGGTCTCGAGAGCGTTCAAGCCCGCGCCCGGGTGGTCGCCGCGGACCAGGATCTGGCGCCACTCGCCTTCCATGCGCTCCATCGGCAATTCGGAGAGATCGAGCTTCCGGCACAATGCCGCGGTGTCGGCGTGGATACTCCAGCCGAAGCGCGAGACGAAACGCGCGGCCCGCATGGCGCGCAGCGGGTCTTCCGCGAACGCCGGCGAGACGTGCCGCAATACACCCGCGTGCAAGTCGGCGAGGCCATCCCAAGGATCGAGCAGCTCGCCGGTCAGCGGATCTTGAAGCATCGCGTTGACCGTGAAGTCGCGGCGGCGCGCCGCCTCCCGCAGCGGCAGATTCGGGTCGGCGTTGACGGCGAAGCCCTTGTGTCCGGGTCCGGTCTTCGACTCCCGGCGCGGCAGCGACATCTCGACCAGGCCGTGCGGCGTGGCGACGTGCAGCACCGCGAATTGCCGGCCCACCAGATGCACCTTGCCGATGCCAGCCGCAAGCTTCTCGAGCGCCTCGGGATCGATGCCGTAGACCTCCAGGTCCGCTTCGAGCGCAGCCCGGCCGAGCTGGGCGTCGCGCACGGAGCCGCCCACCAGGAATGCGCGGCCGCCCGCCACGGCGCACGATCGCGCGATCTTCTCGACGACGCCGGCGAGGCCGGGATCGGTGAACCGAGGCACGCGCGGCTCCATCGCCTAGAAGTATCCCAGTTCGCGCAGCGCCTGCACGACGTCAGGTGAGAGGTTCTGGCGCAGCGCGCCTTCGGGCGGCGGCGGGCCGCGCTCGCGCAGCCAGTCTTCGAGGGCTGCGGACAGCGCATCCGCCAGGCCCGGCGGCGGCTCGGCCAGCGGCTCGAGCTCAAAGGGGTCGGCGGCGATCGAATAGCGCTCGCCGCCCAGGATCATCCAGGCCAGGTCTTCGGGAGCGGAGCGCCGCTCGCGGCCCGGCTTATTGCCGAAGACGTTGGGCGCAAACCGCAGGTTGCGCACGGTCTTCCACGACCCGAGTCGCACCATCGCGTTGTCGAATGTGCGCAGCCTGGTTTGAGCGAAGACCGGCGCCAATGGCTGCGTCTCGCCGCGCATCGCCGGCCGCAGCGAGCGGCCGGGAAGCCCGGCCGGAAGCGGCAAGCCCAGGAGCGCCATGAGGGTGGGAAAGACGTCGACCTGCGAGGCAGGCAAGTCGCTCCTCACGTCGCGCAGGATCGCGTCCGACGCGCCTCCGGCATCGATCCAGAATGGAACGCGAAGCTGCTCTTCGTACAGAAGATCGCCGTGATCCACGGCGCCGTGTTCGCCGAAAGCCTCGCCGTGGTCGGCGAGCCCGATCACCCATAGCCGGCGCGATCCGGCGGCCGCCTCTGCGCGCAGACCGGCGACGAATTCGCGCAAGCGCCGGCGCGTGCCGACGAGTTCACCGTCGTACGCGCGGCGCCAGCCGGCGACGTCCTGCTCGTCCCATCCCGGCACGGGGACTGCCGGCCACGGCGGCAGGGAATCCGCCACTCCGAGGTCGGCCGGCGCCGGTTCGTACGGCCAGTGCGGATCGTAGACGTGGACCCACAAGAAGCGCGGCCTGTTCCCCGCCTCGCTCCGCCACAGGTCCGTTGCGGCGGCCAGGGTCTCGATTCCGGACCGCACGGCGCGGCCGCCGCCGACGACGCGAAGGGCGCGCCGCACCAGAGCGAAGGCTTGCAGCGGCCGCATCCAGCCGGCGAGACCGTCCTCCACTTGCACGTGGCGGTCGAAGCCCTGGGCGAAGCCGAAGCCCGGATCCAAGTGGATCACCGACGGCACGGCGAGCGTCGTCCAGCCTTCGGCACGCAGACTCTCCGCCATCCCCGGCAAACGCGGCAGTCGGCCGCCGTTGTTGTGCAGGCCGTGCTGGTGCGGGTGCAGGCCGGTGAGGATTGAAGCATGCGCCGGCGCGGTGAGTCCCGTGGTGGCGTAGGCCGTCGCGAAGACGAAAGCGCCGTCTTCGAGCGCGGCCCCTGGCGCTTCCGCGTCCGCAATAGCCCACCAGCGATCGGCGCGCGTCGTGTCGCAAGTGATCAGCAGCACGTCGGGTGCGCCGGCGGCAGCCTCGCCGCGCTCCGGCGGCCACCACCAGACCGCGAGCGAGGCGAGCGCGGCGACGCTCGCGGCCACTACCGGCAGGCGCCAGGGCAGGCGCGACCGGGGCGCGCGGCCCAGCGCGCGGAGTGCGACAGCAAGCAGCGCGCCGCCGAGCAGACCGCCGCCGCCGTACAGCCAGGCCGCGGCGATCGTGCGCCCCGCCGGCTCGCCCAGCCCGGCGCCTTCCACCAGCGCCACCGCAGCCGCCGCGACCGCACAGAACCAGCTGCGCGGATCGGCGCCGCGGCCGGCACTCACTCGCGGTCCCCCTTCTCCTTCTGCGGGTCCGGACCCGGTGCGGCGTCTCCGCCGTCGACGTACCCCAAGGCGACGAGCCGCTCATGATGCGCCGCGGCGTGGGCCGCCGCGCCGGAGAGATCGAGGTCGAGCGTGCCGCGCTCGTAACGGTAGCTTGGCGTGCGGAACGCGGGCAATTCGGCGAGCGTTTCCGGGCGGATCCAGCCGGTGCGGACATCTCCGTCGAAGTCGGCCGCGAGCGGCACTCCGAACAAATAGAGCAAGGTCGGCGCGACGTCGAGGATGCTCGGCTCCCCGCGCGCGAGACCCAGACGCTGCAACCAGGGGATCTGCGGCCAAGTGTCTTGGCGGAAGTCCGGCCCGGAGGCGACGTAGAGGCCGACTCCGCGGTGGTCGCTGCGGCGGCGCAAGTTGTGCGTGCTCGGACCGTGGCCGTGATCGCTCACCACCAGCACGTTCCAGTCGGGACCGGCGGCCTGCAGCAGCTCGCCGAGCCAGCGGTCGGCGAGGCGGTAGTAGTTGTCGACGAGATCGCGCAAGCGCTCGGGTTCTTCGCCGCGCGCCGCGAGAGCGGCGGGAGAATCGGTGCGGAACTGCCAGTAGTGGTGCTGCGCCGTGTCGGTGCCCTCGCAGTACCAGCTCACCATGCGGTGCTTCCCGCCGGTCAGCGCGGTTCGCGCCAGCTCCTTGAAAAGCAGGTCCTGCCAAACCATGCCTCGAAACGTGGCTTCGGCCTCGACTTCAGTGCCTTCATTGCGCTCCAGGTCGAGCAACTCGTCGCGCAAGAACGCATCGAGTTCCGCCTCGCTGCCCGGCAGGCGCAGCGCCGCGCCGCGTTCGGCCAGCAAGGTGTGCGGATAGAGGTAGTGCTCCGCGCGCTTGGGATCCTCGAGCATGTCGGCGAACACTCGGGTCGGGTCGGCGCCGGCGGAAAGCCGCAGGCCGAGGCTCAGCGTGGCGAGTTCGCCCTCGAAAGGGCGGGTCGGAAACGTGTTCCACCAGCCGCCGATCGACGTCGGCACGCCGTGTTCGGCGAGCAGTTCCCAGAACGGCCGCGCGGTCCAGTGCTTACGCGCCGCCGGCTCGAGGGGACCGGACCAGTTGCCGTCCTCCGCGGGCATCTCGAAATCGAGCACGCCGTGCCGGGTCTCGTCGTATCCGGTCGCCACCGAATTCCAGACGACCGCGCTCCACCAGCCCCAGCGCTTGACCGTCGGCCGCCAGGTCCGCAAGGACTGCAGCGGACCCGAGTGCCCGTTTGCGATCAGGCGCGCCAGGTTGGGCAATTCGCCGCGTTCGAGCAAGGGCCGCGCGACGTCCCAGTTGGCGCCGTCGAGCCCGACGAGCAGCAATCGCACGCCGTCACGCGCTTGCGGCTCCGCATCCACGAAGCGCAACGGCGGTTCCGCCAGCTCCTTTCGATACGAGCGTGCGTCCACGAAGAGATAGACCGCGCCCCCCACCGCCGCGAGCAGCGCGATGAGCAGGACCGGGCGCACCAGGCGCAGGAACGGGGCGCGCAAGGACTGGCCGGGGCCGCCGCTCCGGCTCGCGTCGAACAGCACGGCCGCCAAGCCGAGCACCGCGACGGCAAGCGCCGCAGGATTCCCCGCCATGCGCGGCAACGCACCCAACTCGAGCGGCTCCCACACCGCGAGCAAGAGCGCGGCACAAGCGCCTAGCGCCGTCGCGCGCCGGGCTGGCCAGCCGGTGCGTCCGCCGAACGCCGTGCGCAATCCGTGCAGCGCCAGGGCGGCTGCACCAAGGCGCAGGCTGGAGTGGGACTTGACGAAGACCCAGTCGAAACCACCCGTGGCCGCGACCAGCACGAGCCACAAGTGGGCCAGGCCGGCCAACGAACCCGCGACGCCGGCTAGCGCGTTCAATGCCCTTCTCCGCCGGATTCCGTGCCGAGCACGTAGCCGAGTTCTTCCAGCATCGCACGCTGCCCGGAATCCAGGTCGGCGAGCTCGCCCGCGACCGCCAGGGCCATCGCCGCCTCCGCGCCCTTCCGCAAGCGCGCGACCTCTTCGACGCGCTCCTCGATCGCATTGTGCAGCTCGTCCGGGTCCTGCGCCAGATCGTAGAGCTCCTCCGGCAGGAAGATCGTGCCGGCCTCGCTCTCGCGCATCCGCCCGATCAGTTTCCAGTCCCCGCTACGGAACGCGAGCTGCTGGTTGCGCACGGCGACGTGCGGCCGCGGCGGCGGCGCGATCTCGCGCAGATCGCGGCCGTCCATCCGTCCGGCACGCGGCACTCCGGCGAAGGACAGCAAGGTCGGCGCCACGTCCTCGAGCTGCGGCACGACCGCAAAGACGCTGCCAGCCTCGATCCCCGGACCAGCGAGGATCATCGGCACGCGCACCAAGGGCTCGTACAGGGAGTTGGCGTGCAGCATCAAGTCGTGCTCGCCGAATTGCTCGCCGTGGTCGGCCGTGAACAGGATGACGGTTTCGCGCCCCGAAGCGTCGATCTGGGCGAGCAGTTCCTGCAAGCACTGGTCGACGTAGAGCACTTCCTCGAGGTACACGCGGTGCAGGTACTCGGCCGCGGCCGGTGCGTCGCCCGCGCCGCCGCGCAGCGCTTGCTCGACGCGCTTGGCGAGCGCGAGGCTGCCGTCGTCTTCGCGCTGGAAGCGTTCGGGAAGTTCCGAGGGATCCGCAAGCCGGCCGCGAACGCTCTCGTGTGGCCGATAAGGCTGGTGCGGGTCCATGAAGTGCACGAACAAGAAGAACGGCGCCTGGCCGGTCTGCAGCTGCCGCAAGTACGCGAGCGCCGTCGCCTTGGTGCGCTCGCCCCGGCCCGCGCCGTTCTCTTCGTCGGCGGACTCGGGGCCCGGCTTGGCGCCGAAAGCGTGACGGCGGAATTCGCTCTCGACCACCGTGCGGGACAGCAGCCAGCCCAGCCAGGTCTGCGCGTCGGCGGTGTTGCGCAACAGGCGCGCAGCCCCGCCTCGAGAGACCGCGCTGTCGTCGTAGACTTCGAAGCCGCGCGCAAAACCGGCGGCGCCGCGAATCACGCCGTTGCTCACGACCGCCGCGGTCCGCCACCCGTGCATCCGCAGCATTTCCGCGAGCATCGGCAGCCGCTCGGGCACGCGGTACTCGTTGCCGCGCGCACCGTGGCCGAGGATGTCCACGCCGCTGAGCATGCTGGTGTGGCTGGGCAGCGTGCTCGGCGCCGGCGCCAGGGCGTAGGCGCCGGTGCGGCCGCGCGCGCGCAGCGCCGCGACTCCGGGAAGTTCCAATCCGCCCGCCGCGACCGCGTCCGCGCGCAAGGTGTCGATCGAGAACAGCACGATGTCGGGTCCGTCCCCTGCCGCCGTGTCCAGCGCAGCCGGAGGGAGTGGCGGCGCCGACGCCTCGGCGCCCGTTTCCGGAGCTGGCACCGCCATCAGCACGAAGAAGATCAGCAACGCGAATCCGCCCGCCGCGGCAAGCGCGCGCTGCGGCAGGCGCAACCGCAAGGCGAGCGGCACGAGAGTCCCGATCAGCGCAGCGCACGCCGCCCAGCCCCAGGCCACCGGCTTGCCGAAGACCCCGACCTCCAAACGGTCGGCGAGCTCCGCACCCACGGTGAACGCCCAGCCCGGCGCCGAGGCCAGGGCGAAGGCCGCAGCGGCGGCAACGGCGGCACCGCGTGCAGCCAGCCGGTCGCGCCCAGCAGGAATCGCTCCTGCAGCGAGAACCAGGACCGCCACGACCAGCGCGATCACAAAGTCACCGCTCCAGATCAGCAGGAGCTTCTCGCGGATCAGCTCGAGTGCGTCCAGCCCGGGATAGGACAGGGCCTGGAACAGCCCGGCCAAGGCCGCGCCGAAAAGGGCGCCGCCGAGCCGACCGGGAAATGCGCGCACGATGCGGTTCATGACAGCCCCGAAGGGTCGGATTCTAACGACCCGCGGCGTGCCGCCGCGCGCACTCCTGCAGCAGTTCCTCGACGAGTTGCAGATAGGCCTCGATTCCGTGCGCCTCCGCCGCGCTGGCCCCGGCCGCGCGGGCCTCCTGTTGCCAGCGCGCTTCTTCCGAGGAGTCGCCCAGCATGGCTTCCATGGCGTCGGCAACCCGCTCGGGAAGCAGCGGATCGACCGTACGACCTCCGCCGTGTCGGCCGAGGATTTCGGCCGGGCCGCCGTGATCGCTCGCCAGCAACGGGACTCCGCGTTGCAGCGCCTCGATCGCCACCAGTCCGAATGGCTCGCACAACGGCAGGTAAAGACACAAGCGCGCGCGAGCAAGGCGCGCGCGCGCCGCCGGATCGGGCAGGAATCCATGCAGGACGACCCGCTCCTGGAGCCTGAGGCGCGCGACTTCGGCCTGCACGGCTGCGCCGTCCGAACCGACTCCCCAGACATGGAACACCAGGCCCGGCAATCGGTGGCCGCGTGCCAGCACCGCGGCCGCCGCGAGCACCCCGTGCAGGTTCTTCTTGGGACTGGCGCTGGCGATCACGGCGACGCCTTCACGCGGGCCGCCGGCCGTAGACGGCGTGACTGGAGGCAGACCAAGGTCGATCACGCGCGCGGCGCGGCCGATGCTCGCTTCGATCGCATCCGCGGAGTAGCGGCTGTTCGCAAGCACCAGGTCGGGGCGCCGCGTCCACTCGCGCTCTTCGGCTCGCAGGCGGCCGGCGCGGTGGCGGCGCCAGGGATTGCTCTCGAGCCGGGACAGCCATGCCTGCATCTGCAGCAGCGCGGGGTGCCTCAGGTCGACGTCGCTCCGTTCCAGCGCCGCGACCAGTTCCGCGTCGGTGGTCCGTGGATGCAAGCGCCGCGAGGGTTCGTGGCACATCCACGCGATGGCGCCTGGCGCATGGCGGGCCCAGATCATCCCGTAGCGGTTCTGTGCAAACACCAAGGGGAACTCGGCGAGGCGTCCGCGCAAGCGGTCGCCGGTGGCCAAGGCCCGGCGGCGGCGGTCGCGGCCCGAGGCGCCGTCGACTTGCTCGACGAGCCCTCCCAGCCGCGGAAGCTCCGGCCAGAGGTCCGGATCGGCGCGGTCGGTGAAAATCCGGACTTCGTGGCCGCGCGCGGCGAGTCCGGCGGCGGTCCAGGCCGCCACCGACTCGGCGCCGCCCTTGTGGCCGAGATCGGAGTGCACGACGGCGAGCTTCACGGAATCTCCGGTGCCTGCGTGCGCGAGGGGTCGAGCGCTTCGAGCGCATCGAGATGCCGGTCGAGCGAGAACGCGCGGTCCGCCGTCTCCCCGGCCGCGCGGGCTGCCGCTCGCCAGCGTGCCTCGGCGGCCGGTTCCGCGAGCATTCCGACGAGCGCGTCGGCGACGAGCTCCGGGCGCATCGGGTCGACGGTGTCGCCGCCGCCGCAGATCTCCAAGATCTCCGCCGGCCCGGCGTGGTCGCTGGCGAGCACCGGCACTCCGGCCTGCAGGGCTTCGACCGCGACCAGCCCGAAAGGTTCGCAGAAGGGCAGGAAGAGGCAGAGCCGCGCGCTGCGGAGGCGCGCGGCCGCGGCTTCGTCGGAGAGGAAACCATGCAGCTGCACGCGCGCTCGCAGGCCCATGCGCTGCACCGCCTCACGGAATTCCGGACCGTCGGTGCCGACTCCCCAGACGTGGAATTGCGTCCCCGGCAGCGTGCCGCGCGCTTCCAGCTCCGCCGCGACGGCGAGCACGCCCATCAGGTTCTTCTTGGGACCGCGCCCGCTGATCACCGCAATGCCCTCGGGCGCGCCGGTCGCCGGCGGGAGCGGCCCTCGCGGCGGCAAGCCCGGATGCACGACGCTCGCGCGGCAGCCCAGCGCCGCTTCGAGCGTCGCGGCCGTATAGGCGCTGTTCACGAGCACGTGCCCGGGCAGCCGCGCGTAGCGGCGTTCGAAGCGGCGCTTGCGACGGGTTCGGTGCCGCCGCCAGGCCGTCGCCTCGGTCTTGTCCAGGAAGCGCCGCAAGTCCAGCAGCGCCGGGTGCCGGGCGTCGACGTCGTCGCGCTGGAGCGCGCCGACCAGCCAGCTTTCCGTCGCGGCGGCGTACAGATTCCGCGGCGGCTCGTGGCAATACCAGGCGAGCGCGGGCGATCCCGGCCGGCCGGAGGCGCGGCCGTGGGCCCACAGCAGGCCATCGCGATTGTGCGCGACCACCAGCGGAAACTCGCGCAAGCGCGCTGCGATCCGCTTGCCGGTTCGCAGCGAGCGCTGCCGCCGGCGCCGCGCGGGAACGGTTTCGACCAGTTCGACGCAGCGCGCGAATTCCGGGAAATCGGGCCAGAGTTGCGGCGCCGCAGCCGCCGTGATCACGCTGACCTGGTGGCCGCGGCGGAGCAGGCCGCACGCAGTCCAGACGATCACCGATTCGGCGCCGCCCTTGTGCGCCAGGTCCGGATAGACGAGCGCCACCTTCATCGCTCGGCGCGTCCGGATCCGCGCGCACGCCGCTGCAAGTCCCAGAGCTTGGCGTAGCGCATCCGTTCGTACTCGGCGGCGAGCACGGCGAGCACCAGGCCGGCGCGGCCGTCGCGGAAACCGCCGCGCACGAGATAGGCCTTGAGGAAGCGCAGCGGCGGCGTGACCACCATGCGGAGCAGCGCCGCGCCGCGGCCGGCCTCGAACGCAGCCTGTGCGGCGGCCGTGGTGTAGCGGTCCATGCGCGCGACGTGCGCCGCAAGATCCGCGTACGGGTAGTGCAGGAGATCCTGCTGCAGTCGTCGCACGCGACCCGCAACCGTCAACCGGTCGTGCGGGTCGCGGCCGGTCCAGCAACCCTTCCCGCGCCGGATCAATCGCAACTTGCGGTCGGGATACCAGCCGCCGCCACGGATCCAGCGCCCAAGATGGAATGCGCGGCGCGGAATCTCGTAGCCGTCTGCGTCGGGGCCGGAGCCGGAGAACAGGCCGCGGATCTCGGCCGCGAGGCCGGGAGAGACCCGCTCGTCGGCATCCAACGACAGCACCCAGTCCTGGCGCGCCATTTCGAGCGCGGCGTTCTTCTGGCTGATCCAGCCATCGAAAGCCCGTTGCTCCACTCGCGCACCCGCGCGCAGCGCGATCGCAACGGTCTGATCGTCCGAACCGCCGTCCAGAACCAGCAGTTCGGCTGCAAATCCCGCGCTCACGAGACAATCCCCGACGTGGGCCGCCTCGTTCTGGGCGATCACGACCACCGAAATCGGAAGCTTGTCCGAGCCGCCCATGGCGGCACACTCTAACGACGCTGGTGTCCGCTCCTCTCCACGACCCCGACTGGCCGGCCAACTTCGGCGATCCGGCCGCGACCGAGATCGGTCGCGGTGTCGGCGGCCGCCGCTATCTGCGCTTGGAGCGCCCGGGACCGTGGGGCGAGAGCTTGTTCGTCAAGGACTTCGGTCCTGGCGGCACCGCCGCGGCGGCCCGCGAATTCGAAGCCGCCCGGAGCTTGCGGGCCGCGGGAGCCGCGACGCCGCGGCCATGGGCCGTGGCAAGCGTCGCGGGGTCGGCCTGGCTCGTGCTCGAAGACCTCGGCCCGCGGTCGGCGCTCGACGCCGAACAGATACGCGCCCGGCCAGAGGCGCTGGCGGAAGTCGCGCGCGCAGCCGCCCGCTTGCACGGCGCCGACGCCATCCACGGCGACGTCCACCTCGGCAACCTGCTGCGCCATCCGCGGACCGGCGACTTGATGTGGATCGATCTGCGCCGGCTGCGCTTCGGCGCCGACGCGACGTCCCGGGAACGCGACCTCGGCCGGCTGTTCGCAG
>DASWJW010000290.1:0-22550 GCA_036396955.1 Planctomycetota bacterium
GGCCCCATCCTGTACTCCGGATCCTTGCCCTGATCGCCGGGCTGGCCTGCCTCGTCCTCGGCGTGGTGGGCTGGCTGGTCCCGGTGGTGACCGGGATCCCCTTCTACATCCTGGGCTTCGCGCTGCTCGGCTACTCGAGCCGCCGGCTGCGCTGCTGGTTGCGCCGGGCCGAACGCCGCCTGCCCCTCCGCGCGCGGGTGGCGCTGCGCCGGATGCACGCGTGGCGGCGCGCGAAGCAGCGGGCGAAGCGGTTCGCGAAGGAACGCCGGGCCGCGCTCTAGCGCGCCCGCGCGAGCGGCTTAGCCAGGAGACAGGAGGGGAAATACGGCGGGCCGCCGCCTGCCGATAGGATCGGCCCTCCAGGTCCACCGGCCTGACCCCATTGCTTCGACTGCCATGCGCCGCTTCCTCCCGTCTCGTCGATTCGTTCCGGCCTTCGCTCCCCATCTATGGAGTGGAGCGCTGGTACTACTCGTTGCCGCATGCGGCGGCGGAGAAGCGGGGCCGAGCGCCAACGAAGCGCTCGGGGTGCTCGCCACGGTCGACTCGGCGGTGGAGCTGCCGCAGGCGGCGACCGACCTGCTGCCCGACGATGCCTTCGTGGTGCTGCGCATCGAGTCGCTCGACGCGTTCAACGGCTTGTCGCAGGACTTCCGCGATCTCGACGGGATCCACCGCACCCCGGTGCACGTGCTCAAGGACCTTGCCGGCTTGGGAATGACCGTCGGCGACCACCGCGACGTCGACCACGCCGCACCAGCGCTGCTCGCCGTGAGTTTTCCCAAGGGCGGGCTGGTGCCGGCCGTGACGGCGATCCTGCCCCAGAACAAGGCGGGCGGCTACCGCGCCGTGGCCTTGGGCGAAGCGAAAGCCGGCCCCGCCACCGGCCGCTGCGCGCTGGCCGCGGGAATGCCGGGCGGGGTCTTCAGCCTGCGCGTCGATGCGCAGGCCGCGCTCAAGGTCTACCGGCCGTTCCTGGAGATGACCATGCAGCAGGTGCTGCAGATGGCCTCGGCCATGGGCGCCAGGCAGACCGGCGGCATGGACGTGCAGGCCATCATGGCCATGTACGTGGACATGGCGCGGCAGCTCTTCGACTCGGCGGAAACGCTCGAGGTCGCGGTCGGCCGCCACGACGACGCCGTGGCGCTGATCGTGCGCCTGGACGTGCTGGCCGACAGCATGCTCGCCGGGCAGGCTTCGGCCGCGGCCCCGCTCGCCGATTTCGCCGGTTTCGCCGACCCCGAAGCCGCCGTGAGCTTCGTCTACGGCATGGGCGAGGTCGCGTCGATGTCCGAAGGCTTCCTGTCGCGCATGGCGGCGACCTACCCCGCCGGGATGCGCGACGCGATGGCGGACGTGATGGCGATGAGCGAGCGCTTCCGGCCGCTGATGGGCAACGCCGGCGCCGGCAACTTCGACCTCGACGGCGGCATGCGCTACTCGATGACTTTCGGTCCCGCCGACGCGCCGGCCTACGTGGCCGCGTACGACGCCATGCTGGAAGACGCCGACGCCCTGGCCACGGTGGGCATGCACTTGAACCACCGCGAGAGCGTGGCCGACGACTCGGGCACCTTGCACCGCTACCAATACGACTTCGACCTCGACGTCTTGATGGAGCAGCTCGGCACGCTGCCGACTCCCGGTCTCGACCAGAGCGCGCTGTTCTCCGAGCAGATGGAGATCGTGCTGCTGCCCTTCGCCACGCGCTTGGGCATCCTCTCCGGCCCGCAGACGGTGGGCGCCGACCGGATCGCCCGCATGCGCGCGCAACTGGCCGCGCCGCCAGCGGTGCCGGCGGCCTACCAGCCCTATCTGGAGTGGGTCGGACCGACCACGCCGGCCGGCGTGATGCGCCTGGACATGGCGCGCCTGATCGGCCAGTTCCTGGGCGGGAGCGGCTTTGCCGAGATGTTCCCCGACGAAGGCGAAGCCTTCCGCAAGCTCGGCCGCGAGCGCCTGCCGCTGACCCTGTTCTTCGCAGTCGAGAACCAGGCCTATCGCGGCGGCATGACCCTCGATATGGCCGACCTGGGGCGGGTGGTCGAGGTGATGCAGTAGCTTCCTGGCGGCTCTTGCGAGCCGCCTTTCGCAGGATATGCTGAATTTGCGCCGGGCGAGACGGCGGTAATCCGACCCTCGTCTAGGCCGCGGCAACGCCGGCGCGAACCCCAACCAAAAACCTTTCGGAGGCTACTCCCTTGTTGAAGCGATTCCTTTCTCCTCTCTCGGCACTGGTCGCGATGTCGCTGCTGCTGCCGACGGCCGCCGCGCAAAACGCGGCCGCCACGCCGGCCGGCGCCACGCAGGCGAATCTGTTCGCCGGCTCGGGCAACTCCGGCGGGCCGGTCCTCGACAACGCCACCCAGCCCGGCCGCAACAACTCGGTCACCGCGCTGGACATCACCATCATCGAGAGCCAGTCGACCAACACGGCCCACGACATGGATCTCCAGTGGCAATCGGTTGCCGCGGGCATGGGCCACTCGGCGACCATCGTCGGTCAAGCCACGTTGAGCTCCGACGCGTTCATGAACACGACCGACATCCTGATCGTGAGCTCGGGCATCATCGCGCTCAGCTCGACCGCGGTCGCCAACATCGAAGAGTTCATGCGCCGCGGTGGCGGGGTGTACATCTCGGGCGAGTACCTGGTCACGTACACGACCAACATCGCGTTCGAGACCATCGTCACCAACATGGGCGGCTCGTTCTCGTGGACCGGTACGACCAGCGGCGACCTGGCGCCGATGGCGGTGGTGGGCAGCCTGCAGGGCACGCCCAATGCGGTTCCCCCGCTGCCCTACTACTGGTACGGCACCTTTGCTTCGGCCACGGCCACCTGCGAAGCCTTCCTCAGCTCGGCCGGCTTGAACTACGGCTTCGTCTTCTCGCCTCCCAACAAGTGCCAGGGCGAGCTGATCCAGACCTCCGACCAGGACTGGGCGCGCAACCCCTCGGGCTTCATCGAACCGCGCCTGTTGATGGAGAACATCATCACGCGCCTCACGCCGGACCTGAAGCTGCGCATCCTCGGCCCCTGCCCCGGCCCGGTCACCGTGTCCGTGTGCGGCGCGAGCCCCGGCGGCCCCGTGGCCTTCGTGACCGACACCGGCCTCGGCTCCTTCACGATTCCGGGCGGCGTCGTTTGCGCGGGCACGCAACTCTGTCTTTCCGGCACCAACATCAAGCTGCGGCGGACCCTCGCCGCCGACGGCGGCGGCAACATCACTTTCGGCGCCACGGTGCCCGCCGCGGCCTGCGGCGTGATCTACGTCGAAGCAGTGGACCTTCGCCGCTGCACGGCCAGCAACGTGATCAAGCTCTGAGCCTGATTGCCTGAGCAAAGCGCCCCGCGGCCCGAGAGGGCGGCGGGGCGCTTCTCGTTGCGCCGGGAACGGGCCGCCGCCCCGGGAATCGCCGCCTAGAATGGCCGGCTGACCCCCGGAGTTCCCTTTCATGCGCCCAACCCTGCTCCCCGTCCTATCCGCTCTCTCCCTGCTCGCCCCGTTCGCGCCGATCGTGCGCGCGCAGGAGCCGATCGACGAAGTGGCCGTCGCGTCGATCCGCAAACACGGCTTGGAACAAAGCCAGGTGATGGATCTCTTGAGCATGATCTGCGACGTGCACGGGCCGCGGCTCACCAACTCGCCCAACATGAAGGGCGCGCAGGCGTGGGCGCGCGAGACGCTGGCGGGATGGGATCTCGCCAACGCGCACCTCGAAGAGTGGGGGCCCTTCGGTCTGGGCTGGCGGCAGGAACGCTTTGCCATGAACGTGGTCGGCCAGAATCCTTGGCCGGTCATCGCGCACGCCAAGGCGTGGTCGCCCGGAACCGGCGGCGCCAAGCGCGCGCAGGTCGTGTACTTCAACCCCGCCGACGGCGAAGACCTGGCGGCTTGGCGCGGCAAGTTGAAGGGCAAGATCGTGTTGATCCAGGAGCCGCGCGCGACCGAGGAAGCCTTCGAACCCGACGCCACGCGCCGCGACGCCCAGGACCTGCTCGACCTGGCCAACGCCCCGGGCCCCAGCAATGCGCAACAGCCGGGCCGGCGCGGCCGCGACGAGAGCTGGCGCGAGCGCATGCGCGTGCAGCAAGAGCGCACCAACTTCGTCTACGGCGAAGCACCGCTGGCGATCCTCGACCGCGGCTCCAAGGGCGACTACGGCACCATTTTCGTGTCGAGCGCTTCGGTGCCGGCGCCGGCCGACGCGGACTTCGGCTCGCGGCCGCGCGCGTGGGACCCGCAAGGCGTCAAGGTGATCCCGCAGTTCACGCTGGCGGTCGAGCACTACAACCGGCTGGTGCGGCTGCTCGACAAGCGCCGGACCGTGGAGATGGAAGTCGATCTCGCGGTCTCCTTCGACGACAGCACCGCGATGGGCCGCAACGTGATCGCCGAGATCCCCGGCACCGATCCCGAGATCGGTGACCAGGTGGTGATGCTCGGCGCGCACTACGACTCGTGGCACGCGGGCACCGGCAGCACCGACAACGGAGCTGGCAGCGCGGTGATGATGGAAGCGATGCGGATCCTCAAGGCGATGTACGCCGAAACCGGCATCCGGCCGCGGCGCACGATCCGCGTGGCGCTCTGGTCGGGCGAAGAGCAAGGCCTGCTCGGCTCGCGCGCGTACGTGGGCGAGCACTTCGGCACCTCGGAGGACCGCGGCGCCCCGCCCGCGCAGCCCAACGCCGCGCACCGGGCGCTTTCGGCCTACTACAACTTCGACAACGGCACCGGCAAGATCCGCGGCGTCTACCTGCAAGGCAACGCGGGCGTGGCGCCGATCTTCCGCGCGTGGCTGGCGCCGTTCAAGGACCTCGACGCCGACACCTTGAGCCTGTCGAACACCGGCGGCACCGACCACCAGTCCTTCGACGCGGTCAACCTGCCCGGCTTCCAGTTCATCCAGGACGAGATCGCCTACAACGCCCGCACCCACCACTCCAACATGGACTTGTGGGACCACTCGATCGGGGACGACCTGCAACAGGCCGCGACCATCATCGCCTCGTTCGTGCACCACACCGCGCAGCGCGACGAGCTGCTGCCGCGGAAACCGGTTCCCGCGGCGGTGGCCGCGCAGCCGGCCTCGGCGACGGGCAGCCGCTAACCAAGCCGCCGGCTTTGCGCTCTTCCGGCCAGCACGACGAACTGGACGAGGAGCGGCTCTTCGACGACTACCTCGACGCCGCGCTGCGCGGCGAGGTGCACGACCCCGAAGCGTTCTGCCGCGAACGCGGGGTCCTGGGGGAAAGGCTGCGCCAGCTGCTCGAGCGGCTGCATGCGGTGCTGGGCGGTGCGGCCGGCGGCGCCGAGCAGGCGGGCGCGCGGGCGCCGTTCTTGCCGACCGAGAGCGGGCTCCCTCATGAGCGGCTGGGCGAGTACCGGCTCTTGCGCAAGCTCGGCGAAGGCGGCATGGGCGTGGTCTACCTCGCCGAACAGGAATCGCTCGGCCGCCTGGTCGCGGTCAAGTTGATCCGCCAGGAACTCGCCGGATCGCCGACCGCCGCCAAGCGGCTGCAACTGGAGGCGCGGGCGGTGGCGAGCTTGCGCCACCCCAACATCGTCGAGATCCACGGCTAGGGCGAGCAGGACGGCGTGCGCTACCTGGCCATGGAATTGCTGCCGGGGCTGAGCTTGAGCGAAGCGATGCGCGAAGCGGAGCAGCAGGGCGAAGCGCGGCCAATCTCCGAGCTGCTCGGCTGGATCGTCCAGGTGGCCGACGCGCTGGCCTGCGCGCACGCGCAAGGCATCGTGCACCGCGACGTGAAGCCCTCGAACATCCGCATCGCCGGCGACGGCCGCGCGATCCTGCTCGACTTCGGGCTCTCGCGGGAATTCGAGCTCGACTCGCCGACGCTGACGCTGACGCATTCCTTCGCCGGTTCGCCGGCCTAGGCCTCGCCCGAGCAGCTCGCCGGCGATCGCGAACGCGTCGGCCCCGCCAGCGACCAGTACTCGCTGGCGACCACGCTCTATGAGTGCCTGGCCGGCACCAATCCCTTCCGGGCCGCGACCTGGACCGAGCTGGTCGACAAGGTGCTGCACCAGGATCCCGTCCCCTTGCGGCGCAGCAACGCCGCCGTGCCGCGCGATCTGGACGTGGTGCTGCAGAAGGCCATGGAGAAGGACCCGGAGCGCCGCTACCAGGACGTGGCCGCGTTCGCCGCCGAGCTGCGCGCGATCCTGGAGTTGCGGCCGATCGCGGCGCGGCCGCCGGGCCTGGTGCGGCGCGCTGGCAAGTGGGCGCGCCGCAACCGTGTGGCGGCGACGGCGCTCGGCGGCGCGACGGTCGCGCTGCTCGGGGCCGCGGTCTTCGCGAAGATCCGCGTCGATCACGACCGCAGCGAACGTCGCACCCTGGCGGCCGGACTGATCGAAAACGCCCGCGGCGTGCTCGCCGGATCCGAACAGGGGCGCAGCGTGTTCGACCAGGCCTACTGGGAAGCGCAGCGCCTGCGCGGCGAGCAGAAAGTGCGCTGGCTCGAGCCCGCCGAACAGGCGCAACTGGAGAGCGCCGAAGCCATCGTGTCCGCGAGCCGCAGCGATCGCGAAGTGACTTTCGCCACGGTGCTCGGCAACTTGAGCCAGGCCGAGCGGCTCGACCCGGAAGCCGCGCAGGCCGACGCGGTCTGGGCGGCCTTCTACTACCAGCGCTGGCTCGACGCGCGCGATGCCGCCGACAAGACTTCGATGGCGCTGTACCGGGGACTGATCGAGGAGAAGGACCCCGGCAGCGAATTCGCGCGCCGCGCGGCCGGCCGAGTGCCGCTGGTGATCGAGTCCGATCCGCCCGGCGCCGCGGTCCATCTGTTCCGCTACCTGGAGCGCGCGGACCTGATCGAGGGCGACGAGCCGCGCTTGATTCCGGTCGCGGCCTTCCGCAAGTGGGACACCGAGGCGTGCTGAAAGCGGGCCCTGCGCGTGGTGCGCGCCGCCGGCTCCTTGCGCGTGGGCGACTTGATCCTGGAGCTGGAGGGCGAAGCGATCGATGACGCCCTGGTCGCCGCCACCGCGCGCGATCTCGGCGGCACCCGCGCCACGGTCTGGACGCGCGGCGCCGAACGCGCGCTCGAACTGCCGCCGGGGCTCGCGCTCCGGCCGACCGCCGCACCCTTGTTCCTGGGCGATGGTTCGGCCTTGGGCACGGCGCCGACCAGCGAGCGCGAGGTCGAATTCGGCTGGCTCCTTGCCTACCTGCGGCTCGAGGGCTACGACGACCTGCGCGTCGCCTTCCACCTGGATCACCCGCACGACCCTTTCGGCAGCGGCTTGAACCTGCAAGCGCGCCTGCTGCCCGCCGGCAGCACGCCGGAGGGCTTCGTCTACGTGGCCGCCGAATCGCTGCACCAGGGCGGCGGCTCCTTCTTCGTCCAGGAGCACGAAGTCACCAACGGCGAGTTTCGCAACTTCCGAGACGATGGCGGCGGGCAGCCGGCACCGCCGGCGGCGGCGCTCCCGGTGCGCGGCGTGTCGTGGCACGACGCGGTCGCCTACGCCGAATCGCGCAACCAGGAGACCGGAGTGCGCGACCACGGCTGGGAGTACCGGCTGCCGACCGGGATCGCATGGCGCGTGGCGGGCTACGGCGGCGATTCGCGCGCTTACGTGTTCGGCTCGACGTTCCGCCCCAAGTGGCTGAACGCGCGGACCACCCGGCCCGTGCCCGAACTCGAGCCCGTGCTGAGCGCGCCCGTCGACGAGTCGCCGTGGGGAGTCTTCGGGCTCGCCGGCGGGGTGGCCGAATGGTGCGCCGACGAGGCGCCCAATGCGCCCGGCATGCGCGAGGTCCGCGGCGGAAGCTGGCTGTCGTCCGATCCCAGCGACTTCCGCGTCGAAGCCGTGCGCGCGCTCGACCCGGCCGCCACTGATCCCGCGGTCGGATTCCGGCTGGTGCTCGCACCGATCGAGGCAGGGCAGTGAGCGCGGTCCCGAGCGGTGATCCGCCGGCGGCTTTCCGCGAGCTCCTCGTCCGGCACGAGGCCTTTCTGCGCGCGTTGCTGCGCAACGAGGCGCGAGGCCTGCTCCGCTTCGAGACCGAGGACGATCTGGTGCAAGGCGTGTTGCAGCGCGCGCTGCTCGCGGAGGACCGTTTCGAGTACCGCGGCGAAGCCGAGTTCGAAGGCTGGCTCGTCACGCTGGCGCGGCGGCAGGTCGCCGACCGTCATGACTACTGGCAGGCCTTGAAACGCGGCTCAAGCGGAGTGCTGCGCTTGAGCGTGAGCGGCAGCCGCACGGGGTCGCGCCACGGTCTGGCGCCGGCGTCGCCCGGGCCCGGGCCTTCGACCTTCGCCTCGCGCCGCGAGCTGCTGGTGATCTCGACCAAGGCGCTCGCGGTGCTGCCCGAGCGCGACCGGAAACTGGTTTGCTGGATGAGCGAAGAAGTTCCGCTCGAAGAACAGGCCGCGCGCCTGGACATGAGCTACGCGGCGGCCCAGCGCGCCGGACTGCGGGCCCTGGAACGCTTCCGCAAGGCCTTCCAACTGCTCAGCGAGCGCGCGTAGGCCGCGCCGGGCCGCCGCCAAGAATCCTGTCTGCCGGAGCGCGGCTTCCCGATCGGAGAGGGATGGCACATCCCTTTCGGCTTCCCTTCGTGACCGGCCTGGTGGCTCTCCTGGCCACCGTATGCCTCGCTTCCGACCTTGCCGCGCAGGCTCTCGAACGCGTGCCCCTGCACGTGCAGCGCAACGCCGCCAACGTCTCCCAGTCCGGCGGCTTCGGCCAGGTCTGCATCGGGCTCGGCGACGTCGACCTGGACGGCTTTGCCGACTACGCGGTCTCGGCGCCCTTCGTCGACCTGCCCTCGGGGACGGCGCGCGGCGCGGTGTACGTGTACTCCGGCCGCACTGCGCAACTGCTGCGCCGCTTGGACGGCGTGCAGGCCAACGCCGGCTTCGGCATGGCGATGGCCGACATCGGCGACCAGGACGGCGACGGCACGCCCGAGATCGTGGTGGGCGCACCGTTCTCCTCCGTCGATGCCATGGCCAACGCGGGCCGGCTGTTCGTGTTCCGCGGCGCCGACGGCAGCATGCTGTGGACGAGCCCCGGCACCCAGGCCGGCGGTGAACTCGGCACCGGGGTCGGCATCTTTCCCGACTTCACTTTCGACAACGGCTTCGAAGTCGTGGCCAGCTCGCCGGGGATCTTCCTCAACGGCACGGCCCATGGCGAATTCACCTTCTTCCACGGTTCCTCGGGCACCGTGATGGGCAGCGGTCTCGGCCTCAATCCCAACGGCCGGCTGGGCGAGAAGATCGATTCGCGGAGCGACTTCCCCGTGGCGGTCGCGTGCGATGCCTTCGGCGACCTCTACCGGATCGAGCCGCCGGTCGGCGGACTCGCCGACGTGCTGATCGAGCGCCCGAATACCACTCCGGACCCGGACGTCGACTTGGCCCTGGTGCACGTCGAACTCACCCAGCTGAACCTGGTGGCGATCGGCCGGCCGTTGGACGACAGCGGCGGTTTCGTCGACAACGGCTCGCTCGACCTGTTTCCGCTCGGCGGCGTCGGCGGACCGGTGGTGTCGCGCAAGGGCAAGATCGACTGGGAAGAGCTGGGCCGGAAGCTCAAGAAGCTCAAGAAGCTCAAGGCGCTGCAAGAGGGCGGTGGCGGCGAAGAGCGCGTCGGCTATCTGACCTGGGATCTGTCCCACGCCAGGTTGAGCGTGAACTCGGTGTCGACGAGCTCCTCGACCGAGCCGCCGACGGTGGAAGCCGACTTCAACTACTCGCAGATCCAAGTCGACTATCAGTGCCTCGAAGACGTGACCGGCGACGGCTGGGCCGAGCTACTGACTTCCGGCAACGACGGCAGCAGCGCCTTCGACGCCAGCGTGTGGGCGCGCGGCCTCGAGGTGACCAGCCACGGCCTGAACGGCGGCGGCGGCTACGACGCCAAATTCAAGATCCGCTTCGGTCCCGCCAACGCCGGCCGCCCCTACCACCAGGTCTTTGGCACCACGGGCTCGTTCCCGGGCTCGCTGATCGAGCTGTGCATCGGCAAGCCAATCCTGCTGCCCTTGAACATCGACTCCACGACCACGCAAGCACGCGCGCTCGCCAACGGCCCGCTGTTCCCCAAAGCGCGCGGCACCCTGGACGCCAACGGCGAAGCCGACTCCGAAATGCACCTGCCGCCCGCCGTCGCCGCGATGCTGAGCAACAGCGGCAAGGACATCACCAGCACGGTCCTCACCGACTACGCCGCCTGCGTGATCGACCACATGGTCAGCAACCCGGTCATCCTGCCGTCGCCCTAGGTTTCGACGATGGCGGGCACCACCTTCTCCCCGAGCTTGGTGCCCGCCGTCGCGGCGACATTCACCAGGCCGGCGTACTCGTCCATGAAGGTCGACATCGCGCGGTAGAGGATGTTGGTGGTGGTGCCGGTCTCGGTGAGGGTGAGCGTGCAGCCGCCGTCCTCGCGCGGTTCGAGTAAGTAGGTCCAGGTGCCGTGGAAGCCGGGATTGTCGGGCGGGATCACGGTCCGCATCCGGCGGCCTTCTTGGTCGACCTCGATCCACATGCTCATTTCGCCGAAGGACGAGCCCATGATCCAGAAGGGGTGGCCGTCGCGGTCGTCGCCGCGGGTCACGGACTCGATGTCCGAGTTCCACTCTGGCCAGCTCTGCAGGTCGGCGATGAGCGCCCACACTTGTTCGGGCGCCGCGGCGAAATCGGTGCGGACCGACGCCACGTGATCCTTGGGGCGCAGCAGGCCGAGGCCGACGGTGGCAAGGGCAAGGAGGATGACGATGCTGCCGACGATCTTGAGGATTTTCATGAGTTCTTGAAGTCGTTCGGAAATCCGTGCCGATTCTTGCGCGAATTCAGTCGAGCAGGGTCACCGGCACCGGGGCGCTAACGTGCTGCAGGGTCAGGGTGTTCGGTTCGTAGACCACGTAAGCGTGCCAGACCGTGGTGCCCACGTAGGCCGCGGCGGCGCCTGGCGGCAATTCGAAGCGGGCTTCGGCCGCGCCGGCAGCATCGAGCACACCAGCCGAATCGACCAGCGGCGGCGCGTTGGGGCGGAGGCGCGTGCGGTCGAAGTAGAAATCGGGCGTCAGCGCCAGATGGTGGCCGTCACGGTCGATGCCGGGCGTGGTGCCGGTGGCACTGCCGAGCAGCCGGTACGGCATGCCGGCGAAGGCCGCGCCCGCATTCAGGTGCAGCGCCTGCGCGCCGCCGGCACCGCTCGAGAGCTGATGCGTCTCGCTCCACAGGCTGCGCAGTGCACCCGCGAACAAGCGCACGGCACCGGTTGCCGAAGTTGCGCCGGTTTCGTTCTGGCTCGAGACCACCAGCTCGGCGATGCCGTCGCCGTCCAAGTCACCGAGGTTCTCGGCGGCCGTGCCGAAGTCCCCACGGACGGCCGTGCCCCACCAATCGGCCAGGCGGGTGCCGTCCGCCCCCGAGTCGATGCGCAGCCGGCCGACCTGCACGCCGCCTTGGAACGCGTACGGGGCGCCGATCGCGAGGTCGCCGAAGCCGTCGCCGTTCTGGTCACCGGCCGGCCCCATCGAAACACCGATGCCTTCGCCGCTCGGCGCGCCGTAGAACGTGTGCAGCACGGCGCCGCTTGCACCGGACCACACTCGCACCATGCCGGCACCCACGCCGGCAGTGTCGTCGCCCCACGCACCGGCCATGTAGTCCGACACGCCGTCGCCGTCCACGTCGTCGGCCGCGGCAAGCGCGCTGCCCAAGAAGCCGTAGGTCTGGTCGCCGTAATGGCGCCGCAGCAAGCGGCCGTCGGCGCCCGAATATACCCGCGCACTCCCCAACCAGAATCCGGCGTTGGGATTGGTGCTGTCCATCGGCACGCCCACCAGCAGCTCGGGGGCGCCGTCGCCGTTCAAGTCGTCCACGCGGTCGAGCTGGTAGCCGAAGCGGTCGCCTTCCTGACTGCTGCCCTCCAGCGTGTAGAGCACTGCGCCGCTCGCGCCCGAGAACACGCGCACGTAGTCGGTCGGCTCGATGGGGTAGATCGGCGCGGTGGCGCCCACCGCGTAGTCGTCCAGGCCATCGCCATCGACGTCGCCGAGGAAAGTGAGCGACTTGCCGAAGTGGTCGTCGATTCCGTCGCCCTGGTGCGTGCGGATCACCGCGCCGTCGGCGCCCGAGCGCAGCCACACCTTGCCCGAATCCTCGCCGTTGGGCGAGGCGCCGTTGGCGCCGATCAGCAAGTCGGGCACGCCGTCGCCGTTGGCGTCGCCGCCGCCGGCCACCGCCGATCCGAACTCCTTGGAAGACCCGTAGTCGGTGAAGGTGTACAGCGCGACGCCGGTGCGCCCGCTCAACACGCGCACGCAACCGATGGCCGAACCCACGATCAGATCGGGCACGCCGTCGGAGTCGACATCGCCCGCCCCATCGAGCACCTGGCCAAAGCGTCCGCACTGCGTGTCGTCGCTCTGCCAGTGGAACATCAGCCGCGCGGGTTCTTGCGCCGCCGCAAGAGAAGTGAGCGCCGCCACGCAGAGCAACAGAGAGCAGAAAACCAGGAGTCGACGCATGAGTGCCTCTGGGGGCTGAAAGGGAGCCCCGGAATCGTAGCTTCCGAGCCGGGGCGGCACCCCGCCGGCCCGGACGCCGTATTCTTGATTCCTGGATATCGTGAATGGGCCGTGAAGCTTCCTCAGAGCCCACCCGACGCAACCCAGGCCCTGCAGAGGCTATGGAAGGACGCGTCGGCCCGCGAGCGCCTCCTGACAACGCCGCTCGACGACGGGCGCTACCTCCACTGGGACGAACTGCGGCGCCGCAAGCCGCCGACGGGGCTCGATCCCGCGCAGTGGTGGTCGGTGCTGCGGTTCCAGCGGCGGCTGACGCGGCGCGAGCTGCCGTTCACGGATGGGGAAGGCCGCCCGTTCACCCATGCGGCGCCGCCGTCCTTCGCCGAGGTGCTGCACGTCATCGACCGCCGTCTGGCGGACAGCCTGGTCGACCCGGACAACGCCTACGCACGCGGCCTGCGCGCCCATCAATTGGTTGAGGTGCAGCGCGAAGAGGCCGCGAGCTCCAGCATTCTCGAGGGCGCGGCCACCACCCTGGTCATCGCCAAGGAGCTCTTGCGCTCCGGCCGCAAGCCCGCCAATCGCGGCGAGCGCATGGTGGTCAACAACTTCGCCGCCCTGGAATTCCTGCGCACCGAGCTGGTGCAGCAGCCGCTGACGCCGCAGGGCGTGTGTGCGCTGCACGCGCGGATCACCCAGGACACCTTGGAAGACCCCGCCGACTGCGGCCGCCTACGCAAGCCCGACGACGACGTGCACGTTGTCGACCGCACCGACGGCACCGTGCTGTATACCCCACCGCCCGCCGCGCAGCTTCCCAAACGGCTCGAGACCTTGTGCGCGTTCACCAACGGCGCCACGCTCAAGGAGTTCGTGCACCCAGTGGTGCGCGCCATGCTCCTGCATCTGGCGTTGGCCAGCGACCACCCCTTTGTGGACGGCAACGGCCGCACGGCACGAGCGCTCTTCTATTGGGCGATGCTGCGGCAGGGCTACACGTTGGCCGAGTGGTTTTCGATTTCGGCGATCGTGCGCAGAGCACGCACGCAATATGCCCGCGCCTTCTTGTACACGCAGACCGACGGGAGTGATGCCACCGACTTCCTGCGCCATCACCTGCGGGTGCTCAAGAACGCGCTCGCCCAGATCCAGCCTGGCTTCGACGACCGCGTGCACGAAGCGGCCTCGCTGGCCAAGGAATACGGCGCCGACCTGAACCCGCGGCAGCTCGCCGTCCTGGCTCACGCACGGAAACACGCGGGAGCCACCGACACGGTCCTCACCCACCAACACGACCACCGCATCGCCGATCAGGCCGCGCGCAGCGACCTGACAAACCTGGTCGCGGCGGGCTTGCTTGCGGTGCGGAGCGAGGGGCGGACCAGGCTCTATGCAAGCGCTCTTGGCTCTTGACGATTCCCCCAAGAATCGGGACCGTCAACGCTGGCAACGAGTCCTTGTCGGAATCTCAAGGTAGATTGCGGCGCCGACTTTGTGGTCACATCGGATGAAACACGCCCTGATAGCGCCACATCGTGGGGCAGGTCCGATGCGCGATCTACCGCCCGCAGTTCCAGGCCAGGGGCGGAAGTGCTGGCACACCAAGGCCTTGCGCGGGGAGGCAAATTCCTTCTGGCGCGATTCCGATGACCTGCTAGTTTCGAAACCACTGCGCTATCGACGCGGCCCCGCCTGGTCCGCGGCCCCGAACGGAATGCGTACGTCCTCTCGCTCCCTATCGGCAATATTGCTCGTCGCGGCCCTGCTCTTGCTCGCGGGCTTGAGTTGGAAGCAGTTCGTCCGGCCAACTGCCGGCGCCCCCACGGCCCAACATGGAGCGACCGATGGGTTCGCGTTCCAGCCGCTGGACGCACCGGCCGCAGCACCTGCGGCGCCGCGCGTCGCGGTGGAACGGACGATTCGCATCCGGCCGCACGACTTGGTGACAGGCATGCCGCTTCGCTTCGAGTCTCTCGAGTTGCATTCGGGCGGTGTGAGCATTGATGTCGTGCGCGACTCCGTCGACGGCGCGCTGATGTCCGTGGAAGGTGCGGAATGGCGCTATTCCGTACCGACTGCGGGTGGGAGTCAAGACTTCGTAATGCCGCTGCACCTAGCACCCGTGGAGCCCGACGGCGTAGTGCGACTCCCCTATCACGCGCGCATTCAAGGGCGGGTCCTCGCCGAAGCAAGCCGTCGCGCAGTTGAAGGCGCCACAGTCGTGGCGACAGTTCTCGACCTTGCCGCGATTCGAGAGACCGGAGAGTACTTCGTCAGCATTCCAACCGCGGATCCGGCGCTGTTGACCGACTATGGGCTCCTGCTAGCACTCTATTCCCGATTGCAAGATAGTCCGTATTCGGAATTGGCGAGAACTGACAAGGATGGAAGTTTCACGATCACGCTAGCGCAGACCGGCCGAGTGATTCTTCAAGTCGAAGACGATCAATACATGCCATTTTTCGCTTCGTTCGACGTAGCGCCTGGCAACAGCATTCAACGGGACGCGCTCCTCGCGACCAATCCGGTTGTCGAAGGCTGGGTGAAGTGGGAGGATGGGGCGCCTGCACGCCAGATTGAGGTTTCCGTCTTCGCAACGGCGCCGGCGAGTTCCAATGCCTTCTCTGCTTCCGGACCAACGGGTATCGGAGCATTCCTACGAATGATTCCCGCACCGGGCGCCGAACCAGTTGCCACCGGAGGACGCGATGTCAGAACGGATTCGAGCGGTTTCTACCGTACGACTATGCCGCGGGCGACTACCTACGCGGCCTATGCCTTGGTCGGCATGAAGTCGGCGTTGTCCGAAGTAACCTATTCTTCGACCGTGCCGGGAACCGTGCGTCTCGACCTGGAGTTGCGAGAACAAGCGCCACCCAGACGATTCCGTCTGCAAAACGCGGATGGCTCTCCGGCGGTCGGTTTCACCGTTTCCGTTGTGCCCACGGACGACCCTTGGTGTCGAAGTATCCCGTCGGTCGTCACTGGGCCCGATGGCATGGTCGAATACCCCATCCTTCCAGGCGACCCAATTTGCGGCGTCATGGTGTCACACGAAAAACAATGGGGCGCGCTTCATGGAGAAGTGATCGCTCCGAACACGGCGATCGTTGTCGTACCTGCCGGAGTATTTGACATTCCAACATCAAAAGACCAAGAGAACGGAGATCACTAGCATGCGCTTGAATCACAGATCGATGACTGTTTCCTTCGCACTGGCGTTCGCATTGATGTCGGCCTGGAGCACGATCATTGCGAGCAACGGAGATCTGAATGGCGAAGACGGCAAGCACGGGTTGAATTCGGCGACGTGCGCCGGGCAAGGCGGCCCAGGTGGTCAAGGCGGAAACGGCCTTGGTCGACAGGTATTTGCCATAGCTCCAAGTTTCTACGTTTTCTGTGCCGGTGTTGGCGGCGTCGGCGGGAGAGGTGGAAGTGGCGGCCGTGCTTGTGACGAATACGGAAAAGGTGGCCTTGGCGGCAATGGCGGGATCGGGGGATCCGGCGGGCTCCTTGAAGTCATCGCAAGTAGTGGCGTCGTTCTGGCGTTGGGTGGGAGCGGTGGAAGGGGAGGATCGGGTGGATCGGGCGGCAGCGGTCACCTGCGGAAGGGCGAAGGAGGCGACGGCGGCGACGGGGTCTCTGGCGGGATTGGCGGCGATGTCATCGCGAGGATCACCGGACCCTCCACCGTCTTCTGCCTCCCCGGCGTCGGTGGCGACGGTGGGATGTACGGAATCGGCGGATTGGGTCGCCGCGGAGGACGCAACGGTGCCAGCGGGGAACGCGGTTCGAATGGCCGAGCGACTTGCAACTGAGCATCACTGACGCGACCGCAATGGAGCCGCCACCGCCAACCAACGGCCGCGCCCCACATCGCGGAGCGCGGCCGTGAACCACACTTCCGCTCCGGGCGGAAGGCCGGGCCACGGGAACCACGGGGTTGCGGCGGTGCCATCGGCCAGGACGGTTGCCGTGAACAACCTTGCGTGCCGCAGGCTCCATTGGGTGAGTGCGTCGGGGAGGATCGGCAGATGAAGGCCTTGGCGGAGTTGGGGGCCGAGGCCGGGGCCGCGAGCGCTGGCGAGCACGAGGGCGGTGGAGCCGGCGAGGGCCGAGGGGGCCTGGTGCAAGGTGAAGCGCGCGCGGGCGCCGGGCCTGGCGCCGCCTTCCAAGGCGAGTTGCGGGCCCAGGCGCAGGCGGGCCAGGAACAGGTCGCGGCCGCCCTCCGTTTGGGGCAAGCGGCCGTTGCGTTGCGGGAAGCCGCGCTCGGCCGTGCCCGACAGGAAGAGGTCGCCGCCTGGCGCGCGGCCGAGGGCCAGCGCGCGGTCTTCGCCGGCGCTGCCGAGCAGCGCGCCTTGCAGCACCTGGTCGCCGTTGGGCGCCACGCGCATCAGCACGGCGTCGGTGCCGCCGGCGTGCCGCGACTGCGCGGCGCCGAAGGGCAGCGGCAGGTCCGGCGAAGCCGTGGCGCCGGCGAGGACGGCGGCAGCGTCGGCCTCGAGCACCATGGCGTGCGCTTCTTCCCCGGCGTTGCCGCCGAGCAGGGTGGCGAAGCCTTCGCTCCCCCACCCATCGCCGGCGAGCGGGTCGAAGCGCGCCAGGAACAAGTCGCGGCCGCCGGCGCGCTCGCTCTGCAAGACCTTGGGCGTGGTGGGAAACGCGTCGCTGTCAGTGGTCCCGTACAGGTACAGCGTGCCGTCTGGAACGGCCGCCACTGCCGCCGCGCTCTCGGCGCCGCGCGCGCGGCCGGGGCCGCCGCCGAGATAACTGCCGAAACGCAGCGCTGCCGCTCCGCCCAGGGCCGGGTCGAGCACGGCGATCCAGGCGTCTTCGTGGAACATGCCGGCGGCGAGCGCCGGCTGCGGCGCGTTCGCCGTGACCGGGAAGTCGAGCGAGTTGGTCGAGCCGCCGCACACGATGCTGCCGGCCAGCGGACCGGCCGCCACCCACGCGATCGCGCTCAGCTGGTCGCCCTTGCCGCCGCCGAAGTAGCTCGACCAGAAGAGTTGCGGCGCGCCGGCGGCCGGTAGCTCGATCGCGGTCACGAAACCGTCGAGCACCCCGGCGAAACTGCTCGCGAACGCGCCGGCCGTCACTGGCCAATTCCGCGAGTCGGTCTTGCCGCCGAGCCACGCGCGGCCGCTCGCATCGAGCGCGATTCCCACCGCCACGTCGGCGCCGTCGCCGCCGAGATAGCTGCTGAACACCAGCTGATCGGCGACTTGCGCCGCATCGAGATCGAAGACGCTCACAAAGGCGTCCCAGCCGCCTTGCAGGTTGCGGAAGAGCGCGTCGTTCGTGGTCGGAAAGCCGGTGGAGAGCACGCGGCCGGTCAGCCACACGCGCCCGCTCGCCGGATCCACCGCGATGCCGTGCGCGAATTCCTGGCCCAGGCCGCCGAGGTAGCTCGCGTAGAGCAATTCGCCGCGCGGCGAGACGCATGCGAACCACGCGTCGAACTCGCCGGCGAGCGCGGGCTGCCAGGCGTTGGCGGTGACCGGCAGGTCGGGCGAACTGGTGCCGCCGGCCAGCCACCCGCGCCCGCGCGCGTCGACGTGCATGGCGAGTTCCTGCAGCGGCGCTTCGTCGCCGGAGCCGCCGAACACGCCACCCCACTCGAGCGCGCGGCTGCGGAACGACTCGCCGCCGTCGCCCCCGCCGCCCTGCGGCACGGCCACCGCGGCGCTCGCGCCAATCGAGAAGCAAACCAAGGCCCGCGCCGCCGTGGCCGCGCTGGCCGGAATACGAATGATCTTGTCCACCAGCTTCCTCCGTTGCCAGAGGGACTTGCTGCGCCGGCGGGTGCGCGGCGAGGGTACCGCACTGGAAAGCGGCAATGGAAGCATCCGCCGAACGGAGCCGGAAGCCCTGGGCGGCTATCCTGGCTGCCGGTGACCCGACAAGCGTGTGCAGCGACCGGCCGGCTGGTGCTCGGCGACAACCTCCCCGTGCTGAAAGGGCTCGCGGACTGCTCGGTCGACCTGGTCTATGCCGATCCGCCGTTCAACACCGGCAAGGCGCGGCGGCACGCGCGGCAGAAAGCCGAGCGCGACCCGGAATCGACCCGGGCGGGTTTCGGCGGGCAGGTCTACCGGCTCGAGATCGACGGCGAGGAACGCGGCTACGCCGACGCCTTCGACGACTACCTGGGCTTCTTGGAACCAAGGCTGCGCGAAATCCACCGCGTGCTGGCGGCGCACGGCAGCCTGTACCTGCACGTGGACCCGCGCGAATCCCACTACGTGAAGGTGCTGCTCGACCGGATCTTCGGCCGCGCGGCCTTCTTGAACGAAATCGTCTGGGCCTACGATTTCGGCGGCCGCCCCAAGTCCCGCTGGCCGGCCAAGCACGACGTGATCCTGTTCTACGCCAAGACGCCGGGGCAGCACCGCTTCGACCAGGAAGCGGTCGAGCGCATCCCCTACATGGCGCCGGGACTCGCCGGGCCCGAGAAAGCCGCACGCGGCAAGCTGCCCACCGACGTGTGGTGGCACACCATCGTGCCGACCAGCGGCCACGAGCGCACCGGCTACCCCACCCAGAAGCCGCTCGGCGTGCTGCGCCGGATCGTCGCCGCCAGTTCGGCGCCCGGCGACCTGGTGCTCGATCCCTTCGCCGGCAGCGGCACCACCGGAGCTGCGTGCATGGAACTCGGCCGGCGCTTCTTGCTGATCGACGACAACCCCGAAGCGCACCAGGTGATGACCGCGCGCCTTGCCGAGGCCTTGGCGTGAAGCGCTGCGTGCTCGCACTGTTCGCCGGCGCGGCGCTCGCCGCGTGCAGCGGCAAGCCGCCGCCGCCGCACATCTTGCTGATCGTCGCCGACGACCTCGGCTGGCAGGACGTCGGCTGGCACGAAGCGCCGTTTGCGACCCCCAACCTGGACCGCATCGCCAACAAGGGCGTGGCGCTCGAGCGTTTCTACGTGCACCCGGTGTGTTCGCCGACGCGCGCCGCCCTGCTCACCGGGCGCGCGCCGGTGCGCTACGGCATCCAGTACTCGCCGATCAAGCCCTGGGAAGACCGCGGACTGCCGCCCGAGGCGACCACGCTCGCCGAACTGCTGCACGACGCCGGCTACGCCACCGCGCTGGTCGGCAAGTGGCACCTTGGCCAGGCGCGAGCCGAACAAGGTCCGCGCGCGCAAGGTTTCGAACACTTCTACGGCTGCTTGACCGGCTCGGTGACTTACCGGAGCCACAACAGCCGCGGCGGGCTCGACTGGCAGCGCAACGGCGCCACCGTGCACGAAGACGGCTACGCCACCGAACTGTTCGGCGACGAAGCCGTGCGCGTGATCCAGGCCCACCCAGCCGGCAAGCCGCTGTTCCTGTACCTACCGTTCACCGCTCCGCACATTCCCCTGGAGCGGCCGCCCGGGCGCGAAGAGGCCTACCCCGACCTGCCGCGTCGGCGCGCGGACTTCGCCACCATGGTCGAGTCGCTCGACGCCCAGGTCGGCCGCGCGCTCGAAGCGCTCGACGACCGCGACATGCTCGACGACACGCTGGTGGTGTTCGTGTCGGACAACGGCGGCATGCGCAGCTACGGCTCGCGCAACCTGCCGTTCGAAGGCGGCAAGGACACCGCGCAAGAAGGCGGGATCCGCGTGCCCGCGGCGGTGTGGTGGCCGGGCGAGATCACCGGCGGCGCGCGCGTGCAGGACCTGATCACGGTGGAAGATCTCTTCCCCACCCTGGCGGCTGCGGCGCAGTTTGGCGACTTCGCCACGCTCAAGGAACGACTCGAGCTCGACGGCCGCGACATGCTCGAAGTCCTCCGCGATCCCACGCAATTCCCGGGCGGAAACTTCGCCACCATGGTCGACTCGGGGCGCTACGTCGAAGCGGCCGTGATCCGCGGCGAGTGGAAGCTGCTGCAGCGCCTCGACTACGACGGCACGATCACCGCGACGCAGCTCTTCGCCCTGTGGGAAGACCCCAGCGAGCAGACCGACCGCGCCGCCGAAGAGCCCGACGTGGTCGAACGCCTGACCGCCGAACTCGCCCGCTGGCGCGCGTTGCACCCGGGCCACGAGGTGCTGGGCCGCAACGACCCACCCGCCGGCTGGACCGCCCCACCCGACTGGGCGGCGGCCGTGGGCGACTGAACCGCCGATTTCCGGCGCCAGGGGCTTTCCGCGCTGGCGCGGCAATCGGCCCGGCCGGTTGATCGGGCCCTGCCTTGCACGGAGGCCAGGCTTCGTCTTCGCGGGCAGTCCGGGCGGAAAAATCTAGGCAAGTTAGGACCTCGCAATAGCCGATGGAGGAGCCTGGCCGCTCCCCCGGCCGGACCACCACGCCATCCCCTTCATTTTCCACTTTCCTAACTCCCCCATGAACATCGCCCCCGAACCGCTCCCGCAGCGCCCTGACTGGCGCTGGAGCGCCGATTCCGAGCCCGTCCCGACCGTGGCGCACCCCCCCAAGGGGATCAGCCGTCTGGCCTGGCTCGCCGCGGGCTTCGCTTTGGTGTTCGCCGGCCTTCTCGGGGGTCCCGCCGTCGACGCCATGGTCGAAACCGCGCCGGAAACCCGCCGCGAACACCTGATCGCCGGCACTTCTCCCTACCAGACCGCCCGCTGGCTGCCCGGCACCGCCGCGGACGTCGAGGATCTCGGTGGCGACGTGATCTGGTGCCCCGAGAAGTCCGAAGGCTGGGTGCGCGTGGTCGGCCTGCCGCACAACGACGCCGAAGTCAGCCACTACCAGCTCTGGATCCTCGACAACGGCCGCAGCTCCGGCCATCCGGTGCCCGCGGGCCGCTTCGACATGCCCGCCGGCGAACGCCACCTGGTGGTGGCCATGGATCCGCGCCTCGAGCTGGTCGACCCCAGCGTGGTCGTCCTGACCCGCGAGGCCGCCGAGGGCGCCGTGGTGCCCGACCCGGGAGCCATGCTCCTGGTTGCAAGCCTGCGCTAGCGCGCGACTTGCAGTCGTCTCTGCCGTCGGGCCCTGGCCGGCCCCACGGTGTCTTACGTTTTCTTTCGACAAACTGAGTCCGGTTCCGGCCGGACAGCGAAAGCAGAGCAATCCCCGAGCGGGCCATTCCGCCCCCGGGAACTTCCTCTGCCTCCAAAAAAACAATCGCTGTCATGTCCAACTTCAAAACCGTTTTCGTCCTCCTCGCCGCCGGCGCGCTGCTCGCCCCGGCCGCCCAGGCCGAGTGCGAATCCGCCAAGACCGCCAAGGCCACCCAGGCTTCCTTCCAGCCGGATGCCAAGACGATCCTGGAAACCGCCGCCGCGGCGGGCCAGTTCGAGACCCTTGCCGCAGCCATCAAGGTCGCCGGTTTGGGCGACGCGCTCTCCGGCAAGGGCCCCTTCACCGTCTTTGCGCCGACCGATGCGGCCTTCGCCAAGCTGCCGGCTGGCACGCTCGAGAGCCTGGTGAAGCCCGAGAACTGCGCGACGCTGGGGAACATCCTCACCTACCACGTGGTCTCTGGCCGCGTCGAGTCGGGACAAGTCGTCGGCATGCCCTACGCCACCACGCTCAACGGCCAGCGCTTCGGCATCAAGGTCAGCGACGCGGGAGTCCGCTTCGCCAACGCCGGCCTGGTGCAGGCCGACATCGCTGGCAGCAACGGCGTGATCCACGTGATCGACACGGTGATGCTCCCCAACACCAACGACCTGATCGACACCGGCCGTGGCGGCGGGAAACTTCGGCACGCTTGCGACCGCCCTCAAGACCGCCGGCCTGGTCGAGGCGCTCAAGGGCAAGGGCCCCTTCACCGTGTTCGCTCCGAGCGATGCGGCCTTCGCCAAGCTCCCCAAGGGCACCGTGGCCGAGCTGCTCAAGCCGGAGAACCGGGAGCAGCTGACCGCGATCCTCACCTACCACGTGGTTCCCGGGCGCGTCTTCGCCCGTGAGGCCTTCGGTGCGGCCGAAGCCGCGACCCTGCAAGGCGGTCTGTTGCGCTTCGACGTGGCCGATGGCCGGCTGACCGTCAACGACACCAAAATCGTGGGCTCCGACATCCAGACGGCGAATGGAGTCATCCACGTGATCGAC
>DASWJW010000291.1:0-3454 GCA_036396955.1 Planctomycetota bacterium
GGTGGGCTTGAGGCCGTACAGACCGCAGAAGGACGCCGGCTGGCGCACCGAGCCGCCGGTTTCCGAACCGAGCGCGAACGGGGCGTAGCCCGCGGCGACGGCGGCCGCGGAGCCGCCCGAGGATCCGCCGGGCACGCGGGCGGGATCGTGGGGGTTGTGCGACGGCCCGAACGCGCTGTTCTCCGTGCTCGCACCCATGGCGAACTCGTCGAGGTTCGCGCGCGCGAACGGGATCGCGCCGGCGGCGAGCAGCCGTTCGACCACGGTGGCCGAGTACGTGCTGCGAAAGCCTTCGAGGATCCGCGAGCCGCAAGTGAGCGGCCAGTCCGCCACGGCGATGTTGTCCTTGAGCACGAAGGGGACGCCGGCCAGCGGGCCCGGATCCGTTCCGGCGGCGATCATGGCGGCGATCTCTTCGGCGCGGCGTCCGGCGGCGGCGGCTTCGGTGCCGAGGAGCGCGTGGATGCGCGGCTCGTGCGCGGCGGCGGCCGCCAGGCACGCGCCCAGCCCCGCGCGCGGGTCGAGGGCGCCGCTGCGGACCGCGGCGGCCCACTCCGCGGCGCTGCCGGCCGGCAGCGCGCTCATCGGGCGGGATCTCCCTCTGCCGGTGCGGGCGGCAGGATCGGCGGAACCCGCACGAAACCCTGGTGGGTCGCCGGGGCCCGCGCGAGGACCGCGTCGACGGGCAGGCTGGGGGCGACGACGTCGGCGGCGGCGGCGAGCGGGTCGGCCAGCGCGTGGATCGCGGGCTCGAGGCCCGCGAGCGGAAGCGCGCGCACCTGGTCGACGAACGCCAGGATCGCCGCCAGATCGCGCTGCAGGGTCGCCGCTTCGCCCTCGCCGAGGCCGAGTCCGGCAAGGCGGGCAGTCCTGCGCAGGTCGAAGCCGGCCGTTTCCTCCCCGGTCATGGCGCGGGATTGTAGCCCTCCCGCACCAATCCGTAGGATGGGCAGCTCGGCGTGAGCTTGTCGGCCGCGCCGCCCGTCTTGCCGCCCACGTTTCCCTACACCCCGGATCTCGTCGTTCTCGGCGTGGTCGCGCAGTTCCTGGCCGGTCTGCTGCTGGGGTCCTCGGTCGGCAAGGGCCGTCCGCGCCGGCTGCTGCTCGACATGCTCGGCGGGGTGCCGCCCAATCTCGACTACTTGCGCGACGCCATCCAGGCCAAATTCCGCGGCCAGGCGGGTGCGTTCTTCTTCTCGCTGGGCAGCGGCATGCTGTTGTTCGGTTTCGTCACGGAGGGGCCGCCCAGCGATTGGCAGATCCAGGCCGGCGGAACCGTGCTGATGGTGGCGCTGGCGGTGCTGGTCCTGGTTCTCGGCGAGCGCTACGGCGCACGGGTCCTGCGCCGCAACTTGCGCGACCACTTGCGCGAGCAGGACTTCCCGTTCGAAGAACATGTGAACCTCACCCGCGAGATCGGTGCGGTCTTCGGCGTGTCGAGCAGCCCGGAGGAGACGCTCGAGAGCTACGTCGCCAAGGTGCGCGCGGCGATCGGGCTCGAATTCGCCGCGGGCAGCCGGAGCCGGCGGGCCGGTAGCCGCTCGCTCGCCTAGGCTTCGCGCAACCTGTCCGCGGCCGCGCGTCGACAGGGCGTGCGATTCCTGCATGCGCTCGAATGGCTGCTGCTGCCGCCTTGCGGCGCGTGCGGCGGGATGCGTGCGCCGGGAGCCTCGCACGGACTGTGCGCGCGCTGTGCACGCGACTGGCCCGCGCGCGACCCGAGCCTTGGGTCGGTCGGCGCGCTGCCGCGGGGGCTCGCGGCGCTGCACTGCGCGCGCCGCTACGCGGGTCCGCTGCGCCGAATCTTGCTGCAGGCCAAGGAACAGCGCCAATCGCCGCTGGTGCCATTGCTGCAAAGGGTGTTGGCCGAAACCGTGCGAGGTCCGCGTCTGGATCCCGGAGCGATCTGCGTGGTGCCGCCGTCCCGCCGCCGCCGCTGCAGCCGCTGGCACCTCGCCGAGGTCCTGGCCCGCGGTCTGCGGGACGAACTCGGCTGGCCGCTCGGACCGCGCTTGCTGCGGGTCGAAGAGCGGCTGCCCCAGACGGCGCTCGGCGGCCCGGCCCGCCGCCGCAACCTGGTACGCAGCTTCCGCGCCGTTCCGCTGCGGCTCGGCGAGGTCCCCGACCGCGTCTGGGTGATCGACGACGTGGTGACCACCGGCGCGACCCTGCGCGAGTGCGCGCGGTCCCTGCACGTGCTCGGCGTGCGGCACGTCGGCGGTCTGGCCGTCGCGCGGGCGCCCGAACCGGCGCGCGGGCTTCCCAAGTCCTAGAATCGGCGCGCATGCGCCTCGTCCACCTCGATCCCTTCTCCGGTCTGGCCGGCGACATGCTCGTGGGCGCGCTGCTCGATGCGGGAGCGCCGCCCGCCGCGCTCGAGCGGGTGCTGGCCTCCCTGCCGCAGGAATTCACCGCCGAGATCGGCCGCGAACTCCGCCATGGCATCTCCGGCACGCGCTTCCGGGTCGCGGCGCAAGAAGGACACGTGCACCGGCATCTGGCGGACGTGGTCGCGATCCTGCGCGCGGCGGACCTGACGCCGCGCGCGCTGGCGTGGGCCGAGGCCGCGTTCCAGGCGCTGGCCGAAGCCGAGGGCCGCTGCCACGACAAGCCGGCCGAGGCCGTGCACTTCCACGAAGTGGGGGCCGTCGACGCCATCGTCGACGTCGCTGCGGCTTGCGCCTTGATGGACTCGCTCGACCCCGCCGAGATCTGGTGCGGCCCGGTCGCGGTCGGTTCGGGCTTCGTCGACTGCGCGCACGGCCGCATGCCGGTGCCGGCACCCGGCACGCTGCGGCTGCTCGAAGGCATGCCGACTTGCGGCGAAGACCTGCTCGGCGAGCGCACTACGCCGACTGGCGCGGCCTTGCTGCGCGGCTGGAAAGTGCGGTTCGGCACCCGCCCGCCGGCGGTGGTCGAGACGAGCGGCTACGGCGTCGGCGGCCGCGACCCGGCCGACGCCCCCAACCTGCTGCGCGTGGTGATCGAGCGCGCCGAGGGCGGCGCCGAGTCGCTGCTCGAATTCCGGGCGCTGGTCGACGACCGTTCCGGCGAAGTGATCGGAGCCGCGCTCGACAGCGCGCGCGCCGCCGGCGCGATCGAAGCCTTCGCCGTCCCGGCCTGGGCCAAGAAGGGCCGCCCGGCGTTCGAGATCGTGGTGCTCGCGCCGAGCGCCGAGCGCGGCCGCTTCGAAGAATTGCTGTTCCGCGAGCTCGGGACCTTGGGAATGCGCGTGCAGGTCGTGACCCGCGTGCGCCACCCGCGCCGGATCGAAGAGCGCGACACGCCGCTCGGCAAGCTGCCGTTCAAGGTGCGCAGCGACGCGGGCGGCGCGGAGAGCGCCAAACCGGAGTTCGAGGCCTTGCGGGTGCGCGCGGCCGAACTGGGGTTGACCACGCACGAGGCTTTGGCGCGGCTCGCCCATGGGCCGCACGACTAGCTACCCGGTCCGGCG
>DASWJW010000292.1:0-5384 GCA_036396955.1 Planctomycetota bacterium
AAGCCGATCGCGCCGGCGCGCTGCAAACGCTGGTCGAGCGCAGCGGGGCCACCGTGCTGCTCAAGGGCGCCGGAACCCTGCTCGGCGCGCCGGGGCAAGCGCCGTGGACGAATCCGACCGGCAATCCCGGCATGGCGACCGCCGGCAGCGGCGACGTCCTGACAGGAGTGGTCGCGGGCCTGCTCGCTCGCGGCTTGAGCGCCTGGGACGCCGCGCGGCTCGGCGCGTGGCTGCACGGGCGGGCGGGCGATCTCGCGGCAGCGCAGCTCGGCGAAGAGTCCCTGATGGCGAGCGACTTGCTCGAGTTCCTGCCGGCCGCGATGCAGGCTTGCCGCCGCGCATGAGGGTCGCACCGCTCTGGATCGCGGCGTGCGCGCTTGCATCCGCTCCGCTCGTGGCACAGGAAGCGTGGCCGGCGGACTGGCAAGCGGTCTTGCGCGGCGCCGGCGGGCGCGATCTTGCCCGCGCGATGGCGCACCGCGGCCTTCCGATCGATGCCGATTGGCCCGCGCTGGCACGCTTGGTCTCCGGCCACCCGGATCCCCTGGTCCCCGCCCTGGTCGCCGCCGGCGCGCTGGCACCGGCCAGGGTGAGCGGCCGTCCGGAATTGACCGCGGCCGCCCGCCGGCCGGCGGTCGCCGCCTTGCTCGAGGTGGCGTTGCGATCTCCGAACGACGCCGACCTCGACCTCGTGAGCCAACGCATCCGGCCTTGGCTGCAAGCCGAGGACCTGGAGCAGGTGCTGGCCTTTCTCGCGTCCGGTGCGGACGGCAACTCGCATCGCGCGGGAAGCCTGCTGCTCGCCGCACCGCACCGCACTGGCCGGCCCTTCGTGCTGCGCGCGTTGCTCAATGGCCAGGTCGACCCCGTGCTCCAGCCGCTGCTGGTCGCACGATTGCTGCGCGCGGACGGTCGTGCGGGGCTCGAGGCTCTGGCTCCGCGCCTGGAGCCCGGATCTCCCGAGGCGCTCATGCGGTGGATCGTGCAGGGCTGGGCGCCGCTGGTCGATCCCGCGCAGGACTCGACCCGGCTCGCGCGCCTCGTCGGCGAGGCGCCGCCAGGTGTGGCGGGGATCGCCTTGCGGCTGTTGGCGGAACACGAGCGCGGCGACGACGCGCGTCTGCAGATTTTCACCGCAGGCCTCGCCCAGCCGGAAGAGCCGCGCCGGCAGGTGCTCGAAGCGCTGGCGCGCCGCGGTCCGCACGCCGGGATCGCGCGGCGCTTGATGAGCGCGGCCGATGCGCCGGGTGCGGAGCTGCAGAGCCTCGCGTTCGCGTTCTTGCCGTCCTTCGAGCCGGTCGACGACCTGGTCGAAGCCTATACCGCGCGCCTCGAAGCGCAGAGCGGCCCGTTGGCGGGTGCGACCTGGGCGGAGCAGCTCGCGCGTCTCGATCTTCCCGCCTCCGGCGAGCGTGCGGCGCAGTGGCTCGCCGAGGGCGGCTGGGAGGCCGGCGCGCGCGCGGGCCACGTCGCGCGTCTGTTGCGCGAGCGCCCGGAGATCGATCCCTGGCTCGAGCGTTTGCTGCGCCAGGACCTTGCTCCGCAAGCCTTGTTGCTCACCCTTGCGACCGGACGCGCGGCAGGCAACGACGCCGCCGCGGCCTGGTTGCGGTCGCGCGCCGGTGCCGGGCTCGGCGGGCGCTTGGAGCCCATGCTGCGCGCGCTGGCCCGCGGCGGCCGCCGCGAGGACCTGCGGCTGATCGAAGATCTCGCGGTCGACGGAGGAATTGCGGCGATCACCCGCGCCGCGGCGATCGGCGCCCTCGGAGCGCATCCCGACGGCGGGCCGCGGCTCGCACGGCTGGCCTGGAACCCGCCCCGCGACTACGAAATCGCCGAAGCGCTGGTGCGCGCGATGATCGCGCGCGAGGAAGATGAGCTGCGGACCGAAGGGCTCGCGCTCGCCGCCGATGGCGGCGGCTTCGACGACGAGAGTCTCCGCGCGGGATTGCGGCTCGCCGCGTGGCAGGTGCAGCGCGAGCACCCGCGCGCCGCGGAAGCCACCGCGCTCGCCGGTGAGCTCGGGGGCTTGCTCGCCGTCCAGCCCGGCGCAAGCGCGCCGGATCTTGGCGCGCCGCCGGCGGAACCGCGCCGGCAGGCCGGCGAGAACGCCGCAGTCTACGCCTGCGCGGCGGCGCTCGCGGCCAGCGTTCGCCTGGCCGATGCCGATGCGGCCGCCGCTCGCGCGGAGCTGGCCGCCAGCCGGCCGGCGGGAGACGCCGACCCTTGGCTGCTCGCCGCGGGCTTGCTGGCCGACGGCCCGCTCGCGGATCGCGCGCAGACATGGTGCGCGGCGTTGGCCGCCGATTCGCGGCGGCATCCGGCCACGCGGCTTCGTGCCGCGGCGTCGCGCGTGCGCGCCGCCTGGAGCGTCGGGCCCGCGGCCGCCGCCGCGGCTCTCGACGACCTGCTTGCGGCACCGGCTCGGTTGCTCGCCGATCCGCGCGAGCTCGACTACGGCCTGGCGGACCCGGCCGCGCGCGGCTGGGTGCTGCCGATCGACCGCCTCGTGGAACAGCGGCTGGTCGCGCGCGCCGCCGCGGTGCATGGCGCCGAACGCCGCGATCTCTTGCGCGCCCTCGTCACCGGCGGCGCTGGCACGAGCCACCGGCTCGACGCGGCCGAACTGCTGCTCGACGATCTGGCTGCCGCCGAGGACGCGGCCGCGCCGTCACCGCACGAAGTGCTGGCCTTGGAGCTGGCCGCCGCCGCCGTCGAAGCCGCGCCCACCACCGCCCGGGCCCGTTTCGTGCTCGGCAAGGCGCTGCTTGCGAAGGGCGACCGGATCGGCGCCGCCGCGGGCTACTCCGCTGCGGTCCGGCTCGCTCCGCCCGGCGGACCGCTCGCACTGGCGGCACAAGCGGCTCTCGACGGGCTGCCTACTTCCGGCGAGTGAAGGCGGCTTCCCGCTACCATGCGTGCTGAACCTGGGCACGCCTGCTTCGTTGCAGGAACACGCCCCGGGGCCCCTTCGATGCGCGTGAATTTCCTCCTGCTGCCGGTCCTCCTGGTTTCGATCCGCTGCGAGCCGGACGAGCTGCGCCAAGTCGAGTTGCCTGCTCCGGCCGTGGCGGAAGCGCCGGAAGCGATGGAAGCGATGGAGCCCGCCCAGGCCCAGGACCCTGGGGACGCCGTGGCGAAGGCCCGGGGAATCCTGGTCGATGAGCTGGCGCGGCAAGGCGTGTACCTCGACTTCGACGCGGGAATCATCCGCATGCAAGCGCGCGTCACGCAGGTCTACGAACCGCTCGAGTACCTGGTCGTGATCGCCGCCCGCGGCAAGACCCACGAGTCCTTGTTCGGAGTCGAGGAGCTCGACGCGGTGGCGCTCAACACGGCCTTCAAACTGCTCGGGGCCAGCGAAGGGGTCAACGGCACCATGAGTCCGCGCGATCCTCCGCCGACGCCCGAGGAGTACGCAGCGGGCGTGGCCGGCTACACGGTGACGCCGGCGCACGGCGATGGTTTCTACCTGTACGCGTACTGGCAGGAGCCGGGCGCCGACGGCGAACCGGAAGAGCACTTCCATCGTGCCGAGGACCTGGTGCTCAACGTGCGCGCCGACCGCACGTACCAGCGCGGCCGTTTCATCTACCTCGGTTCGCGCTTCGTCAAGCCGCACAAGGACGCGCTGGAAATGTACGCCGCGCAGGCCGAGGGCAACCTAGTGAGCCTGGTCTATTTCACTCCGGCCAACCACATGCTCACCGGCGCCGACCCCGAAGCCGACGATCAGAACGTCTGGTATCCCAACGTCTTCCTCCTGCCGAGCCAGAACCACGCCGTGACGCTGCTCTTCTGCCGGGAACGCCTCGACCCGGTGCCGCCGGCGGCGCCGCGGGACGTCGACGGGGACCGATGAGCAGCCTGGAGCGGCGCGCGCGCGGAGTCGTGGCGCGCGGTCGCGGCTTCACGGCCGGGGCGGCGGCACTGGCCGGCGCGGCGGCGCTCGGTCTGGCGGCCTGGAGCGACGGCCGTGCGCCCCTGCCCGCCGCGCTCTGCGGCGGAGCACTCGCCGGGGCGATGGCTCTCCGCCGCGCTCCGCTTCGCATCCCGCCGGCGCGGACGGTGCGGCCCGAGACCGATCCCGAAGGTTTGCTGCGGGCTGCGCTCGTCGTGCCCGCGGGCCATCCTTTCGCCGACCGCCTGCACGCCGCCGCCGCCGCCCGTCCGCTGACGGCGGCGGCCTTCCGGCTGGGCGGCGAGTGGCGGCCGCTGGCAGGCCTGGCCCTGGTCTGTCTGCTCGCGGCCTTGTGGGCCGGCACCGATCCAGGTTTCGCGGACCGCAGCGCCTTGTCGGGACCAATGGCGCGCCAGAGTGCGTCCGGCCGGCCGGAGTCCGCCGCGGTTCCGCCGGCTGCCGGTCCGAGCGCGGATCCGGCGGCGCCTCGCCAGCCCGGAATCCCGGCCACCGACGACCCCTCGGCGGGAGCGCGGAGCGACAATGACCGGCCCGACCCGGCGCGGCCGCATTCCGTAGACCCTCGATCTCGGGAGCCGCACTGGGTTCCTCTTTCCGCCCCCGACGGCGGTCTCGTCTTTCGACCCGCTCGCGGGCAAGGCGTGGATGCCGCAGTCGTCGCCCGTTTCCTGCGCCTGCGCGCAGCACGAAGGCCTTGAGCCCCGACGCAAGCCGAACCGGTCTCTTCATCGTGGGTGCCCGCGGTGCGGTCGCCTCCACCGTGCTCCACGGCCTCGAAGGCCTTCGCTCCGGCATGCCGCCGGTGGGGCTGGTGACTTCGCTGCCCGAGTTCGGCGCAGTGCCCTTCCGCGACCCGTGCGGTTTCCGCTTGCACGGCTGGGACGTCGCCGGCGACATCCACCGGACGGCCGAGGATCTCGCGCGCACGAACGTCCTGCCGCGCGACCTGGTGGAAATGTGCGCGGGACTGCGCGAACGCGTGCAGCTGTCCCTGGCGCCGGGTGTCCCCGAACCGGAAGATTCCGAGATCGTCGATCCGGCGGCGGGGGAGCGCTTGCTCCATGCGCCTTCCGAAGCGATCGAAGCCTTGCGCCGCGACATCCGCGGCTGGATGAAAGAAGAACGGCTGCAGCACGCAGTGGTCGTCTACCTGGCGACAGTCGAGCGCAAGCGCACCTTGCCCGAGGGCTGGATGGATCCCGCGGCCGATCCGATGGAGCTCGCTTTCGGCGCTCCGGCGACGATCTCACGCTCCTTGCTCTACGGCGTCGCCGCCGTCGCCGAAGGCCTGCCGTTCATCAACTTCACGCCGGCTCCAGGTCCGCAGGTTCCGGCGTTCGCCTGCTGGGCGGAGAGAAAGGGCGTGCCGGTGCTCGGCAGCGACGGCAAGACCGGCGAGACGCTGCTCAAGACCGCGCTCGCGCCGATGTTCCGCGACCGGGCGCTCAACGTGCTGTCGTGG
>DASWJW010000293.1:0-6295 GCA_036396955.1 Planctomycetota bacterium
AGGCCAGCGCGACCGCGCGATGGGCGGCTTCCGCGCCAAGCGCTACGACGTGCTGGTCGCCACCGACATCGCCGCTCGCGGCATCGACGTGAGCGGCGTGTCCTACGTGATCAACTTCGACGTGCCGAACACGCCCGAGGCCTACACCCACCGCATCGGCCGCACCGGCCGCGCGGAACTGGAAGGCGTCGCGTGCACTTTCGTCACCTCGGTCGACCGCAGCTGGGTCAGCGCCACCGAGCGCATGATCGGCAACCGGATCCCCCGCCGCGAGTTCGAGGGCTTCGAGCCCGGCCCCGAAGAGAACATCCCCGAGCGCACCCGCGCACCGCGCACCGGGGCTCCCGGCAGCCGGCCCGGCGCTCTGGGCCGCAACAACCGCGCCCACGCCTCGGGCCGCGGCCGGCAACGCCGCCGCGCCAGCTAGGCGCGCGGCCGCCCGGGCGGAGGAATAGCAGGAGTCGGGCGGCGGAGCTTCTGGTAGCTTCGTCCGCCTTGGCGGCGCCGCGGACCGGCGTCGCGAATTCTCCGAAGACTCTTTCGAGTCCCGCTCGATGCTTCGTCACCTGCCCATACTGTTTCTTGGCGTCGCGGCCTGGTTGAGCGCCGGCTGTTCGACCCCGCGCAGCCGCTCCAACACCGACCACAATCTCGCCGCCGCCGCCGCGTTGGACCAGGCTTTCGTCGCCGCGTTCAACCGCGCCGACGCGACGGCGATCAGCAGCATGTATTGGAACAGCCCGGATGCGGTGTCCTTCCCGCCCGATGCGCTCCAGGCCCGCGGACACGCTGCGATCCATCAGGCCACTCTGCAGTCCTTCGCCGCGATGCCGGGGGCCAGGCTCGAACTGACCGAGTCGCATCAAGTGCCCGCTGGCGACTCCGTCGTCGGCTGGGGCCTGTGGCGCATCACCATGCCCGCGCCCGACGGCAGCACCGTGGAAATGATCGGCCGCTACACCGACCTCAAGGCCATGCGCAACGGTAAGTGGGTGTACCTGATCGACCACGCGTCGGCACCGCTTCCGGCCGAGCAGTAGGCAAGCCGGGCAATCGCCCGGCCGGGCCGTAGGCGGAGGAACGCGTCAACCGATGAAGTTCGTCCTGCTCGGATTCCCTCTGTTGATCGCGGTCGCGCTCGTCGCCGGCGCCGTCCGGTGGATGTCCGCGACCAACAAGCTGATGGGCAGGCTGGTCGCCACCCGCCTGCCCTTGCCGGAGGAGACCTACCGCGAGAGCCGCTTGCCGGTGCTGCCGGCACCGGTGCGGCGGTACTTCCGCGCGGCGCTCCGCGACGGCCAGCGCATCGTCCGCGCGGTCCACGTGGAGCACTCCGGGATCTTCAACATGAGCGAGTCCGGCGAGGCGTGGAAGCGCTTCCGCTCCCACCAGTGGTTCGTCGCCCGCAGGCCGGGATTCGTCTGGGATGCGCGGATCCTCCTGCTGCCGGGAATGTCGGTGCGCGTGCACGACGCCTACGTCGCCGGCCAGGGGATCCTGCATGCTTCGATGCTCGGCCTCGCCACCGTCGCCGACCTGCGCGGCACGCCGGAAGTCGCGCAAGGCGAGTTGATGCGCTTTCTCGCCGAGGCCGCGTGGTTTCCCACCGCGCTGCTCCCCAGCCAGGGCGTGCACTGGGAGGCCGTGGACGACGCTTCGGCGCGGGCCACGCTGGTGGACGGCGCGACCACCGCCTCGCTGCTCTTCCGGTTCCACGCCGACGGCATGATCGAATCGGTGCACAGCGACGCCCGCACCCGCGCCGTGTCCGGCAAGATGGTCCCCACGCCGTGGGAAGCGCGGTGGACGCGCCACGAGCAGCGCGACGGCATGCGCATTCCGGTCGAAGGCGAGGTCTCGTGGCTGCTCCCGGGCGGACGGAAGCCGTACTGGCGCGGCACGATCACCGCCATCCGCCACGACGCCACCAGTGCGCGAGCCCCGCAGGCTCCCGGCTAGAATCCCCGCCGCAGCGCGCGTGCGCGGCATCAGGAGACTGCGATGAACGCGAGTGGAGCACAGCAAGAGCCCGACTGGGTGGACCTCGGACCCGAGGCCGCCTTCCGCGACCCGCCCTTGCAGCAAGTGCGCCTTGGCACCACAGCGGTGGCCGTGTCGTGGCGCGACGGCGTCTTTGGCGCGATCTCGGGCGTGTGCAACCACGTGGGCGGCCCGCTCGGCGAAGGCCGGCTGCAGGGCGAGTACGTCGAGTGCCCCTGGCACTACTGGAAGTTCCACCACTGCACGGGGGTCGGCGAACCGGGCTTCGAAGCCGACCAGGTGCCCCGCCACCTGGTGAAGGTCGAGGCCGGGCGGCTGTTCGTCAGCCGGCGGCCGGTGACCAAGCGCGCCAAGTCTCCGCACGCGCCGCATGCGCTTGAGCGCGAGCCCGTGCGCGCGCCGGGTCCGCCGCGCGTGCTGGGCATTTCGACCACCAGCCTCGACCCGCAGCATCCGCGCTACTCGACCTCCGAGGCGTTGCTCGAATCGGCCCTGGCGCACGCGCGCGAAGCGCACGGAGCCGAGGCGAGACTCATCCGCCTCGCCGAACTCGAATTCCGGCCGTGCGAAGGCTTCTACTCGCGCGCCGCGCAAGCGTGCACCTGGCCGTGCTCGATCACGCAGATGGACCCCGAGGACCAGCTCACCGAGGTCTACGAAGGCCTGGTCCACTGGGCCGACGTGGTGCTGCTGGCGACCCCGATCCGCTGGGGCTCGGCGAGCGCGCTGTACTTCAAGATGGTCGAGCGGATGAACTGCATCCAGAACCAGATCACCATCCGCGACCGCGTGCTGATCCGCGACAAGGTCGCGGCCTTCGTGATCACCGGCGGCCAGGACAACGTGCAAGGCGTCGCCGGGCAGCTGCTCAGCTTCTTCGCCGAGCTCGGCTTCGTGTTTCCGCCGTTCCCCTACGTCGCGCACTCGCGCGGCTGGTCGGCCGAGGACATGGAGAACAACGTGCGCTACGTCCAGGACCACGCCGAGCTGCACGAGGGCGCGCGCCAGCTGGTCGAACGCGCGCTCGGCACGGCCGCGGCGCTGCGGGACAGCGGCTTGTGCAGCGCCAAGATCGAGCGCGGCGGCCGCAAGGCGCACCGCCCGCACCGGGAACCGACCGGAACTCCGGAATCCAATGCATGAACGAAGTCCGACTCACCGCCCATTTCGCGATCCATCCCGGCCAGCTCGAGGTCTTCAAGACCCACGCGGAGACGTGCCTGCGCATCGTCCAAGAACAGGACACGGGAACGATCCAGTACGACTGGTTCCTGAGCGACGACGGCACCCGGTGCGTGGTCCAGGAAACCTACCGCGACTCCGCAGCGGTGCTCGAACATTTCGAGCACGTGGGTGCGACGATCGCCGAAATCGTCCGGTGCGCGGATCCTGCGATCGAGTTGTTCGGCAGCTTGTCGCCGGCGTTGGTCGCGGCGATCGCGGACCTTCCCCACACGATCTACGGCTCCCTCCAGAGCCTGTGACGACCCCGCCAGGCCCGGCACGAGCCGGGTTTTCCGGCAATTCCCGCGCTTTTCCGCGCCGGATCGCCTTCCGGAGCGGGATTCGCTCAAGTCGGCCATTCCGCGGCCGCTGTTGGGCTACGCTCTCGAATCGCCCCGCTGGAGCCCGCTCAGGCAAGCCGTCCCCCACTCGCTTTTTCGATCGATGCCTGTTCGCCCTTTGCCTTGGGCGCTGATCGCCCTTTCCGCCGCCGCTTGTTCCGCTCCTCGCGATGCGGACGAAGTGCGCCATTCGGAACCGAACGGTCACGAAGAATTCGTGGTCGAAGTCACGGTCTACGAGCCCGGCGCGGACAGCGCGCCCGAAGCCTACCGGCGCCGCGCACGGATCGAGCCTTCGGGAGCGGCGTTCATGGCCGACGTCTCCAGCCGCGACTACGTGCAGGACGTCTGCAAGGCCAACGGCGACGCAGCCGCGGAGCACGCGCTCATCGGCCAGCTGCGCACCGGCCAGCGGATCGCCATCACCCTGGGCCGCAACGCGGACGACGCATGGAGCGGCGTGCTCGCCTTCGAAGAAGCGGCCGTCGTGACGATCGAAAGCATGGTGGCGGAAGCCGCCGACGGCGAAGTGACGCTCGAACTTCCGGAAGTCCACGCCCAGGCGCGGGAATTGACGCTGGAGCCGAACCGGGCCGGTCACTGGGTCCTGCACGCCGAGGACTTGTTCGGCAAGGCCGAACGGCGGATCGAGGTGCGCGTGGTGCCGCACGAGAGCTGGGAGCTCTTCGATTCGGGAGGCGGCCTGCAGCCCCTGGCCGCGCTCCAGCCGGCCGAGCTGGGCGAGTTCTTCGCCGTGCAGCACTTGAGCTGCACCGTGCACGACCCCGCCCGCTGATCCCCGCGGCCGCTAGACTCCCGGCTGGAGTCCCCATGGCCAGCCAGGAAACCACGCCGTCCGACGTCTACCCGTCGCTTTCCGACGACGACGCCGCCGCCATCGAGTGGCTGTGCACCGCGTTCGGATTCCAGAAACGGCTGGTGGTGCCGGGGCCGGACGGCATGGTCCGGCACTCGGAGCTGACCCTCGGCACCGGCGTGATCATGGTGAGCAGCGCCAAGCCCGAACAAGGGCGCGTGAGCCCGCGCGGGCTCGACGGCGTGAACCAGGCGCTTTCCGTGCACGTCGGCGACCCCGATGCGCATTTCGCACGCGCGAAGGCCGCCGGAGCGAGCATCGTGCAGGAACTCGCGGACGAAGACTACGGCTCGCGCGGGTGCATGGCCGAGGACCCCGAAGGCCACGTGTGGTACTTCGGGACCTACCGGCCGGGCGCCTGGTGGGACGCGCAGACGGACTAGAGCGACGCGCGCGCCGTGCAGCTCCAAGAACTCCTCGACTGGCACTACGGTCCCGACGGCGACGCCGACTTGCGGCAGTGGCTCGAGACCGACGACTCCGGCCTCGAAGAGCCGCACGGTCCCCTCGCCGAGACGCCGCTGCACGTGGCGGTCCGCCGGCGGCGCCTGCCGGCGGTGGAACTGCTGCTCGACCACGGCGCGGCGATCGACGCGCGCAACGGCGCGGGCAAGACCGGCTACGCGCACGCCATCCGGCGCGGCTTCGACGAAGTCGCGACCTTGCTGGCGAAGCGCGGCGCCGAAACCGCGTTGAATCAGGCCGACCGGCTGGCCGTCGCGCTGGCCCACGGCGACTTGGAGCAAGCCCGCGCCATGCTGGCCGCACATCCCCGGGCGGCGCACACCGGCAACCCGGAAGAAGACCGCTTGCTCGCCGACATGGCGGGACGCAACGACCGCGCACCGGTCGCCTTGCTGATCGGCGCCGGCGCCGACCTCACCGCCCCCGGACTCGACGGCGGCACGCCGCTGCACCAGGCCGCGTGGTTCGGGCAGCCGGCGAACGCGCGCCTGCTGATCGACGCCGGGGCTCCGCTCGACGTCTTCGAAGACGCGCACCAGAGTTCGCCGCTCGGCTGGGCGGTGCACGGCTCACGCTACTCGGGCGGCGCCGACAAACACCAGGAAGCCTACGCCGAGCTGGTGCGCATGCTGCTGGCCGCCGGTTCCAGCCTGTTCTACCCGGAAGAGCCCAAGAGCGATTCCTTCCGAAGCCGGCTGCTCGATGACGCCTCCCCGCTGGTGGGCGAAGTGCTGCGCGCATGGCTCCACAAAGAATGAATTCGATGCAACGCATGCGCGCCGCCGTCCTGACCGCACCGGAAACCATCGAGATCCGCGAGCTGCCGTGCCCCGTGCCGGGGCCGCGCGAAGTGCTGGTGCGGCCGGTCGCGGTCGGCGTGTGCGGAACCGACATGCACATCTACTCGGGCGAAGCCAACTACCACCTCGACGCGCGCGGACGGCCGGTGTCGCTCGCGGACCATCCGCAGGTGCTGGGGCACGAAATCGTCGCCGAAGTGCTCGAATGCGGCGCCGAAGTCCGCGATCTCGCCGCCGGCAGCCGGGTGATCGTTGACCAGGGCCTCAACTGCCACAGCACGGCGCGCACTCCGGTGTGCGAGTTCTGCGCGAGCGGCGACAGCCACCAGTGCGAAGACTTCCGCGAGCACGGTATTTCGGGGCTGCCGGGCGCGTTCGCCGAAGCGCTGGCCGTGCCGGCGGTCAATGCGGTGCGCATCGAGTCCGGTCTCGACCGCATCCCCGCCGCCATGACCGAGCCGCTCGCCTGCGTGCTGCACGCGCTCGAGTTCACCGCGCGCGCCGCGACGCGCTACCGGCTCGGCGCGACGGATCCCGCGCAGCGGGTCCGGAGCGTGCTGATCGTCGGCGCCGGCCCGGCCGGGCTG